>NZ_JBEZNF010000040.1:0-59103 GCF_040653095.1 Streptomyces sp. NPDC048057
CGCTCGCCCCGAGCGCTCTTCGGCAATCGGGGCGAGCGGCGGTTGCGCCGACCGGGACGGGCCGCCGCGCGGTCAGTGCTCGTGCGGGCGGGCCCGCCGACGTACGGCCCAACCGGTGCCCGCCGCCGCGGCCAGCACCAGCGCGGCGCCGATCGCGACCTCCTTCGGCCCCGCGTCGCCGATGCTGCCGCCCAGACCGCCGCGTACCCCCTGGGGCGTCACGCTGGCGCTCGGCGTCGCCGTGGGCGTGGCGGGGGCCACGGGCAGGGACGTGGAACTGGTGGTGGGGGTCGCGGTGGCTCCGGCGATCGTCAGGTTGACCGTGCCGCGCTGGGTGCCGCAGGTGAACTGGACCGCGTACTGGGCACCCCGGCGGGCGTCCGGGTCCACGGTGGCCGTCGCCGACGTGCCGGGCTGGATCGTCACGGTGTCGAACACCCCGGACGTGGCCGTGGCTGCGGACGCGCACCCGCTCGCGGACAGGGCGACGCGACCGCCGGGGGCGACGGTCGACGGCGCGACGGTGAACCGGACCGTCGTCCCGTCCCCACCGGCGACGGCGACGGGGACGGGCAGGGCGAACGCCGCCGCCCCCACGAGGGCGGCGGCTGCGACGGGTATCACGCGCATGGTCATTCCTCCGGGTCCCCGAGGAGCAGGCGCGGAACCTCTTGTCCACAGAAGGCGGGTGATGCCCCTCGATGTCCGAAACGCTAGGAGCCGGCCCTGCGGGTCGCGATCGCTGCCGTGCGAACGGGTCATCCGTGTGGGCCGGGCGGGCGACGACACCGGCGTGGTGCCGCCCGCACCGGGAGTCCGTCCGCTCGCCCACCGGCTCGCGCCGGAGTTTTTCGGGCCGCTTTGAACGCCCGCCCGCACCCGGTCGTACCTAGGGCCACGAACGGCGCGGCCGGGCGCCGTCCGGAACCTGACGGACTTCGGGAGTGGACATGAACACCTGGCGGAACGCCTCGCTCGCGGCGACTGCGGCGGCCGTGCTGGTGCTGATGACGGCGTGCGGCGAGGAGGACGGCCGGTCGGCCGGTGCGGCGAGCGCCGTGCAGCCCGGTGGCAGCGGATACGGCGACCACGCTTCGGGCGGCGCGACCGCCCGGGGCACCGCCGGGAAGCCGGCGGGCCGGCTCACCGTCTGGAACAGCCCGGAGCTCGGCCGGGTCGTCACCGACGGCGCGGGCCTCACGCTGTACCGGTTCGACAAGGACACCGCGGCACCACCCGCCTCGCATTGCGATGGCGACTGTGCGAAGGCGTGGCCCGTGGTGCCCGCGGGCGGCGCGACGGCCGCGCCGGGGACCGACGCCTCGCTCCTCGGCGCGGTCACCCGCTCCGACGGGACCAAGCAGCTCACCATCGGCGGCTGGCCGATGTACCGCTACGCCAAGGACACGAAGGCGGGGGAGGCCCAGGGGCAGGGCGTGGGCGGGACCTGGTTCGCCGCGGCCCCGGACGGCAAGAAGGCGCGCGCAGCGGCCCCCGCCGCGCGCGGTGCCCGCCCCGCCGGTCTGCCGGGCCTGACCACCCGCAAGGACCCCAGACTGGGTGACGTCGTCGTCGACCAGGACGGCATGACGGTGTACCGGTTCACCAAGGACTCGGCCTGGCCCATGACGTCGGCCTGCACCGGCGAGTGCCTGGAGGAGTGGCCGGTGGTCGCCCCCGTCGCCAAGAGCGACACCCGGGGCATCCGTCAGAAGGGGTACGTCACCTTCGACCGCCCCGACGGCGTCAAGCAGCAGACCATCGACTGCTGGCCCCTTTACACCTTCGCCGGTGACGCCAAGCCCGGGGACATCAACGGACAGGGCGTGGGCGGGACCTGGTTCGCCGTGACGCCGCAGGGGAAGCTGGCGAAGGCGCCCCGGTAGCGGCCCCCGCGCCGGCCCGCCCCACGCACCCGGCGTGGCGGCGGGCCGGCCCGCGTTCGTCGCAGTGTGATGAAGAACGGTTCGCGAATTCCCGTTTGGACTCGCTCAATTGGCGGCCGATCAGTAGCCTCGGCTCGAACACTGGCCATGCACATGGTCGGACCGCGCCTGTGGGGGGCGTGGTTGACGTAGTTGGAGACATCGATGGAGCGTCCCGCCTGGGCCCCGCCCGGCATCGACATCTCGGTGCCGAGCGTGTCCCGCATGAACGACTATTACCTGGGCGGTTCGCACAACTTCGACGCCGACCGCAGGGCGGCCCGTGAGGTGCTGCGGCACCTGCCGGGGGTGCCGAAGGTCATCCAGGCCAACCGGGCGTTCATGCGCCGTGCGGTGACCTGGGCGGTGGGCGAAGGCGTCACGCAGTTCCTCGACGTCGGCTGCGGAATGCCCGGTTTCGGCAGCGTCCACGAGGTCGCCAGGGCGGTCGACCCCGAGTGCCGGGTGGTCTGCGTCGACCACGATCCGGTCGTCGTCGCCCAGGGGCGCACCCGCCTTGAGGGGGATCCCCGCGCCACCGCCCTCTCGGCTGACCTGCGCAAACCGCGCCAGATCCTGGAGAGCCCGGAACTCGCCGAAGTGCTGGACCTGGCCAGCCCGGTGGCGCTCGTGCTGGTCTCCGTACTCCACTTCGTCGAGGATCAGGACGATCCGTACGGGGCGGTTGCGGAACTGAAGCGAGCGCTCTCGCCCGGGAGTTTGATCGTGATCACCCATGCCGCGTACGACGGAGTGCCGGTGCCGCAGGAGCAGACGGCACGGGCCGTCAGCGTCTACCGTGACATCCGCAATCCAATGACGATGCGTTCACAAGAGCAAATCGCTCGGTTCTTCGAGGGGTACGAGATGGTCGAGCCCGGACTGGTGTCCAAGCCGCACTGGCGGCCGGATGCCCCTGCCGAGCAGGAGGACCCATATGCCTACTCAGGCTTCGCAGGGGTGGGACGCAAGGCGTGAAGACGCCATCGCAGGCGACGGGTCCCACGGCGGACCCGGACGGTCTTGAAGACAGACTTCGCCGTTTCGCGACCATTTGGAGCCGTGCCGTCTTTCCCGTGACGGCGACCTCGCTGACCCGAGCCGAGGTCGAGGAACACCTGCTGCCGCTGGCGCGGCGGCTGTGCGCGCTGCTGCACGCCCGACCCTTCGACCCGGGCCCGGCCCAGGACGTGGGGGCGGCGCTGATCGAAGCCCACTGCACCGACCCCGAGGCGCTCACCCGCACCCTCGGCGTGATCGACGCGTACCTCGTGCTGTACTGCGGCGACGCGGGCGCCGAGGAACTGCCCGTCGAGGACGGCCGCACCCGCTGCACCCGGCTGCAACACGCGGTCGCCGCCGGCTTCGCCCAGGGGCTGCGCGACCGCACCCTCGCCGAGCAGGAGGCCGTCGCCAGCTCCTCGTTGGCGGCCCGCACCGACGCCCTGCACGCGCTGCACGCCACCGAGACCCGGCTGCGGGCCGTCTTCGAAGGCGCCGCCATCGGCATCGGGATCGCCGAGCTCGACGGCACCCTCGTCGAGGTGAACGAGACGCTGACGAGGATGTTCGGCGGCCTGGAGCACCACGTGCGGGCCAAGAAGATCACCGAGTGGACGCACCCCGAGGACCGACCGCACATCGGCCAGCTCTACCGCGAGCTCAAGCGCGGCGAACGCGAGCACTTCCGGGTCGAGAAGCCCTTCTTCCGCACCGACGGCACGGTGCTGTGGACCAACTTGACGATGTCCCTGCTCCGGGACCCCGAAGGCCGCCCCCAGTACCTGCTCGCCCTCCTGGAGGACACCACCGAGCGCCGGCTGCTCAATCTGCGCCTGCGGTACGAGGCCACGCACGACGCCCTCACCGGGCTGCCGAACCGCACGCTCTTCTTCGAACGCCTGGAGAAGGCGCTCGCCGGCAGCGGCGCCTCCCGCTTCGGCCTGTGCTACCTCGACCTCGACGGCTTCAAGGCGATCAACGACAGCCTCGGCCACGCCACCGGCGACCGCCTCCTGGTCGAGGTCGCCGACCGGCTCCAGAGCTGCGCCACCGCGCCCGGCGAGATGGTGGCCCGCCTCGGCGGCGACGAGTTCGTGGCGCTGACCACCGGATCGGAGTCCGAGTGCGAGGCGCGGGAGCTGGCCGCCCGGATCCTCGGCGCCCTCGGCGCGCCGATCCTCGTGGACGGACGCGAGTTCACCGTGCGCGGCTCCATCGGCATCGTCGAGGGCTGCTCCGGCGAGCGCACCACGGCGGAGGTGCTGCGCAGCGCCGACATCACGATGTACCGGGCGAAGGCGCAGGGCGGCAACCGCTACGAGTTCGCCGATCCCGAGCTGGAGGCGAGCGCGATCACCCGCCACGGGCTGACGACCGCGCTGCCCGCGGCCCTGGAGCGCGGGGAGTTCTTCATCGAGTACCAGCCGCTGGTGCACATGGGCGACGGCCGCGTGCACGGCGCGGAGGCCCTGGTGCGCTGGTCCCACCCCCAGCACGGGATCCTCGGCCCCGACCAGTTCATCCCGCTGGCCGAGCACACCGGGCTGATCGTGCCGCTGGGGCGGTGGGTGCTCCAGGAGGCGGTGCGCCAGGCACGCTACTGGCAGGAGCACCGGGTCGACGGCGGTCCGATGCGGATCAACGTGAACCTCTCGCCCACCCAGCTCCAACACCCCGGCCTGGTCAAGGACACGGTCGCGGTGCTGGAGGGCGCCGGTCTGGAACCCGGCGCGCTGTGCCTGGAGGTCACCGAGTCCGCGTTGATAGGAGCGGACGAGGCACTGCTCAGACCGCTGCGGCAACTCGCCGAGCTGGGCGTGGACATCGCCCTCGACGACTTCGGCACGGGCTACTCCAACCTGGCGAACCTCAGACGGTTGCCGGTCAGCATCCTCAAGCTCGACCGCTCCTTCACCAAGGGCATGCAGCACGCGCCGGTCGACCCCGTCGACCTCAAGATCGTCGAGGGCATCGTATCGCTGGCGCACAGCCTGGAGCTGGCGGTCACCGTCGAGGGCGTGGAGACCGGCGTCCAGGCGGACCAACTGCGGGAGCTGGGCTGCGACACCGCACAGGGCTGGTACTACGCCCGCCCCGGCCCGCCCGACCAACTCCACACGCTGTCCCTGGCGGACGCGGTGTGACCCACGGCCCGCGGACCCGCTCGACGGGACCCGCGGGCCACCGGGCCCCAACGGCCCGGACCGGCGTCAGCCGTCGGCGCCGTCGTCCGCCGCGGTCATCGTCAGCAGCACCTTCTGGAGCTCGCGGGCGGCCCGCGGCGGCGCCACGTCGCTGCGGTGCGCGAGCGCGATCGTGCGCCGCAGCCCCGGCCGGGCGAGCGGGGTGACCCGCAGGTCCGGGCCCGCGCGGTCGGCGACCATCCGGGGCACCACCGCCAGCCCGAGCCCCGCCCGGACGAACCCGAGGACCGCGTCCATCTCCCCGCCCTCGACCGTGAACGCCGGCTCGAACCCCTCCGCCCGGCACGCCGCGACGGTCAGCTCCCGCAGGTCGTACCCGTGCCGGAACATCACCAGCGGCTGATCGCGCAGATCGGAGATCCGCACCGGGTCGCGCGGCGCCGGGGACACGGCCGACGAGACGACGACCAGGTCCTCCCGCAGCAGCTCCACCGTGGTCAGGGCCGGTGACGCCGGCGGCAGCGGCAGGACGACCAACGCCAGGTCCAGCGCGCCCCGGGCCAGCCGGCGCACCAGGTCGTGCGAGCCGCCCTCGTCGATCAGCAGCTGGATTCCGGGGTGCCGGTCGTGGAAGGCCCGCAGCACGTCGGGGAGGAGCCCGGTGCACAGGCTGGGGGTGGCCCCGAGCCGCACCCGCCCGCGGCGCAGCTGCACCAGCTCCTGGACCTCGTGGCGCGCGGTGTCCGCGTCGGCGAGGATCCGCCGGGCCAGCGGCAACAGGGCCTCGCCCGCCTCGGTCAGCGCGATGTTCCCCCGCGCCCGGCTGAACAGCTCCGCCCCCAGCTCCTTCTCCAGCGCCCTGATCTGCTGGGAGAGCGAGGGCTGGGAGACGTGGACCAGCTCGGCGGCGTGGGTGAAGTGCCGGGCCTCGGCGACGGCGACGAAGTAGCGGAGCTGTTGCAGCTGCATGGGACCAGCCTACGACCGTCACATAGGCATCAGCTATCGACAGCAGCTGGATCATGTCTTGGACCACTGGTGGGGTGCGGACCTACCGTTCCTGACATGGCTCTGGCAACGCGTACGGCAGCGAAACCGTCGCCCACCCGCCCCCCGCGCACCTTCTGGGGATCGACGCTCGGCAAGAAGATCGTCATGGCCGTGAGCGGCCTGATCATGCTGGGCTACCTCGTCGCGCACGTGATGGGCAACCTCAAGGTCTTCTTCGGCCCCGAGGAGTTCAACGCGTACGGCCGCTGGCTGCGCACCATGGGCGCCCCCGTCCTGCACGAGGAGTGGGCCCTGTGGGGCGTGCGGATCCTGCTGCTCGCCGCCGTGGTGGCGCACGCCGTCTCCGCGTACCAGCTCAGCCGCCGCGACATCAAGGCGCGCCCCACCGCCTACGTGCACAAGCGGCGGCGCGCCAGCTACGCCACCCGCACCATGCGCTGGGGCGGGATCATCATCGCGCTGTTCATCGTGTGGCACATCCTGGACCTGACCACGCTGACGGTGAACGAGAACGCCCAGCACGGACGCCCCTACGAGAACGTGGTGGCCACCTTCTCCACCTGGTACGGCAACGTCATCTACGTCACCGCGATGCTCGCGGTCGGCCTGCACGTGAGGCACGGGTTCTGGAGCGCGGCCCAGACCCTCGGCGCGGGCAACGCCCGGCGCGACCGCGCGCTCAAGGCCGTCGCGAACGGCCTCGCGCTGGTGCTGACCGCCGGCTTCCTCGCCGTACCCGTGGCCGTCATGACCGGATTGGTGAGCTGACATGAGTGACACCGAGTACGAGGTCGGCGCGCCGATCACCGACACCAAGGCGCCCGACGGCCCCGTGGCCGAGCGCTGGGACCGCCGCCGCTTCGAGGCGAAGCTGGTCAACCCGGCCAACCGGCGCAAGCACACCGTCATCGTGGTGGGCACCGGGCTCGCCGGCGGCGCCGCCGGCGCCACCCTCGGCGAGCAGGGCTACCACGTCGAGCAGTTCTGCTACCAGGACTCGCCGCGCCGGGCCCACTCCATCGCCGCCCAGGGCGGCATCAACGCGGCCAAGAACTACCGCAACGACGGCGACTCCATCCACCGGCTCTTCTACGACACCGTCAAGGGCGGCGACTTCCGCGCCCGCGAGTCGAACGTGCACCGGCTGGCCCAGATCTCCGTGGAGATCATCGACCAGTGCGTCGCCCAGGGCGTCCCCTTCGCCCGCGAGTACGGCGGACTTCTCGACACCCGTTCCTTCGGCGGCGTCCAGGTCTCCCGCACCTTCTACGCCCGGGGCCAGACGGGACAGCAGCTCCTCCTCGGCGCCTACCAGGCGCTGTCCCGGCAGATCGCCGCAGGCACCGTCAACCTGCACGCCAGGACCGAGATGCTGGACCTCCTCGTCGTCGACGGCCGCGCCCGCGGCATCGTCGCCCGCTCCCTGGTCACCGGTGAGATCTCCACCCACTTCGCCGACGCGGTGGTGCTGGCGACCGGCGGCTACGGCAACGTCTTCTACCTGTCGACGAACGCCATGAACTCCAACGCGACCGCGATCTGGCGGGCCCACCGCCGGGGCGCGTACTTCGCCAACCCCTGCTTCACCCAGATCCACCCCACCTGCATCCCGCGCACCGGCGACCACCAGTCGAAGCTCACGCTGATGAGCGAGTCCCTGCGCAACGACGGCCGGATCTGGGTCCCCCGGGCCAAGGGCGACACCCGGCCGGCGAACGAGATCCCCGAGGACGAGCGGGACTACTACCTGGAGCGCATCTACCCCTCCTTCGGTAACCTGGTGCCCCGGGACATCGCCTCCCGCGCCGCCAAGAACGTCTGCGACGAGGGCAGGGGGGTGGGCCCCGGCGGCCAGGGCGTGTACCTGGACTTCGGGGACGCGATCCGCCGCATGGGCCGCGACAAGGTCGAGGAGAAGTACGGCAACCTCTTCGACATGTACGCGCGGATCACCGCGGAGAACCCGTACGAGGTGCCGATGCGGATCTATCCGGCCGTGCACTACACGATGGGCGGCCTCTGGGTCGACTACGACCTCCAGACCACCGTTCCCGGCCTCTTCGCCATCGGCGAGGCCAACTTCTCCGACCACGGCGCCAACCGCCTCGGCGCCTCCGCCCTGATGCAGGGCCTCGCCGACGGCTACTTCGTCCTGCCGTCCACCATCAACGACTACCTGGCGCGCACCCCGCTCGACGAACGGCCGAGCGAGACGCACCCCGAGGTGGCGGACGTCCTCGCGGAGACCGAGGACCGGATCAACCTGCTGCTCTCCGTGGACGGCGACCGCACCCCCGACTCCTTCCACCGCGAGCTCGGCGAGCTGATGTGGGAGTTCTGCGGGATGTCCCGCACGGAGACGGGGCTGCGCAAGGCGCTGGAGCGCATCCCGCAGATCCGCGAGGAGTTCTGGCGGCGCATCAAGGTCCCCGGCAGCGGCGACGAGCTGAACCAGTCCCTGGAGAAGGCCAACCGCGTCGTCGACTACCTCGAACTCGCCGAGCTGATGTGCCTCGACGCACTGCACCGCGCCGAGTCCTGCGGCGGCCACTTCCGCGAGGAGTCCCAGACCCCCGACGGCGAGGCGGCCCGCAGGGACGAGGAGTTCGGCTACGCCGCCGCCTGGGAGTTCCCCGCGGGCCGGCGCGCTCCGGTGCTGCACAAGGAACCCCTGGTCTTCGAGTACGTCCACCCCACCCAGCGGAGCTACACATGAGGCTCACCCTCCGCGTCTGGCGCCAGCCCCGCGCCGACGCGCCCGGCGCCATGGCCACCTACGAGGTGGACGGCGTCTCCCCGGACATGTCGTTCCTGGAGATGCTGGACACCCTCAACGAGGACCTGATCCTGCGCGGCGAGGACCCCGTGGCCTTCGACCACGACTGCCGCGAGGGCATCTGCGGGGCGTGCAGCCTGGTCATCAACGGCGACGCGCACGGCCCCGAGCGGACCACCACCTGCCAACTGCACATGCGGTCCTTCTCGGACGGCGACACCATCGACGTCGAGCCCTGGCGGGCCGCCGCCTTCCCGGTGGTCAAGGACCTGGTGGTGGACCGCACCGCCTTCGACCGGATCATCCAGGCCGGCGGCTACGTCTCCGCCCCCACCGGCTCCGCGCCCGAGGCGCACGCCACCCCGGTCCCCAAGGCGGACGCCGACTTCGCCTTCGAGCACGCCGAGTGCATCGGCTGCGGCGCCTGCGTCGCCGCCTGCCCCAACGGCTCGGCGATGCTGTTCACCTCCGCGAAGGTCAACCACCTCAACGTGCTGCCGCAGGGCGCACCCGAGCGGGAGAGCCGGGTCCTGGACATGGTGGCCGCGATGGACGACGAGGGCTTCGGCGGCTGCACCCTCGCCGGGGAGTGCGCCACCGCCTGCCCCAAGGGCATCCCGCTGCCGTCGATCGCCGCGATGAACAAGGAGTGGCTGCGGGCCACCCGGCGCGCCGGACGCGGCCGGTCGTGAGGCCCGCGGTGTGCCGCCGCCCCCCGGCGGCACACCCCCTCACCCCCGCTCGCCGGCCGCCTGGCCGAGCGCCCGGGCCAGATAGGGCGCCGTACGGCTCAGGGACGCCGACGCCACCTGCGTCGGCGTCCCTTCGGCGACCACCCGACCGCCCTCCTCTCCGCCCCCCGGCCCCAGGTCCACCACCCAGTCCGCGTCCGCCACCACGTCCATGTCGTGCTCGACGACCACCACGGAGTGCCCCGCGTCGACCAGCCCGTTCACCTGGCGCATCAGCACCTCCACATCGGCGGGGTGCAGCCCGGTCGTCGGTTCGTCCAGCACGTAGAGGGTGTGCTCGCGACGCACCCGTTGGAGTTCGTTCGCCAGCTTGATGCGCTGCGCCTCGCCGCCGGACAGCTCGGTCGCCGGCTGCCCCAGCCGTAGGTAGCCGAGGCCCACGTCGAGGAGCGTGCCGAGGCTGCGCGCGGCGGCCGGCACGTCCGCGAAGAACTCCGCCGCCGCCTCCACGGTCAGGTCCAGCACGGCGGCGATGTGCGCGCCCCGGTAGCGGACCTCCAGCGTCCGCGGCTCGTAGCGGGCGCCGCCGCACTCCGGGCACGGCGCGTACGTGGTGGGCAGGAAGAGCAGCTCGACGGAGACGAACCCTTCCCCTTGGCAGCGCTCGCACCGGCCGCCCGCTACGTTGAAGGAGAAGCGGCCGGCCCGGTAGCCGCGGGCCCGCGCCTCGTCGGTGGCCGCGAAGAGCTTCCGTACGACGTCGAACAGGCCGGTGTAGGTGGCGAGGTTGGACCGCGGGGTGCGGCCGATCGGCTTCTGGTCGACCGTCACCAGCCGCCCCGCGTCCCGCGTTCCGTCGGCGATCGCCCCCACCAGGGTCGACTTGCCCGACCCCGACACCCCGGTGACCGCCGTCAGGGCACCGCGGGGGACGCGCACCCGTACGTCGCGGAGGTTGTGGCGGGTGACCGGGCCGACCTCCAGCCACCCCGACGGCTTGCGCACCGCCCGCCGTGCAGGGGCCGGGCGGTCGAAGAGGAAGCGCCGGGTGGCGGACTCGGGGACCTGCGCGAGCCCCG
Source organism: Streptomyces sp. NPDC048057 (assembly GCF_040653095.1). Taxonomy (NCBI): domain Bacteria; kingdom Bacillati; phylum Actinomycetota; class Actinomycetes; order Kitasatosporales; family Streptomycetaceae; genus Streptomyces; species Streptomyces sp. NPDC048057. Next base: position 10,630 of record NZ_JBEZNF010000040.1, read on the forward strand.
CCATCGGGCCGCTGTGCAGCACCCGCCCGCCGTGCTCCCCGGCGGCCGGCCCCACGTCCACGAGCCAGTCCGCACCGCGCACCACGTCCAGGTGGTGCTCCACCACGAACACCGAGTTCCCCGCGGCCTTCAGCCGGTCGAGGACGGTCAGCAGGGCCTCGGTGTCGGCCGGGTGGAGTCCGGCGGACGGCTCGTCCAGCACGTACACCACCCCGAACAGGCCCGAGCGCAGCTGGGTCGCGAGCCGCAGCCGCTGCAACTCGCCGTTGGAGAGCGAGGGGGCGGTGCGGTCCAGGCTGAGGTAGCCGAGGCCGAGTTCGGTGACCGGGGCGATCCGCGCCAGCAGGTCGTCCGTGAGCGCCCGCGCGGCGCCCTCGCCACCCGTCCGCGCCAGCACCTGCCCCAGTGCGGTCAGCGGCAGGGCCGCCAGCTCGGCGATCGTCCGGCCGGCGAAGGTGACCGCCAGCGACTCGGGCCGCAGCCGGGCGCCCCCGCACGCCGCGCACGGCGCCGCCCGCAGGAACCGCTCCGCCTTGGCCCGCAGCGTCTGGCTCCGGGTGTCGGCGAAGGTGTGCAGCACGTACCGCCGGGCGCTTTGGTACGTGCCCTGGTACGGGCGCTGGATGCGGCCCGCCTCGCGCACCGGGTGCACGGTGACGACGGGCCGTTCGTCGGTGAACAGGATCCACTCGCGCTCCGCGCGGGGCAGTTCGCGCCAGGGCCGGTCCACGTCGTACCCGAGCGCGTCCAGGACGTCCCGCAGGTTCTTGCCCTGCCAGGCGCCGGGCCAGGCGGCGACGGCGCCCTCGCGGACGGAGAGCGAGGGGTCGGGCACCAGCAGGTCCTCGTCGGTCTCGTGGACCAGGCCGAGGCCCTGGCACTGCGGGCAGGCGCCGGCGGCCGTGTTCGGCGAGAAGGCGTCCGAGTCCAGGCGCGGTGCGCCGGGAGGGTGGTCGCCGGCCCGCGAGTACAGCATCCGCAGCGAGTTCGACAGCGTCGTCACCGTGCCGACGGAGGAGCGCGACGAGGGGGAGGAGCGGCGCTGCTCCAGCGAGACCGCCGGCGGCAAGCCGGTGATCTCGGCGACCTCGGGCGCCCCGACCTGGTGGATCAGCCGCCGTGCGTAGGGGGCGACGGACTCGAAGTAGCGCCGCTGCGCCTCCGCGTAGAGGGTCCCGAAGGCGAGCGAGGACTTGCCCGACCCCGACACCCCGCTGAAGACGACGAGGGCGTCACGGGGCACGTCCACGTCGACGTTGCGCAGGTTGTGCTCACGGGCGCCACGGACACGGACAAAGGGGTCATGAGAGCTGTGCACGATGGCTGATTCCAAGCAGGAGAGTCGCGCGGGGGCGGGGCGCCGGCCGCCTCTGACGGCGGACCGGCGTCACCGCCGCGCTGACGTGGAAGTTTTCACAAGCGGAGTGATCATCCGGATGGCGTGGCGGCTGATTTTCGCTGCTCAGCCGCCTGCCGTCCGGGCCGGTGACCCGCAGGGTTCAACTGCCGTCCTCCAGTCGGAAACCCACCTTCAGCCCCACCTGGTAGTGGTCGATCTGCCCGTCGGTGAGGTGGCCACGCACCTGGGTCACCTCAAACCAATCCAGGCCACGCAGTGTCTGATTCGCGCGATTGATGCCGTTACGGATGGCCTGATCGACGCCGTCGGGGGACGTTCCGACGATTTCCGTGACCCGATACGTGTGATTCGACATGGGGGCGGTTTCCTCTCGCTAGGCTCACCCCACCGCGCACCGGGGGCCGGCCTTGAGTGAGGTGTCCGGATATGAGGGCCAATCAGGGGGTTGACCCCTTCTCTGGTCCATACCAAAATCCAGCCAGACCCGCGCGCCCCTGGAGCGCGATACCCCCCATCGGGTTCACATATTCATGCCATAAGGTGAACGTTGTGAGAAGCCGTTCTGTCCCCACCTCCATCGCACTGGTGTGCCTCTTCGCGCTCACCGGCTGCGGCCTCATCCCCGGCACCGAGTCCGACCGGACGACGGTGAAGATCTGGCTGATGAAGGACAGCGCCTCCGACGAGTTCCTGGAGCGCTTCACCAAGCAGTTCGAGAAGGAACACCCCTCCGTGGAGCTGGAATTCACCTTCCAGGAGTGGAGTGGCATCGGGAAGAAGGTCAACGCCGCCCTGGGCGGGCAGGACACCCCGGACGTCATCGAGGTCGGCAACACCCACGTCGCCCAGTACGCCGAGTCGGAAGCCCTCACCGACCTCACCGTGGAGGCCACCCGCGACCTCGGACGCGAGGACTGGCTGCCCGGCCTCGCCGACCCCGGCAACATCAACGGCGCCCAGTACGGCATCCCCTGGTACGCGGCCAACCGCGTGGTCATCTACAACAAGGACCTCTTCAAGGCCGCCGGCATCACCAAGCTGCCGACGACGCAGAAGGACTGGCTGAAGGCCACGGAGAAGCTGAACGGCGGCGGCAACCAGGGCATCTACCTCCCCGGCCAGGACTGGTACGTCCTCGCCGGCTTCATATGGGAGGAGGGCGGCGAACTCGCCGTCGAGCGCTCCGGCACCTGGGAGGGCGCCCTGGAGAGCGAGCCCGCCGTACGCGGGATGAAGTTCTACAAGGACCTCCAGGCCCACGGCCAGGGACCCAAGGACGCCGACGAGCGCACCCCGCCGCAGGCCGACGTCTTCGCCCGGGGCAACGTGGCCCAGTTCATCGACACCCCCGGAGCGACCTCCCGGATCCTCAAGGCCAACCCCCAGATGAAGGACAAGCTGGGCTACTTCCCGATCCCGGGCAAGTCCGCGGACAAGCCCGGCGCGGTCTTCACCGGCGGCTCCGAGCTGATCATCCCGCGCAAGGCCAAGTCCCGCGGCGCCGCCGTGGACGTCGTCAAGGCCCTCGCCAGCGAGAAGTGGCAGATCGACCTCGCCCGGACGATGAACTACGTGCCGAACAAGAAGGCGCTGGCCACCGCCGTCGGCGGGGAGAGCAACGAGGCGATGGCCAAGGGTGCGTCCGCCATGGGCAGCAAGGCCACCCCCAACTCGCCGCGCTGGGCCAACGTCGAGCTGGACAACCCCATCAAGCCGTACATGACCGTCGTCCTCCAGGGCACCGACGACATCGAAGGCAGCGCCAAGAAGGCGTCCGACGCCATCACCACCGCGCTCAGGAGGCAGTGACCCCACGGGTGTGCGCTCCGCTGCACACCCGTGTCCGGCCGCGCAGTCACACCGCATCCGGCCGCTGACGGAAGATGGAGAAGGAGGAGGGGACGGACCGCACGCCCGGTCCGTCCCCTCCTTCTGGCCCTCGGGCCCATCGCGCCGTGATGGGCCCGAGGGCCGGGGGCCTCAGCCTGAGACCGTCGCCAGCGAGAGCGCGAACCGGCCCTCCGCATCGGTCCACCAGCGCGCCAGCTCCAACCCGGCCGCCGCCAACTCCGTGCGCACCCCCTCCCGACGGAACTTCGCCGACACCTCCGTACGCAACTCCTCGCCCTCCTCGAACGGCACCGCGAGTCCCAGCTCCGGGATCTTCACCGTGAGCGCCGAACGGGCCCGCAGTCGCATCTCGATCCACTCCGCGCGCCCGTCCCACAGCGCCACGTGGTCGAAGTCCGCCGGATCGACGTCCGCCCCCAGCTCACGGGCGAGCACCGCCAGCACGTTCTTGTTGAACGCGGCCGTCACCCCCGCCGCGTCGTCGTACGCCCGCACCAGCACGGCCTCGTCCTTGACCAGGTCCGTGCCGAGCACGAACGCGTCACCGGGGTCGAGCATGGCCCGCACCGAACGCAGGAAGGCGGCGCGCTCGGCCGGCAGCAGATTGCCGATCGTGCCGCCGAGGAAGGCCACCACCCGCGGCCCGGGCGTCTTCGGCAGCTCCAACCGGGCGGTGAAGTCCGCCACCAGCGCGTGCACGTGGAGACCGGGGCGCTCCGCGAGCAGCGCCGCAGCCGCGCCCCGCAGGGCGCTCTCGCTCACGTCGACGGGCACGTAGGCGCGCAGCCCGGTGAAGGCGTCCAGCAGATGGCGCGTCTTGTCCGACGAGCCGGAGCCCAGCTCCACCAGGGTGCGCGCCCCGGTGGCCGCGGCGATCTCGGACGCCCGGTCGCGCAGGATCTCCCGCTCGGCCCGGGTCGGGTAGTACTCCGGCAGTCGGGTGATCTCGTCGAACAGCTCGCTGCCGCGGGCGTCGTAGAACCACTTCGGCGGCAGCGTCTTGGGCGCGGCGGTCAGGCCGTGGAGCACGTCGGCGCGCAGCGCTGCGCCGGTGGCGTCCTCGGGGAGGGTGCGGGTCAGTTCGAACGGGCTCACGTGCAGGGCTCCTTGAGGGGGGTCAGGAGGACGTCGGTGCGGGTCGCCGTCAGCAGGGTGCGGTCGGGCGCCTCGCGCCAGCGCGGATCGTCGTCGTACGGCTCCGAGGCCACGGTGGTGCGCCCGTCCGGGCCGGTCAGGTACCACAGCGTGTCGCCCCAGGCCGTCGCGGCGATCGACCGGCCGTCGGTCAGCAGGAAGTTCAGCCGGGAGCCGGGCGCCGCCTCCGCGACGGCCCGCACGGTCTCCGCCAGCGCCTCGCCGGGCGGGTCGCCGTCGCGCAGCCGCCGCAGCACCAGCGCCCACAGCAGGGCTGCGTCGCAGCGGGCCTGGAGGTCGAGCAGGTCCACGGCGGGCAGCGTCGCCGCCAGCGGGGCCAGCGCCCGCGGCCAGCCCGTCACCGCACCGTTGTGGCTGAACAGCCACGGCCCGGCGGCGAAGGGGGCCGCCGCCGCCTCGCCGTCCGCGCCCGGCTCGGTGGCGTCCCGGACCGCGGCCAGGAACGTTCCGCTGCGGACCACCCGCACCAGGTCGGCGAAGGAGAGGTCGGCCCAGACGGGGCCCGGGCGCCGGTAGCGCGCGGGCGTAGGGTCGCCCTCGGCGTACCACCCGACGCCGAAGCCGTCGGCGTTCACCGTGCCGTGCCGTTGGCGGCGCGGCGCCCACGACTGGCGCAGCAGCGAGTGCGGCGGCACGGTCAGCACGTCGCGCAGTGCCAGCGGCGGCCCGAGGTGGGCGACGTGGCGGCACATCAGGCGTCCCGGACGGTGCGGAAGCCGGCGAAGATCTGCCGGCGTACGGGCAGGTCCCAGTTGCGGAAGGTGCCGCGGCAGGCCACCGCGTCCACCGCGAAGGAGCCGCCGCGCAGCACCTTGTGCGCCGGCCCGAAGAACACCTCCGAGTACTCCCGGTAGGGGAACGCGGTGAAGCCGGGGTGCGGCAGGAAGTCGCTCGCCGTCCACTCCCACACGTCACCGATCAGCTGTCGTACGCCGAGCGGCGACGCACCGGCCGGGTACGCGCCCGCGGGGGCCGGCCGCAGGTGCCGCTGCCCCAGGTTGGCGCGGTCGGGCGTGGGGTCCGCGTCGCCCCACGGGAAGCGGCGCGAGCGGCCCGTCGCCGGGTCGTGCCGGGCCGCCTTCTCCCACTCGGCCTCGGTCGGCAGCCGCCGCCCCGCCCAGCGGGCGTACGCGTCCGCCTCGTACCAACTGACGTGCAGCACCGGCTCGTCCAGCGGCACCGGCTCCAGCACGCCGAACCTGCGGCGCAGCCACTGCTCGCCCTCGCGCCGCCAGAACAGTGGCGCGGCGATGTGGTGGCGCTGGATCTGCTCGTACCCCTCGGGCGCCCACCACCGCGGGTCGCGGTAGCCGCCGTCTTCGACGAAGGCGAGATAGGCGCCGCAGGTCACCGGGGTCACGTCCAGGTGGAAGGGGGCGATGACGCGCTGGTGCGCGGGTCGCTCGTTGTCCAGCGCCCACGGCTCGGTCGAGGTGCCCATGGTGAACGGCCCGCCGGGGACCAGGACCTCCGACGGCAGCGCGTCGGCGTCGCCCGCGGGCGGCGCGGGCGCGGTGAGCGCCGCCGGGCCCTTGCGCAGCTGGTGGGTGATGAGCATCGTCTCGTCGTGCTGCTGTTCGTGCTGGGCGATCATCCCGAAGGCGAAGGACGCGTCGGCGAGTCGACCGGCGCCCTCCAGCGGGGTCGCGTCCAGGACGTCCAGTACCCGGTCGCGCACGTCGGCGGCGTAGCCGCGGGCCTCGGCGGGCGGCAGCAGCGGCAGCGTGGGCCGGGCGGCGCGCGGATGCTCGAAGGCGTCGTACACGGAGTCGATGTCCGGCCGCAGCGCCTCGCGTCCGCCGACGGTGCGCAGCAGCCACTGCTCTTCCTGGTTGCCGATGTGCGCCAGGTCCCACACCAGCGGCGACATCAGGGGGGAGTGCTGGGCGACGAGGTCGTCGTCGTCCACGGCGTCGGTCAGCAGCGCCGTGCGGCTGCGGGCCCGCACCAGGGCGTCGAGGGCGCGACGGCGCAGTTCGTCGGGCTCGGCCCCCGACGCGGGGCCGGCGCTCCGGTGCGTCGTGCGGTCGGTCGTCATGAGCCGGACTCCTTCCGGTGGGGCGTCGCGTGGGCCGGGGGCGTCGTGCCGGCGGGCAGCCGCAGGTCGTCGGCGGGACATCGGCCGCGGTGTACGTGCCGTTCGGCGAAGGCGGCGACCAGTTCGCACACCTCCGGTGAGGCGCCCCTCCTCGGCAGCGCCTCCAGCGCGGTGCGGAAGCAGACCGCCGCCACCGCGCGGAGCTCCGGGTCCGCCAGGCCGAGGCGTGCGGCGTCCAGCCACAGCGGATTGCGCGGCGCCGGCTGCGGCCCGGCCCGCTCCGCCAGCGGCTTCACCGCCCGATAGACCGTCTCCGCCGCTTCCGGGTCGTCGAAGAGGGCCGTGGTGACCGCGAGCGGCACGATCCAGCCGTCCTCACCCGGCTGGGCGTCGATCATCCGCAGTTCGAGGTGGCCGCGCGGCCGTACGGGTGGGAACAGCGTGGTCAGGTGGTAGTCGAGGTCCTGCCGGGTCGGCGGGCGCGGCGCGCCGGTGCGTATCCACTCGCGGAACGACAGGCGCTGCGGCAGCTCCCAGGGGCCGTGCGGGGTGCGCACCACCATCACCGGGGCGTCCAGCACGTGATCGCTCCAGGCGGCCCGGGGCTCCCGGTGCAGGGGCGGTGCGAGGGGACGTACGGCGTCCAGCTCCGCCCAGATCGCCTGCCGGGTGGAGCACCAGCCGGTGTTCCGGCCCTCCCGGACGGGCGAGTTGGCGAACGCGGCCATCAGCACCGCACCCAGCAGGTGCGCCAGTTGCCAGCGCCGGCCGTGGCCGAGTGGACCCGGCTCCTCCTCGCCCGCGTCCAGGCACACCTGGATCGAGGCGGAGGAGCACATCATGGACCGCCCCGACGCGCTGGTGCGGTCGAGGTACGCCTCCATGGCGTCGTAGCGGGGTTCCCGCAGCAGTCTGCGCGGTGGGTGCCAGGGGTCGACGCCGATGCCGGCGAGGACGAGTCCGTCCCGGCCGAGTGCGGCGCGCACGGCGGCCAGATCGGCCGCGACGGAGTCGATGCACTCCGTCAGGGAGGCGGCGGGTGCCGAGCTGAGCTCCAGCTGGCCGCCGGGTTCGAAGGTGAGGACCGAGGCCAGCGGCAGGGCGCGCACTCGGTCGTGGGCCGCGGTCAGCCGGTCGACGGGGACGCGGCGGCGGGGGTCGTGCTGCTCTTGGACGAGCCATTCCAGTTCCACGCCCACCGCCTTGGGCGGGCCGGTCTTGAAGCAGATGCCGCGGAGCAGGTCCCGCGCTTCCGCTTCCACCAGGGGCCGGCTCAGGTCGCCGGTATCGGGAGGTCGCATGCTCGACTCCTCGTTCGAAGGCGCCCCGCTTTCGCAGGCACCCTGCCAACCTAAGGCCACGGTCGCGGCGGCGCACAAGGGCGCCGGGGCACGCGTCGACCGCGGTTGCGCCGCCGCCCGCCCCGGGCCCCCGGCGGGCATGGAACCGTCCGCGGGGGTGTCCCCGCAGGTCAGCGTTGGCAGGTTCGGAGGACGTAGGAAGGCGGGGGAGTGAACGGAAGCCCCGGAAGGTCGTTGAAATCCACGACCACCTCACCCCGGATGGCCGGCGGACCCCGGCACCGCCGCCGTCCTCGCCCGTCCCCTGCGGGGAGCCGCGCACACCACCGTCACCGCGACGGTCCGGAGCGGGAACGACCTTTGCCCGTAAGGCAGTTGGCGGTGTGACGAATCTGGCCATCCGGCCGTCGGCGCCCGGGTCCCGTCTGGAAAGATGCCTCGGGCGATGAGCCAGACACCCAAACAGTCCGCGGAGCGTTCCGTTCCCACCAGTGCCGACGTCGCCCGGTTAGCGGGGGTTTCCCGGGCCACCGTCTCGTACGTCCTCAACAACACGGCCTCGGTCCGCATCAGCGAACCCACCCGCCGACGCGTGCGGGAGGCCGCGGAGGAGTTGGGGTACGTCCCCCATGCGGCGGCCCGCAGCCTGCGGGCCGGCCACACCCGCATGGTGCTGCTGCCCACGGCGTCCTTCCCGACCGGCCCGCGCTACGAACAGTTCCTCGCCGAACTCCAGTGGGCGCTGCGCCGACTCGACTACACCGTGGTCCAGTACGGCGGCCTCGGGCTCGACGGCGACGAGGCCGCGCGCGCCTGGGCCGAGCTGCGGCCCGTCGCGGTCGTCTCGCTCGGCGACGCCGGCCTGACCCCGCACGGCGTCGACGTGCTCAAACGCTCCGGCGCCAAGGCCGTGATCACGCTGGGATCGCGCCGTGTGGCGGGCGCGCACTGCCTCGTCATGGACCAGACCGAGGTGGGGGTGCGCGCCGTCGCGCACCTGGTGGAGCGGGGCCGACGGGCCATCGGCGTCGTCATGCCGCAGGAGCCGGGCCTCGGGCCCAGCGCCGAACTGCGGATGGAAGGGGCGCGCCGTGCCGCCGCGACGGCCGGCGCGCGGATAGAACCGCTGCCGCTGTCGTACGCGGAGGAGCCCGCGGCCGAACTCGCCGGGCGCTGGCGCGGACTCGGCCTCGACGCCGTCTTCACCTACAACGACGACTACGCGGTGCTGCTGATGCGGGCCCTGAAGGACGAGGGGATCGCCATACCGACCCAAACGGCGGTCATCGGCGCCGACGACCTGCTGCTCGGCCGGCTCCAACGGCCCAGGCTGAGCACCGTCCACATCGACCTGGTGACCGGGCGGCGGCTGGCGGAACTCGTCGACCGGGTGGTGCGCGCACCGCACGACGTGGCCGACCTGGCGGAGGTGGCGGACGTGACGGAGACGTACGACCTGATGGGGGTGCGGGCGGTGCACCGCGAGTCGAGCTGACGCACCGGCGCCGGCTCGACGGGGCGGCGCGGGAGGGGGAGCGGGCGGGTGTGGGCGTGCGGCCCGGCCCGACCGCCTCTAGCGTCGCTCATATGAGCACTCATCCGCAGCGCTTCGAGATCCTGGTCCTGCCCGAGCACGTCGTGGGCCACGAGGACGCACCGACGGCACAGGACGTGATCCGCTCCGCGGTCGTCGAGGCGACGGGCGAGTGGGGCGCGTCCGGCTACCCCCGCTACGAGGGCCAGGGCATGGTCGCCGACATCGACCCCGAGACCCGTACCGTCGAAGCCCTCCTCGTCGACGGCTCCGAGCTGGACTACGGGCTCACCGCACGCGTCGCGCGGGCGGCCGATCGATAGCAGCCGATCGACGACCGCAGCGCGACCACGGCCGCCGGGCGCCGGGTCCGTGGCCGGCCGCCACGAACCCCCGGCGCTTCGGCGCGGTGCCCCGGCTTCAGCCCTGCGGCGGCTCCTGGCCGTTCCCGCGCGTCGCCTCGGCCTCCTTGACGGACTGGCGGACCTGCTCCATGTCCAGCGCCCGCGCCTGACCGATGACGTCCTCCAGCGCGGCCTCCGGGAGCGCGCCCGGCTGGGCGAACACGGCGATCCGGTCACGGACGATCATCAGCGTCGGGATGGACCGGATCTCGAACGTCGCCGCGAGCTCCTGCTGGGCCTCCGTGTCGACCTTGCCGAAGACAAGGTCGGGGTGGCGCTCGGCCGCACCCTCGTACACGGGGGCGAACTGACGGCACGGGCCGCACCAGGAAGCCCAGAAGTCGATCAGGACGAAGTCGTTCTCCGACATGACCTGGTCGAAGTTCTCCTTGGTGAGCTCGACGGTGCTCATGACCTGCTTCCTCTCCTCGGTGGCTGTCCGGTACATACCCCGGTCCGGGCCGTCGGATCGACCCGGTGCCCCGACCCGCGACAACGACCCGCCGGGCCGGGCTATTCCTGCCCCTGCCCAAGGATCGCCGCAGCATGTGACACCTGTCCTGTCCTGTGGCCAAGGCGCATCCCGGGGACCAGACTGTCCCTATGACGGAAGCAGTGGAGTACGACGTCGTGGTGCTGGGTGCCGGTCCCACCGGCGAGAACGTGGCGGACCGGGTGCGGGCGGGCGGTCTGAGCGTGGCCGTGGTGGAGAGTGAACTGGTCGGGGGCGAGTGCTCGTACTGGGCCTGCATGCCGAGCAAGGCACTGTTGCGCCCGGTGATCACCCGCGCGGACGCGCGCCGCGTGCCGGGAGTGCGCCAGGCCGTCCAGGGCCCGCTGGACGCGGAAGCCGTCCTGGCCCACCGCGACGCGTACGCCTCCCACTGGAAGGACGACGGCCAGGTGGCCTGGCTCGACTCCACCGGCGCCCGCTTCTACCGAGGGCGGGGCAAGCTGCACGGCCCCCGTACGGTCGTCGTCGAAGGCCCCGAGGGCGAACACCACGTCCTGACGGCCCGACACGCCGTCGCCGTGTGCACCGGCAGCCGCGCCCTCCTGCCCGACCTGCCGGGCCTCTCCGGAGCGAAGGCGTGGACCAGCCGCGAAGCCACCAGCGCGCACGCGGTGCCCGGCCGGCTCGCCGTCGTCGGCGGCGGAGTCGTCGGCGTGGAGATGGCCACCGCGTGGCAGGCCCTCGGCTCCCGCGTGACCCTGCTCGTACGCGGCGACGGACTGCTGCCGCGGATGGAACCCTTCGTCGGCGAACACGTCGCGGACGCCCTCGTCGAAGCCGGCGTCGACGTGCGGCTGAACACCGACGTCTCGGCGGTGGTGCGGGACGGCGGCACCGGCCCGGTCACCCTGGTCCTCGGCAACGGCGACCGCGTCGAGGCCGACGAAGTCCTCTTCGCCACCGGCCGGGCACCGCGCACCGACGACATCGGCCTGGACACCGTCGGCCTGGAACCGGGCCGCTGGCTCCCCGTCGACGACAGCTGCCGCGTCGAGGGCAGCGAGTGGCTGTACGCCGTCGGAGACGTGAACCACCGGGCGCTCCTCACCCACCAGGGCAAGTACCAGGCCCGCATCGCCGGCGCCGCCATCGTCGCCCGCTCCCAGGGCGTCCCCCTCCTGGAGACGGACCGCTGGGGCGCCCACGCGGCGACGGCGGACACCGTCGGCGCCCCCCAGGTCGTCTTCACCGATCCGGAGGTCGGCGCCGTCGGCCTCTCCCTCGCCGAAGCGGAGGCCGCCGGCCACCGCGTCCGCGCCGTCGACCAGGACCTCACCTCCGTGGCCGGCGCCGGCCTCTACGCCGACGGCTACCGGGGCCGCGCCCGCATGGTCGTCGACCTCGACCGCGAGGTCCTCCTCGGCGTCACCTTCGTCGGCCCCGGGGTCGGCGAACTCCTCCACTCGGCCACGATCGCAGTCGTCGGCGAGGTCCCGATCGAGCGCTTGTGGCACGCGGTTCCCTCGTATCCGACGATCAGCGAGATCTGGTTGAGGCTGCTGGAGGCGTTTCGGGGGTAGCAACCGCCGTCGAGCGCACACCTGATGACGGAGGTGTGCGCCCGGACCGGTTCCGGTGACGATGCCGGCCCGTGTCCGTGTGCGGTACGGCGAACGTGCCCGCCGGCGAGCAGGATGTCGCCCTGGCGTCGGCACCGAGCCGGTCAGCGGCGGTCTGCCGGTCCTGTCATTCCCGGGGTGCCGCTCTGACGAGCTGGGCGAGGTGGACGGCCGCGTCGCGGAGGGGGGCGTCGTCCGCGGTCACGCGGCTCATCAGTTCGGCGCCCTCCAGCATGCTGATGACCGTCCCCGCGAGGGGGTGGGCCGAGGCAGGTGCGATACCGCTCTCCGTCAGCCTGGCCGCGACGAGGTTCCGCCATTCAGTGAGGGCCCGGGTCGCGGCTTCCTGAAGGCCGGGGACGCGGCCGATGGTTTCCAGCGCGGTGACCGCGACCGGGCAGCCGTCGCTCCACTCCGACCGCTTGAGGTCCTCCGCCAGCAGCAGGGCGCAGGCGGCCGTGGCCTCGGCCGGGTCGGGGTTCGAGGCGAGGCCCTTGGCGAGCATCTCGCCGAACTCGCGCGCACCGTGGTGCATCGCCTCGATCGCGAGCTCTTGCTTGCCTCCGGGGAAGAAGTGGTAGACGGAGCTGGGGGACGCCTGCGCGGCGCCTGCGATCCGTTTGACCGAGGTGCTCTCGTACCCCTGCTGCTGCAGCAGGGCGGCCGTGGCCCGGATGATCCGGTGGCGGGTGTCGCGGTCGGCCGAGTGGTCGCGCGGTGTCGTGGCTGCCATGGACACAAGACTACTGGCTGGAACGTTCGATCCAAACCTGTCGTATGCTCTGGACTGAACGTTCCAACCAGAGTCATGAACGGTGTCGAATCGATGAACGCAGCAGCACCGGCCTCCTCCTGGGAGAGCCATTCCGGATACACCCGCATGTTCGCTCCGGGGGAGCTGACCGTGGGGCTGTTCCTGCCCCTGTGGCCGTACGCGGGGGACATGGCGGGCATGCGCGGTCAGACGGAGGTCGTCCGGCAGGCCGAGCGCGGGGGGTTCGCCACCGCCTGGGTGCGGGACGTGCCGCTGGCCGACCCGGCCTTCGGTGACGTGGGGCAGGTGTACGACCCATGGACGGCCCTGACCTGGCTCGCGGCGCACACCTCCCGGATCACCCTGGCGTCCGGCAGCGTGATCTTCCCCTTGCGAAACCCCATCGACCTGGCCAAGCAGGCGGCCTCCGTGGATCAGCTCAGCGGCGGCCGGCTCGTGCTCGGCGTGGCATCCGGCGACCGCCCGGTGGAGTTCCCCGCGTACGGGGCGAACCACGCTGAGCGCGGTGCCCGGTACCGGGAGGTGTTCGATGCCTTCCGCGGCCTGCTGGGGGAGGACCGTCCCGGCGCTCCGGGCCTGCTGCCGAAGCCGGTGCACGGCCGGATCCCCCTTCTGGTCACCGGGTCCTCCCGGCAGTCTCCGCTCTGGATCGCCGAACACGCCGACGGCCGGCTGGTCTACCCCGGGTCCACCGCGACCCCTGACGGCCCCCGGGACCTCGGCGACCGGATCGGAGCGTGGCGGGACCTGATCCCCGGCGGGGCGTTCCGCCCTGTCGCGACCAATGAATGGATCGACCTGGCCGAGGATCCGGGCTACCCGCCGACCCCGCTGCGCGGCGGCTTCGTCCTGCGCACGGGAACAGAAGGTCTGCGCGAGCTGCTCGGCCGTTGGCGGGACGCCGGGGTCAACCACGCCGCTCTCGGCGTGCAGCACGGCAGGCGCCCCGCGGCCGAGGTGGTGGCACAGCTGACCGAGGAGCTTGTGCCGCACTTCCCCGCCCTGGCATCCCCCGAGCCCCTGGTCTCCGCATGGTGACCCCGGCCCCGTCCTCGGAAGCGGGAGCCCCCGGCAGCGGTGGGGAATCCGGCGCGTTCCGTGAAGCCATGCGTCTCTGGGCGACGGGTGTCGCGGTCGTCACCACGCAGAGCGACCAGGGTCCGCACGGCGTGACCGTCAACTCCCTGCTGTCGGTGTCACTCGACCCGCCCACCCTCCTGATCTCGCTGAAGCGGGGCAGTCGCACCGAGGACGCCATCCGGCGGACCGGCTCCTTCACCGTCAACGTCCTCTCCGCCGGGCAGCATGAACTCGCCGACCGTTTCGCCCGGCCCCGAGCCCCCGGCGCCGCTGAGTTCGCAGGGGTGCGCCACCGCCCGTCCACTCATGGTGGCGGGCCGGAACTGGAAGGGAGCGCCGTTGTCCTGGCATGCCGGACGACCCGGTGCATCGTGGTCGCCGATCACACCCTGATCGTCGCCAGGGCGGCCGTCCGCCGTCCGCCGTGCGCCGGCGACCCCGGTGGGCCACTCCTCTACGTGGACCGGGGCTACCGAGGGTTCGCTGGCGGACGCGCCACCCGGTAGCGGAGGAAGACGACTCCTGAGCTGAAGGTGCGGGTTTCGACGAGTTCGAGGTCCACGTGGCGCTCGCGCCGGGGGTAGTACGGGGTGCCACCGCCGACCAGCACCGGGTAGACCACGGTCCGGTACTCGTCGATCAGCCCCAGCGCAGCCGCCTCGGCGGCGAGCGTTGCGCCGCCGATCGCGATGTCGCCTCCGCCCGGCTCGGCGCGCAACTGCTCGATCTCCTCGGCCACGCTGCCGGCAGCCAGGCGGGAGTTGCCCTGTGTGGCCGACAAGGTGGTGGAGAACACCACCTTCGGGAGCGGATTCCACAGCGAGATCCACTCGCGCTGCGAGTCGTCGAGCGTCGGGTCCTGGTCGGCGGTCTCCCAGTACAGCATCGTCTCGTACAGCCGTCGTCCCAACAGATGGACGCCGACGTCCCGGATCTCGTCGATCCAGAAGCGGAAGACCTCCTCGTCCGGCCCCGTCCAGTCGAAACTGCCGTCCGGCCCGACGATGTAGCCGTCGAGTGAGACGTTCATCGAATAGGTCACGCTGCGCATCGGACGTCCTCCTTGGTAGCGGGTTCGACGGTACGACTGAGGGATGGCGCGGGACTCATCGCGCCGCGCCGCAGTTGCTCGGGCCCGGTGCTTCCGGCGCGGTGGGCCGGTCCGTGGTGTAGCCAGCCCCCGGGAGAGGAGGGGTACCTGCACCATGGGAAGTGGATCATGGGACTTCTAGCGTTTGGGCCATGAAGAAGACCACGTCAGCAACCGCCCTCGCCCTCACGCTCGCCACGGTGATGACGACCGCGGGGCACACCGCGGTCGCCTCGCCCTCCAGCGGCGGAGACGGTCTCGAACGCTTCCGGAAGCAGTCCGTGAAGTGGACGGAGTGTCAGGATCCCTCGCTCGCGGCCAGCGGCACCGAGTGCGCCCGCGTCACCGTTCCGCTCGACTACGACAAGCCGAGGGGCCGTACCCTCACCGTCGCGATCTCGCGCATCAAGGCGACGGACCCCCAGAAGCGGCGCGGCATCCTCCAGAGCAATCCCGGTGGCCCGGGCGGTCGGGGACTGTCGCTACCCGCTGAGATCAAGGCGAAGATGACGCCCGAGGTGGCCGCGGCGTACGACGTGATCGGGATGGACACCCGGGGGCTCGGCGAGAGCACCCCGGTGGACTGCGGGCTGACCCGCGGGATGTGGCTGCACGCGCCGGGCCCGGACCGGGCCGGGTTCGACGCGTCCGTGCGGCTCTCCCGCGAAGACGCCCGCGCGTGCTGGGACAAGTACCCCGACGTGCTGCCCCACCTCTCGACCCGCAACATCGCCCGGGACGTGGACGTCGTCCGCAGCGCGCTCGGCGAGCGGAAGACCTCCTGGTTCGGCCAGTCCTACGGGACGGTCCTCGGCGCGGTGTACGCCCAGATGTTCCCCCACCGGATCGATCGGCTCGTCCTCGACAGCGCTCCCGGCCCCGCCGACTACCACAGCTTCGCGTTGGTGCAGAAGATGGGACCCGCCAACGAGGAGGCGCTCGACGACTTCGCCCGCTGGGCCGCCCCGCGCGACGGGCAGTACGGTCTCGGCACCACCGCAGCCGCGGTGCGTGCCACCGTCGAGGGCTTGATCCGGCGCGCCGGGACCGAGCCGATCCGCATCGACACACACCGCGTCACCCAGCACGAACTGCCCCTCGTCCTCTTCGGCCTCATCACCGACGACACCGGGAACGCCGACTTCGCGCTCGCGCTGCGCGTCCTGCTGGACGCTGCCGCCGGGAAGCCGGTCACCGTGCCCCCGGCTCTGAAGCAGTTCCTGGACGCGATGTTCGACGTCCGTGGCACGGGGCGGGCGGCTGACTACGCGGCCCAACTCGGAGTGATCTGTGCCGACGCAGCCATGCCGCGCGACCCCGAGTACTACTGGAAGGCGGTCGAGCGGTCGAGGGCGTCACAGCCCGTCTTCGGCCCCGTGACGAACGTGCCGCTCCCGTGCGCCTTCTGGAAGGAGAAGCCGCGCGAGAAGCCGACGAAGATCAACAACAAGGTACCCGCGCTCCAGGTCCAGGCGACGGGTGACACCCGGACCACCTACGAGTCCGGGCTCGCGATGCACCGGGCGATGCGCGGCTCGAAGCTGGTGACGGTTCCCGCCCGCAGCCACGCGGTCTATCTCTATCACCCCAACGATTGCGTGAACCGGACCGTCAACGACTACCTGCTCGGCGGCACCCTGCCCGCGCGGAACACCGTCTGCGCCTCCTGAGGCGCGAGCCTGGCACGATCCGTAGGTCAGGCCCGGGAGGCACGCACCCCGGGTGCGCCGACGGCACCGGCCCCGTGGCGGGGGCCGGTGCCGTCGGCGCGTACTCCGGGGAGCCCGGGGTCAGCGTCGGGGCGCGTCCTTGACCTTCCCCGTGAGGATCGGGCCCTCCGCCAGTTCGCCGTTCTCCTTCAGGACGTACACCTGCGTCCGCAGGGACTCCTCCGGCTCGACCAGCGCGTCCGTGACCGTGGGCACGGACACCTCAAGGCTCGTCTCGCCCTCGGGGACGACGTTCCAGAGGAAGGGGCCGTCCGTGGAAAGGGGCCGCTCCGGGTCGGCGGACAGGCCGAATTGGTCGGCGAACCAGTTCTCGTCGACGTCCTTCGTGGACAACTCCGGGCCCCCGTCGGCCGGCAGGAAGGCGAACGGCGTCTCCACGCCGGTGTCGGCGGGCTGGGAGAGCTGGACCTTCCAGGTGAGCCGCTGGCCCTCGGTGACCGAGTCGGCGACCGGGGTCACGGTGACCTCGGGAGCCGGGTCGTCGTTCCGGACGAGCAGACCTCCGAGGGCGGCGCCGACCGCCGTGCCCTGCACGGGCTTGGCGGCGATCACGTGGTCGCGGTCGAAGTCGAAGCGGGAGTTGCCCTTGACCGTGATCGACACGTCTGCGGGGCGGCCGGCCCGCACCGACACGGTGCGGACCGTGGTGGCGTACGTCTTCGGGTCGAGTACGGCCAGCTTGATCACGCCGGTGCCCTTGCCGGTGGCGCGGACCGCCACCTGGTACGTACGGGTGCCGGAGTCGCCCTCCTGCACCGTGACCCTGCCGACGTCGACGCGCGGCAGCGCCACGGGGCGTACCGCCGGGGTGCCCGGGCGCCAGCCCCAGGCGTCCATCAGCCAGAGTTCGCCGGAACTGCTGCGTGGAGTCAGCTCCAGGGACCGGATCCGCTTCAGGTCGACACCGGAGCCCGCGGCGGCCTTCAGCGGAACACGGAGCTCACGCGCCCAGTGCGCGGTCGTCGTGTCGGAGCCGGGCAGGCCGTCGACGGTGATCTGACCGAGCTTCACCCGTTTGCCGGCGGTGTCGGTCAGGGCGACGTCGAGCCGGGTGCCCCGGGTGTTCGGTGGCGCGATCAACCGCAGGGCGAGGGCGTCGGAGCCCGCCAGGGAGAACGAGCGCTTCGGCGTCAGCCGGACCGGGGTGCCCGGCGCGTTCCAGCGGGCCGTGACCGCGTTGCGGCCCGGCTCGTCGCTGGCGATCATCCAGGTCGCGAAGTGCGGTGACCGGCCGGGGCCGTCTTCCGGTCGGCAGGCCCGTGCGCCGTCCGCCGTGACCTGTTGGCACACGCGTCCGTTGGTCACCGACAGCGGGGCGTCGGGCAGGATCGCCGGGGTGCGGTTGCCGCCGACGGCGTGGGTCAGCACCCGGGCGGGGTCGGCCGAGGGCGCGCGCCGGCCGGAGCCGTCGAGGAGCGGGCGGACGCGGTCGTCGCCCGCGAGGAAGAGGCGTGCGGCGGCGGCGATGTAGGTGGTGCCCGCGGTCTGCTGCTGGCGGGCGCTCAGCCGGTGCTTCGCGCCTTCCGCGCAGACCGGGCTCTCGTCGTCCCAGACGTCGTCGGAGGCCGGGGCCTCCGCCTGGCCGGGCGTCCACTCCGTGTTGAAGTAGTTGTGGTTGGCGCCGACCATGTACACCGCGCTGTGCAGCGCCGTGCCCTGGCCGACGCCCCGGGCGCCGTCGAGCTGGATCTGGCCCTGAAGGTCGCTCACGTCGCCGTCGCAACCAGGCAGGACGGTCATGGAGGGCACGTCGGGGGTGGGATTCTGGCCGAAGATGGTGGGGCCGATCAGGACGGTGCCGCGGATCCGCCAGCTCACCGGCCCGCGGTAGCCGTCCTCGGCGGGCGGCGGCGGGGAGGCGCTGTCGAGGGCCGCCCGGTTGACGCCCTCGCCGCCCCGGGAGTGGCCGACCAGGAGCACCTTCGACACGTCGGCGGCCTTGGTCGCGCGCACGGCCCGCGGAGCCTTCGCGGGGTTCTCGCTCCACTGCGCCCAGCGGGCCAGGTGCTGGCGCACCAGGGACGAACGGGCCTGCGCCCCGAAGTCGACCGCGTCGTGGTCCTGCGCGTTGACGCCGTTCGCGGAGATGGAGACCGCCACATGGCCCTGGGACGCCAGGCGCTTCTGGTCGTGCAGATACCCGCGGTGGCTCGGGATCTGCTTCATCCCGCGTCCGCACGGCCACTGCATGGTGGCGTCGCTCTCGCCCGGCTTGTAGCAGGTGCCGTGGCGGCCGTGGAGGAAGAGCACCAGCGGGCGCTTGCCCGGCGCGTCCGTCGGGCCGACGACCGTGGCGCGCATCTCCACGGGCTCCTTGTAGCCCGGCAGCTTCACCGACTTCAGGGCGTACTCACCGCTGGTGGTGCGGTACTTCCCGGCCACACCGGGGTCGACGGGGTTGGCGGGCAGCGGCGCCTCGGGCGCCGGCACGCCCGGCGAACGCCGCTGGCCGGATGCCCGGTCGGCCCCCGCGGCGTCCAGTCGCCGGGCACCGGCGACCACCTGGAGGTCGCCCGTCGCCCCGACCCTCTCCGCGCCGACGGGGAGCCGGAAGGTGCGGTGGTCGGCGGAGGCGGTCGGGAAGCCGAGGGTCCGCTTCCCCGAGCGGAACTCGACCCGGGCGCCGCCCGTGCCCACGGGCTCGGGCGAACTCCACACCAACTCCCCGCCCGCGAAGCGCCACCCCTCCGGCAGCCGTTCCCCCGAGGCGCCCGGCGGCGCCTCGGGTATGGACTCGGCGGTCGGCTGCGCGTGCGCCGGTGCCGACGCACCCGCCGCCAGCGCCACGACCGCCAGTGCGGCCGACAGCGCGCGTGAGACCTGTCCCACGATGGTGTCTCCTCGTCATCGTTCGTGCTTCAGCACCCCGGGAAGACCCGGGACCCCCGCACCGGGGGAGAGGGGAACGAGGCGTCATGCGTTGTCCAGGCTCACGAATCACACGAGAACCAAGCACCGTCGGGAGGGATAAATGGGGTTGATTCCCCATGTGGGTGCGGGTGATCAACCGTCTCCGTCAGCCCGCGTTGGTGTCCTCCCGCTGCGCCCCGCGCAGCAGCGCGTCCGCCGCCACGAAGCGCAGGTCCCGCTCCAGCAGGCCCTCGATCACGGTCGGTAGCGCCGCCACGCTCTGGCGGCGGTCGCCGCCGCCGTCGTGCATCAGGACCAGGGAGCCCGGGCCGGCGTGGTCCAGTACCGTACGGGCGATCTTCTCGGGGCCGGGGCGGGCCCAGTCCCAGGAGTCGACGTCCCACAGGGCGAGGGCGGGGCCGTCGGGGCGGAGTTCGGCCAGGGTCTCCGGGGTGCGGGCGCCGTACGGCGGCCGGAAGACGGTCGGGACCCGGCCCACCGCACGGTCGAACGCCTCGTCGGTGCGCTCCAGTTGGAGCCGGAACTGGCGGGGGCTCAGATCCGGGAGGAACGGGTGCGACCAGGTGTGGTTGCCGAGGGAGTGCCCCGCGTCCACGATCCGCCGCACCTCGTCGGGGAGCGCGTTCACATGGAGGCCCACGCAGAAGAAGGTGGCGTGCACGCCGTAGCGGGCGAGGATGTCGAGTACCTGGCCGGTGAAGACCGGGTCGGGGCCGTCGTCGAAGGTCAGAGCGATCTCGCGGCGCTCCCGCGACCCGTGGCGGAACAAGCGGCCCGCGCGGGCGAGTTCCTCCTCGTGCGTGGCGCTGCGCCGGATGCCGCCGTGGTAGTCGTCGTCCCGGCCGGTCTGACCGCCGCCCTCCGCGGTCAGCGGGGAGAGGGACGCGAGGTCGGTTCTGGCTCGTTCGGCGAGGGTTCTCGCCGGTACGGAGCCGAAGTCGGGTCGCTCGGGAAGGACCCAGGGGTCGGCCCGGTAGACCCGCAGGCCGGCCGCCGTGAAGAGGCCGTCCACGAGGCCGTTGGTGCTCTCCACGACGACGGCGCGGAAGGGCTCGGACCACGGGCCGGGCGCCCCGAGCCAGGCGGTAAGCTCCGGCACGCGCTCCGCGCCCCAGTGGGTCGGGGCGCTGGCCCGGTGTCCGTCAATGTCGATGACCTCCACGTCGTAACCATCGGCTGACCAGGCAATTCCCGCGTACAACATGCGTTGTTCCTCCTCGGAACCAGGGGTGGGGCGTACGGGCCCGGGGCACAGCGGCACCCGGCGTACGGGTGGATGCGGAACGCCGGTGCAGGCTGGGACGGTTGGGGATCCTGTTGTCCGGTGGGACGGAGGAGTCCCGTGGTGCGGATGGGCAATGACCGGAGCAGATCCAGGATTCCTGGCTCCGGTTTTCTGCGGAGTTGGCTGGTGCACCCCCTCTGACGAGGGGTTTCTTTGCAGTGCTCAGGTTCTGGCGAGGTTCGGCCAACGCACCCGATCCCCACCGATGTCCACGAACTCACCATCATTGCGACACAAGTGCGACACAGGCACGCTATTGTTCGCATGCCCTGCCGAAGGTCCAGACCATATCCAAGGGCAACAACCGCGCGCCATGCCCGTGAACGTCTCCTGTGCCATCGCATCGCCGGGTCAACTCGCCCCGGGGGTCACGCTCTTGGAGGACACCATCAACGCCCAGCCCGCACCGTTGACCGTTCCCGACCTGCTCGACGCCCGGGCCGCGAAACAGCCCGACCGGGTCGCGATCGAGGTGCGCGGCGGCGGCTCGCTCACCTACGGGGGCTGGCGCGAGCGGGCCCTCGGGGCCGCCCGCGGGCTGGCTGACGCCGGGGTCCGGCCCGGTGAACTCGTGGCCCTGCGCTTCACCGACCGCGAGTGGGACGGCTATGCGGTCGCGATCCTCGCCGTCCACTACGCCGGGGCGGCGGCGCTGCCGCTCCGCGCCGACCTGGCCGAACCGGAGGCCGTACGCCTCGCCGACATCTGCGGCGCCACGACGGTCCTCCGCGGAACCGAACTCCCCTTACTGGGCGCCGGCTTGGGTTTGACCAACCTGACGCTGGTCGACGTCGAAGCAGCCGGAGACGTTTCCGCCGGCCCCGGCGCGTCGCCCGATCGCAGCCTTACGGGACCCGCCCCCGACGACCTCGCCCAGGTCGTCGGCACCTCCGGCACCACCGGTGACCCCAAGGGCGTACGCGCCTGTCACGCCAACCTCACGGCGGGCCAGCGCCTCAACCCCCGCCCCCGGCCCTACGCCCACTCGCACCGCGCCCTGCACTCCTTCCCCATCGGCACCAACGCCGCCCAGGTGATGCTGATCAGCGCCCTCACCGGCGCGCCCACCACCGTGGTCCTCCCGCGCTTCGACGCCGACGCGTTCGGCCGGGCCATCGAGGAGTTGGACATCGGCACCGTCTTCCTCGTCCCCTCGATGGCGATCGAACTCCTCAACTCCGGCGTGTCCGACCGGTACGACCTCTCCGGCGTCCTGTTGCTCAGCTCCTCCGCCGCCGCTCTCCCCGCGCCCGTCGCCCGGGCCCTCACCGAAGCCCTGCCGAAAGCCACCGTCGTCAACGTCTACACCTCCTCCGAGGCCGCCCCCGCGCAGCTCTCCGCCGTCGTCGGCGAGGCGCCGCCCGGAGCGGTGGGCCGCCCCGCCGACCCCCGGGACCTGCGGATCCTCGCCGGCGACGGCACGTCCGTACCCTCCGGCGAGACGGGCGAGATCTGGCTGCGCCAGCCCGGACCCCCGCGCTCGTACGCCGGTGACCCGGCCGCCGGCGCCACGGTCTTCCGCGACGGCTGGGTGCGGACGGGCGACCTGGGACGGCTGGACCAGGACGGCTATCTGCACCTGGTGGACCGCGAGAGCGACGTCATCAAGTCCGGTGCGCTGAAGGTCTCCACCCTCCGGATCGAGGACGCGCTGCACGAGCACCCGGACGTCGCGGACGCCGCGGCGCTGGGCGTACCGCACCCGGTCATGGGGTCCGTGCCGGTCGCCGTCGTGGTGCCCGCCGCCAATGGTCTGGACCTCGACGCGCTCCGGCTCTTCCTCAGCACCCGCCTCGCCCGCGCCGAACTGCCCGTACGCGTCCTGCTCGCCGACGACCTGCCGCGCAACGCCTCCGGCAAGGTGGTCAAACACCGGTTGCGCCCGCTCTTCACGACGGACGACGAGCACGAGGCGGACGACGAACGCGAGGCGGGCGCCGCGCACACGGACGTCCGGGCCGCTGCCCGGCCACCCGCCACCCCCACCGAACTGCGCCTCGCCGCCATCTGGCAGGACGTGCTGGGCCGCCCGGTACGGGACACGGCCGACGAGTTCTTCGCCCTCGGCGGCGACTCCTTCCGCGCCGTGCACCTCGCCACCGCCGTCACCGAACGGTTCGGCGTCGAGACCGGCGCCGCCCTCGTCTTCGGCCGCCCCTCGCTGCGCGCCCAGGCCGCCTGGCTGGACGAAGAAGCGACCCGGGAGCGGACCCCGGACGCCCACCTCCCCGCGGGCGGCCCGCCCGCCCCGGAACTCCCGCCCTATCTGCGCGCCCTACGGGCCCAGCACCACGACGTCCCGCTCACCAGCCAGCAGGAGAACTTCCTCGACTGGATGGCCGAGGAGGACGGCCGCGACGTCGGCGCCGTCACCGCCCTCTTCCGCGTCACCAGCCCGCTGGACCGCCGCGCCCTCGGCCGCGCCCTGTCCGCGCTCGTCCAACGCCACCCCGCCCTGCGGACCCGGTTCGTCCCCGTCCCCGGCGGCGTCCGCGGCCTGGTCCGCACCGTGCTCGACGAGGACGCCCGCGCCCGCATCACCCTGCGGGACGCCCCCGGCGCCACCGACGACGAGGTGAACGCCCAGCTCATCGCCGAGCGGGACCGACTCACCGACCTCGCGACCGACCCGACGGCCCGGCTGCTCGTCATCTCCCGCGGCCCCGAGGACCACATCGTCCTGCTCGCGGTGCACCACATGGTCGCCGACGGCTGGTCGATCGGCGTCCTGCTGCGCGAACTCGGCCTCTCCTACGACGCCCTGCGTCGCAGCCGCACCCCACGACTGCCCGAACCCGGCCTCTCCTACCAGGAGTTGGTGCGCCGGGCCAACGCCCGCTGGACGAGCGGCCGACGGCACTTCGCCACCGCCCTCGCGGGCGCACCGTCCGCACTGGACCCCTTCCCGGGGCGGCGCACCGTCGACCGCGTGCACACCGTCGCCCACCCCTTCACCATCGCCTCCGGCCCCGCCGGCCGGCTGCGGGAGCGGGCGGGCGCCCTCGGTGTCACCCCGTTCATGGCCGTCGCCGCCCTGTGGAGCGCACTGCTCACCACCCGCGCCGACCGCCCGGACCTGGTGCTCATGACACCGGTCCCCGGCCGGACGAGCACCGAAGAACAGCGGGCCGTCGGCTGTCTGGTGCAGTCGCTGCTGGTCCGCGTCGACTGTTCCGGCGGCCCCGGCTTCGCCGAACTTGCCGAGCGGGTCCGACGGGCGGCCACCGGTGCGCTCGACCACCAGATGTATCCGTACGCCGAGTTCACACCGCACATGGTGGCCTTCCCGGCCTGGCTGCGGTACGAGAGCTGGGCCGCCGACGCCCATCTGCCCGGCCTGCGCTGCGCGCCCTGGGAGCTGCCGCGCGGCACCACCGTGCCCTGGCCGCTGCCCGGCGGGGACCTCGGGGTGCCCGAGCTGACCGTGGTCGAGCAGCCGGACGGGTCGTTGAACTGCTGGATCCAGTACAACGCCCTCGCCTTCGACGAGCCGGTGATCGCCGCGCTCGCCGACGACTTCCGTACGGACCTGGCCACGGCCGCCGGCTCCTGACCCGCGGCCGTCCACCGGCCGCGACCACCGTCCCCTCCTGACGTACGCGCTGCGTCCACCGAAGTCCTGCGCGGGCACCGCCCGTCCTGACCGCCGTCGTGCCCGCAGCGGCACCCCCTCACCGGCCACCGCCGCTCGCCGACGGCCGCCCGCACCCCGCAACCCCGCCCGCCGTCAGCGCCGACGCCGGGTCCTGCCCCCGCGCCCTCATACCGCCCTGCCCGCACCGCGTCGACCCGCGCCGGGCAGGAACGGGAGCCCGACCACGCTCCTGCGCGCACCCACGGCACCACCCGTTCCGTGCGTTCCGATGCCGAACAGACCGAGGAAGACCTGTGACCAGTACCCCCGCCAGCGCCGCCCAACAGGGCATCTGGATCAACGAGCGGATCGCGCCGCTCGGCTCCGTCCACCACATGCCCTTCGCCGTCCGCTTCGAAGGGCCCCTGGACCCCGTCGTGCTCGCCGCCGCCTGCGCCGACGTGGTCGACCGCCACCCCGCCCTGACCCTGATCGTCCGCGAGGAGGACGGCGTACCCCTGCTCGCCCCGGGCCCCGCGCCCGTGCTCACCGTCCGCGACACCACGCCGGAACGGCTGCCCGACGAGCTGGCCGCCGCGAGCGCGGAGCCCTTCGACCTCGCCGCCGGACCGCCCGTACGGCTCACCCTGCTGCGTACGGACACGACCCGCGCCACCCTGCTGGTCGTCGCGCACCACATCGCCTTCGACGGCACCTCCACCGATGTGTTCCTGAGTGACCTGGCGGCCTGCTACGCCCACCGCACCGGCGGCGGACCGGCCTTGGCCGAGGTCGTCAGCGCCGACCTCCCCGAGCCCGACGCCCGCGCGATCGCCGCGGCGTCCGCCCACTGGGCCGACCGCCCGCTGCCCGGTCCCGCGGTGCAGTTGCCCGGCCTCGACCCGGGCCCCGACGGCACGGGCGGCGTCGGCCCCGGCGCGGCGGTCGACTTCGACCTCGACCCCGCCCTGCGCGCCGACCTCGTCGACACCGCCGACAAGGTCGGCGTCACCTTCTTCGAACTGCTCCTCGCCGCCGTGCACACCCTCCTGCTGCGGTACGGGAACGAGCGCCCCGCCGTCACCGTCGGCCTCGGCACCCGCGCCCCCGGCGCCGCCGACCGGATCGGCATGCACGCCAACGAGCTGCCCGTGGTCACCGCTCCCGAACCGGGCACCCCCTTCGGCGAGTTCGCCCGCACGGTCCGCGCCGAACTGCGCGGCTGCTACCCGCACCGCCGCGTCCCGCTGGCCCGCGCCGTCCAGGGCGTACGCCCCGGCCTCTCGCTGGCACCCGTCATCCTCACCTACCGCCGCCGCATCGCCCCCGTCACCTTCCCGGGCGTACGGACCAGCATCGACTGGACGCTCTTCCCCGGCACGGCCCGCGGCGCCCTCCGCTTCCACCTCCTCGACGGCCCGGACCGGCTCCGCGTCCTGCTGGTGCACCGCACGGACCTGCCGTCACCCGTCCGGGCCGACCGCGTCGGTGCCCATCTGCGCCGACTGCTCGCCGCGATCGCAGCAGCCCCCGGCACCGCGCTCGCCGACCTCACGTTCCTCACCGAGGCGGAGCGCGCCCCGCTGCGCGGACCCGAACCCGCCCGCGACGCCCCCGGCGCCACCCTGCCCGCGCTGCTCGCCCGCTCCTTCGCCGCGCACGCCGCACGGCCGGCCGTCACGGTGGGCGAACGGACCCTCAGCTACGCAACGCTGGCCACCGCCGCCTCCGGCCTCGCCCGGCGGCTCACCACAGCCGGGGTCAGCCCCGGCACCGTGGTCGCCGTCTGCGCGGAGCGCTCCGCCGAGATGGTGGCCGCCGTGCTCGCCGTCACCCTCGCCGGCGGGACCTATCTGCCCGTCGACCCGACCTACCCGGCGGAGCGCGTCGAGTCAGTGCTCGCCGACGCCGGCACCGCGCTCGCGCTCGCCCAGCGGAGCACCGCGCACCTGGTCGAAGGGCACGGCACCACCCTGCTGCTCGACGACCTCTTCACACGGCACGACACCGATGGCGCACCGCTGCCGCTGCCCACCCCCGACGACCTCGCCTACCTCATCTACACCTCCGGTTCCACCGGACGTCCCAAAGGCGTCGAGGTGCCGCACGGCGCCCTCGCCCACCTCCTGCTGGCCTTCCGCGACGCCCTGGCCGTCGGACCCGACGACGTCTGGCTCGCCGTCACCTCGCTCTCCTTCGACATCTCCGCCCTCGAACTGCTGCTGCCGCTGATCACGGGAGGCCGGGTGGTGATCGCGCGCGAGTCGGAGACGCGCGACGGCCGCGCCCTCGCCGCCCTGGTCGAACGGCACGGCGTCACCCACGCGCAGGCCACCCCGTCGGGCTGGCGGCTGCTGCTGGACGGCGGGCTCGCCGCCCCCGTCCTCACCGCCCTCAGCGGCGGCGAGCCCCTGCCGCTCCCGCTCGCTCGCCGGTTGCGCGACCGCGTCGGGCGCCTCTGGAACGTCTACGGGCCGACCGAGACCACCATCTGGTCCACCGCCGCACAGGTGCCGCCCGAGCCGGACGAGGTCACCATCGGCCGCCCCATCGCCGGCACCACCGCCCTCGTCGTCGACCTGGCCGGACACCCCGTACCGCACGGCGTCATCGGTGAACTGGCCCTGGGTGGCGCGGGGTTGGCCCGCGGCTACCGCGGACTGCCCGAGCACACCGCCGAACGCTTCGTCAGCGACCCGGTCACCGGCGCCCGCCACTACCGCACCGGAGACCTCGCACGGATCCGGCCCGACGGCGCACTCGACTGCCTCGGCCGCCGCGACGACCAGATCAAGCTGCGCGGCCACCGCATCGAACTCGGCGAGATTGAGGCCCGGCTCCAGGAACACCCCGCCGTGGCGGCTGCCGCCGTCGCCGTCCGGGGCGACGACGGCGATCCGGCCGGCCGGCTGCTCGTCGCGTACCCGGTCTGGCGCGCCGACGCCCCCGTACCGAGCGGCGCCGAACTGCGGTCCTTCCTCGGCCGGACGCTGCCGGACGCGATGGTCCCCGGCGTCGTCCACCCGCTCGCGGCCCTCCCGCTCACCCCCAACGGCAAGACGGACCGCGCGGCCCTGCCCGAACCGGCCCGGGGCACACCGGAGCCCGAACCGACCGGCGACGCACCGGAGGCGGACGACGCATGGGACGAACTCGCCACCGAGATCGCCGCCATCTGGTGCGAGGTGCTGGGCCTGCCCGCCGTCGGCCGCGACGACGACGTCGTGGACCTCGGCGCGCACTCCCTGACCATCACCCAGGCCGCGGCCCGCATCCGGGACCGCCTGGGAGCCGACGTACCCCTGCACGTCTTCTACGAGGAGCCCACCACCGTGGCCACGGTGACCGACGCCGTCGTGCGCGAACTGCTGGCCGAGGAGGCGTGATGGAACCCGTACGCGCCCCCGAACACACGCCCCAGGGTGGTTCCGCGACCACCCCGCCCGCGCCCCGGCAGGTGCTCAGCGGTGAGCAACGCGCCCTGCTCGCACGACGGTTGCGGGAGCGCACCGCCGCCCGACCCGCCGGCATCCCGACCCGCCCGGACGACGTGCCCCAGCCCCTGTCACTCGCACAAGAACGCCTCTGGTTCGTCGAGCAACTCACCCCCGGCACCGCCGCCTACGTCCTCCCCACGGCCGGGCGGCTGCGCGGCCCGCTGAGGGCCGAACCCCTCGCCGAGGCGCTGCGCCTGATCGCCGTCCGCCACGACACCCTCCGCAGCTCCTTCCCCGTCGACGACGACGGCGCGCCCCGGGTGCGCATCGCCCCCGCCGACGGCTTCACCGTGCCCTGGCGCACCCGCGATCTGACCGGGCTCCCCGCAGAGGAGCGGGAGACCGTCGCCCGCGCCGCCGTCGAAGCCGAGGTCGCGCGCCCCTTCGACCTCGCGGACGGACCCCTGCTACGGGCCCTGCTGCTGCGCCTCGCCGCCGACGACCACGTCCTGGTGATCTGCCAGCACCACCTCGTCGGCGACGGCTGGTCCGCCGGGGTGCTTCTCGACGAACTCCTCACCGGCTACGGGGAACCGGCCCGGGGCGCCGCCTTCGCCCCGCCCCCGCTGCCCGTCCGCTACGGCGACTTCGCCCACTGGCAGCGCGCACGCCAGCACCTGCCGCAGGCCGCCGCCGACCTGCGGTACTGGTGCGAGGCCATGGCCGGGGTCCCGCCGCTGGACCTGCCCACGGACCGGCCGCGGCCCGCCGTGCCCGGCCCCGGCGGCGCGACGCACACCTTCCGGCTCGACCCCGACGCGTACCGGGCCGTCCGCGCGCTCTCCCGGGCCCGGGGCGCCACCCTCTTCATGACCCTGCTCGCCGCCTTCCAGGTGGTGCTCGGACGCTGGTCGGGGCAGCGGGACTTCGCCGTCGGCACACCGTTCGCGGGCCGTCCGACCGAGGCCACCGAGGGCCTGATCGGCCTGTTCAGCACGGTGCTGCCGATCCGGGCCGACCTCGGTGCGCCCGAGCCGGCGCCGGGCGCCGACGCGGCGGTCGACGAGGGCGCGGGGCCCGACTTCGCGACCGTCCTCGACCGCGTCCGCACCGCCGCCCTCGGCGCCCAGCAGCACCGCGAGACCCCGTTCGAGCGGCTGGTCGAGGCACTGGACCTGCCGCGCGACGTCGGCCGGCCGCCCCTCTTCCAGGTCTCCTTCGCGCTCCAGAACCACCGCGCCCAGACCGTGAGCCCCCGCGACCTGGAGTGGCGGACGTTCCCCTTCGAAGGCAGCGGCGTCCACCTCGACCTCGGCCTGTACTGCACCGAACCCACCGAGGCCGATGCCGGGCTCGACGCATTCATCACCTACCGCACCGACCTCTGGGACGCCGACACCGTCGCCCGCATCGCCGGGCACTGGCAGCGCGTCCTGGCCCACGTCGCCGCCGATCCGCGCACGCCCGTCGGCGCCCTCGACCTCCTCACCCCGGGCGAACGCGACCGGGTGCTGTACGAGTGGAACGACTCCGGCGCCGCACATCCGGTCGCCGCCACCCTCGCCGACGCCGTCGCCGCGCAGGCCGCCCGCACCCCCGACGCCATCGCCCTGGTGCACGAGGGCCGCGCCCTCACGTACGCCGAACTCGACCGCCGGGCCAACCGGCTGGCCCGGCTGCTGCGCACCACCGGCGCCGGACCCGAACGCCTCGTCGGCGTCTGCCTCGACCAGGGCCTCGACCAGGCGGTCTGTCTGCTCGCCGTGCTGAAGTCCGGTGCCGGGTACGTACCCCTCGACCCCGAACAGCCCCGGGAACGCCTCGCGCACATGCTGACGGACTCCGCGCCGGTCGCCCTCGTCACCACCTCCGTCCGACGGTCCCTGCTGTCCGCGTCACACGCCCCCGTCCTGCTGCTCGACGGACTCGCGGACCGGCTTGCCGCCGTCCCCGACACCCCTCTCGCCGACGGTGCGGGGCCGAACCATCTGGCGTACGTGATCTACACGTCGGGCTCCACCGGCACCCCCAAGGGCGTGGCCGTGCAGCACCGTCAGGTGCTCACCTACCTGGCCGGGGTGCGCCAGCGCTTCGCCGAGGCCGGGCTGCCGGACGGCGCCCGCTACGTCCTGCTCCAGTCGCTCGCCTTCGACTTCGGCCTCACGACCCTCTATCTCTCGCTCACCACCGGCGGCAGCCTGCACCTGCTGCCCCCGCGCACCCCCGGCCCGGAGCTGGCCGCCTATCTTCAGGCGCAGCGCGTGGACTGCGTGAAGCTCACCCCCTCCCATCTGGCCGCGCTGAGCGCCGAGGTGGACGACCCTGGGGAGCTGCTGCCCCGCCGCCTGCTCGTCCTCGGCGGCGAGGCGTCCGGCTGGGAGTGGGCGCGCCGGCTCGCGGCGGCGGGCGCCCCCACCGGCTGTCGGGTGATCAATCACTACGGGCCGACCGAGGCCACCGTGGGCGCCACCACCCACCTCGTGGACCCGGACCGCCCGGCGGCGGGACCCACCACCCCCATCGGACGCCCGCTGCCGGGTGCACGGGTCTATCTCCTCGACGCCCGCCGGCAACCGGTGCCCGCCGGGGTGCCGGGAGAGCTGTGGATCGGCGGCGACCGGCTGGCGCGCGGCTATCTGGGCCTGCCGGAGCTGACGTCCGAACGCTTCCGCCCCGACCCCTTCGCCACGGATCCCCGCGCGGACGCGGAGAAGGGCAGAGGAGCCGGCCCGCCCCGCATGTACCGCACCGGTGACCTCGCCCGCCACCGCTTTGACGGCTCGATCGAATTCCTCGGCCGCGACGACCACCAGGTCAAGATCCGCGGCTATCGGGTCGAACTCGGCGAGGTGGAGACCCACCTGGCCCGACTGCCCTCCATCGCCCAGGCCGTCGCCGCCGCCCGGGGCCCCGCCGGCGAACTCGTCCTCGTCGGCTATCTCGTCCCCGCGGCGGGCGAGACCCCGCCGCCGGTCGCCGACCTGCGCCGGCTGCTCGCCGAGAAGCTGCCCGACTACCTCGTCCCCTCCCGCTTCGTCGTCCTGCCCGAACTGCCCCGGCAGGCCCACGGCAAGGTCGACCGCCGGGCCCTGCCCGAACCCGGCGCGCCCGGCCCCGCCGAAGGCGCCGCCTGGACCGCCCCCGCCACCCCCACCGAAGAGGCGGTCGCCGCCTGCTGGGCCGCGCTCCTC
Organism: Streptomyces sp. NPDC048057; assembly: GCF_040653095.1. Lineage (NCBI taxonomy): Bacteria > Bacillati > Actinomycetota > Actinomycetes > Kitasatosporales > Streptomycetaceae > Streptomyces > Streptomyces sp. NPDC048057. The sequence continues at coordinate 41,379 of NZ_JBEZNF010000040.1, forward strand.
GGCCTGGAACGCGTCGGCGCGCACGACGACTTCTTCGACCTCGGCGGCCACTCCCTGCTGGCGATGCGGATGGTGGCCACGCTGCGCAGACTCCTGCGTCCCGAGGCCCGGATCACCCTCATGGACGTCTTCCGGGAGCGGACCGTCGCCGCACTCGCCGCCCTGGCCGACCGCTCGGATTCCGAGCGCGGACCGAGTCGGCTCCTGCACGAGCTGACCCCCCGCCAACCCGTCGACCGCGTCACGCTCTCCCTGGTCTGTCTGCCGTACGGCGGCGGCAGCGCCGTGGTCTACCAACCGCTCGCGGACGCCCTGCCGCCCGGCGTCGCCCTCCACGCGGTCGCCGTCCCCGGACACGACCTCGGCATGTCCGAGGAGTCGCTGCCGCTGGAGGAGGTCGCCCGACGCTGTGCCGAGGAGGTGCTGAACGGGGTGGCCGGCCCGGTCGCGGTGTACGGGCACTGCGGGGTGGGCGCCGCGCTCGCGGTCGAACTGGCCCACCGGCTGACGGCCGCCGGCCGGGAGCCCGCCGCCGTCTACCTGGGCGGGATCTTCCCCTTCGCCCGGCCCACCGAGGGACTGCTCGGGCTGCTCGCCCGCTTCTCCGTGCTCGACCGGCGGCGCAGCGGACGGCTCCACCTGAACTGGCTCCGCTCCATGGGGGCCGACCTGGAGGGCCTGGACCCGGAGCAGTTGGCGACGATCGTACGGAACGTACGGGAGGACTCCCGCGCGGCCGAGGCGTACTTCACGGAGCAACTGGCCAGGCCCGCAACCGCGTTGACGGCCCCGGTGGTCTCGGTGATCGGCTCCGCCGACCCGGGGACCGAGTTCCACCGCGAGCGGTTCCGGGAGTGGGGCTTCGTCGGCGCCACCACCGCCGTGGCCGTGCTCGACGAGGGCGGCCACTACTTCCTCAAGCACCGCGCCGTGGAACTGGCCGAGATCGTCACCGCGGTCCACCCCGCCGTCGCGGCGTCGCGGAACGACGGGCCCACGGACCCGCCCGGCAACGCGGCCGTCGCCCTCACCCGGGCCCGGCGCCCCGAGCGCGCCACCTGGTGGCTGGACGGCGTCCACCACGAGCCGGCCGCCGGCGAGCGCCCCACCGCGCCGGCGACCCGCCGCGACACCCGCCGCTTCGTGGCCGTCGCCGCCTCCCAGATGGTCTCGCAGACCGGTTCGGCGCTGACCGAGTTCGCCCTGCCGCTGTGGATCTACCTGTCGACGGACTCCGTCGCCTGGTTCGGCCTCTTCGCCGTCCTCGGCATCGTGCCGGGGCTGCTGGCCGCCCCGGTCCTCGGCGGGCTGGTCGACCGCGTCGACCGCCGCCGGGTGATGCTGGTCTCCACCCTGGTCTGCGGCACGTCCGAAGCGGCCCTCGCGCTGCTCCACGCACTGGACGCCCTGCGGCCCTGGCACGTCGGGGTGCTGATGGCGATCCTCTCCGTCTCCCTCACCGGGCAGCGACTCGCCTTCCAGTCGGCGATCCCGCAACTCGTGCCGAAGCGCTACCTCGGCCACGCCAACGGCGTCGTACAGATCTCCGGCGGCATCGCCCAGGTCGTCGCCCCGCTCGCGGCCGTGGGGCTGCTGGCCGCCATCGGCCTGGGCGGCGTGCTGGTGATCGACGTGGTCAGCTACGTGGTGGCGGCGCTGGTCCTGCTGACCGTCCGCTTCCCGCGCACGCTGGCCGCCCGGCGGCGCGAGACCCTGAAGCAGGAGATCACGGCCGGGTTCCAACTGGTCTGGCGCAGGCCCGGGTTCCGGGCGATGCTGGTGTTCTTCGCCGTGCTCAACCTCTTCCTGCCCGTCCTCTTCCAGCTCGTCCCGCCGCTCGTGCTGGGCTTCTCCGGACTGGGCACGGTCGCCACGGTCTCCCTCGCCGGCGGGATCGGCGCGCTGACGGGCGGTCTTGCGATGGGAGTCTGGGGCGGGCCGCGCCACCGCCGGATGCGCGGGATGCTGCTCGTGGTGCCGGTGCTGGCGTTCTTCTCCGTACTGACCGGGCTACGGCCCGAGCTGCTGGTGGTCTGCGCCGGGGTGTTCGGCACGTCGGCGTCGCTGTCGCTGCTCAACGGCATCTATCTGACGATCGTCCAGGTGAAGGTGCCGCAGCGGTTCCACGGCCGGGTGATGGCGCTGAACCAGCTCGTCGCCTGGTCCACCCTGCCCGTCGGCTTCCTGCTGATCGCCCCGTTCGGCACCCGCTACCTGGAGCCGCTGATGGCCTCCGGCGGCGCCCTCGCCGACACCGTGGGCGCCGTCCTCGGCACCGGCGACGGCCGGGGCATCGGGCTGCTCTACGTCCTGCTCGGGGCGGCGCTCCTGCTCCTGGGGGCGGTCTCGCTACGGGTGCGGGTGCTGGCCCGGTTCGACCAGGAAGTGCCGGACGCGCAGGCGGACGACCTGGTGGGCCTCGCCGCCCTCACGTCGGATCGGCCTGCCGCGGCTGCGGCCCGCCCCGCACGGACGGGGTGAGCGGACCGGGCCGTACCTCCGTCAGCAGCCGGTCGATCCGCCGGGACCTGCGCAGCAGTCGAGGCGCCCGCGCACCGGCCGCCGCGAGGAGCGTGACGGGCAGGGGGCGGCCCGCCAGCACGGCCAGGGCGATGGACCAGGGCGGAAGGCCGGCCAGCGCACACAGCAGGACGGCCGCCCGGGGCGTCCACGGCAGAAGGGAGAGCACGCCCAGGGCCAGGGCGCCGTGCCGTGCCACGAACCCGCCGACATCGCCGCCCAGTTCGGCGGGTTCGACCGGCTGCCCGGCCGCCTCCAGCAGCCAGGTCCCGGCGCTCTGCACGACCGTCGCCACGAGGAACGCGCTCACCACGGAGGCGGTGAGGAAGGTCAGCGCGATCGTCCGCCACCGCCGCGGGTGGAGCGCCGAGACCCCCATCAGCAGCATCTGGTTCGGCAGCACTGGCAGGACGTAGTCGCCGAGCGGGAAGACGGCGAGTGAGGGAAGGAACCACGGCCCGTCCGCGGCGCGGTCGAGCTGCTTCAGGATGCGTCCGGCGCGGGTCCCGGTGCGGCTTCCGGGCCGGGGCGCGGTGGTCGGGGCGTCAGCCATGGCGCAGCGCGCGGTGGGCGAGCGACGGGGCGATGCGCATCAGCCCGGGCAGGAGCCGGGCCCGGCCGACGTAGATCTCCGTACGGTCCCGGGCGACGCCCTCGACCACGGACCGCGCCGCCTCCGCCGGGCTGATCTTGCTCCGGCCGCGGCCCGCGGTCATGTCGGTGTCGACGAGGGGCAGCACCGCGTCCACCACGCGGACGTGGGGCGCGGCGTCCTCGCACTGGTAGCGCAGGGACCGGGTGAAGGTCCGGACCGCCGACTTCGCGGCGCAGTACACCGGCGCCGAAGCTTTCGGAGCGAACGCCAGACCGCTGCTGATGTTCACGATCGCGGCCGACGGGTGGCTCCGGAGGTGGGGGAGCAGGCCCGTGGAGAGAGTGATGACGGCGTCCAGATTGACGGCCAACTCCCGGCGCAGCACCGGCCGAAGCTCCCGCGGGTCCGCGGTCAGGAAGTCGCTGAGGTGCTGCACCCCGGCGTTGTTGACGACGACGGAGACCTCGGGGTGCCGGTCGGGGAGCGTGTCGGTGAAGGCGTCGACGGCGTCGAGGTCCGCGAGGTCCAGGGCCTCGGTCGACACCCGCTCGCCGTACTCGGCCGTGAGGTCGGCGAGCCCGCCGGCCGCACGGCCCACGGCCACCACCCGGGCGCCGAGCCCGACCAGTCGCCGGGTCAGGGCCCGGCCGACGCCGCGGGTCCCGCCCGTGACGAGGACCGTTCTGCCGGTGAGGTTCATGGAGTCCCTCTCTTCGTCGGTTCGTGGTGGATCTCCCGCACGGCGGGGGACGGCCGTCGGAACACCGAGCGGTACACCGCGGGCGTCATGGCGGTCCGCAGCTTGAAGTGGCGGGTGAAGTGGGGCTGGTCCGCGTAGCCGCAGACGAAGCCGATGACGCTGACCGGGTGTTCGCCGGCCATCAGGAGTTCGGCGGCGGCCTCGGCCCGCACCGTGCCCAGCAGTCCGCTGAAGCCTCCCGCTCCCGCCAGCCGACGCTGGAGGCTCCGCGCGGGCACCCCCAGCTCCGCGGCGAGACAGCCGAGGGTCCAGCGGCGCGCCGGGTCGGCGGCGAGGAGCCGTCGCGTCCGCGCCACGTCGTCCCGGTCGGCTTCCTCCGTACGGACGCCGGCCGGAGGCACCACCCGGGACCAGGTGAAACGCCACAGCGCGCGGTCCGCCAGGGACGGGGGCGCGAGGTAGCCGCCGGCCGAGAACACGGTGACCGGGCTGCCGCCGCCCACGGCGACCGTGACGTCCCGCGCACCGCACAGCGTCAGCAGCGCCGTGAGCACACCGAGGACGAGGGCGTCCTCAGCGGGTTCCGGCGGCGCTGCCGGAGGTCCGGTGTGCTCCGCGACGAGCAGCCCCGCCCCGCGCTCCCGGACCACCACGCGGTGCCGGGAGTGGGTGAACTGCTCCAACCGCTGCCACCGCTCGAACAGGTCGTACGGGTCGACGGCGCTCAGCAGCGCGGCGACCGCGGGATCGGACGAGGCCGCGGGCAGCATCGCGCCGACGCGCAGCAGGGGCAGCAGGCCGTGGTCGCGCGCGACGTCCGCCAGAAAGGTCCGCTTCGCGGTGAACGGCAGCAGGGCCCCGTTGCCCGCGGGCGCAACGGCACGGATGCCCTCGGCCGCCAGCGCGCGCTGGACCAGCTCCAGCAACCTGGCACTCGCGTACTCCTCCATGACCGCCCCTTCCTCCCGCTCCTGCGGAACGGTAGGGCCGGTGGGCCGGGCAGGTCTTGAACGATCGCGCCACGAGGTCCACCCCCGCCGGTGGACCCTTCCTAGCGGAGCGCGTCCGTCCCGCCCTCCACCCACACCCGCAGCTGGGAGGGGCGCTCCGCGTCCATGTGCACCGTGTTCGTCGCCACGACGGTGCGGCGCGCCGCCGCCTCCGGCTCGCCGGTGTTGGAGTTGACGTCGAAGCGCGGGAAGTTGCTGGAGGAGACGTCGAGGCGGATGCGGTGCCCGGCGGCGAAGCGGTTGGCCGTGTCGGGTGCCGTGACCTCGATCGCGTACACCTCGCCCGGGACGAGCGGCTCCGGCTTCTCGAAGGAGTCGCGGAAGCGACAGCGCAGAATGCCGTCGGTGAGGTTGACCGCGAAGCCGTGCGGATAGTCCGTGTTGGGCGGGTGGACGTCGATCAGCTTGATGGTGAAGTCGGTGTCCAGCGCCGTACTGGAGACGTACAGCCGCGCCGACACCGGACCGGCCAGCACCACGTCGTGCCGCAGCGGCGGGGTGCTCAGACTGATCACGTCCGGGCGGGCGTCCAGCGGGAGGAAGGGCTCGCGCGCCCCGTGCGCCCGGGCGTCCGGGGCGTTCTGGTCGAACGCCCCGCCCGCCATCACCGGCTCGCCCGAGGTGACCTGACCCCCCAGAGTCGGCACCGGGTCGCGGGGGTCGAAGTCGTACGTCACCGACGCGGCGTCCACGGCGGGCGGACCGGCCGTGAGCAGGCCGTCGGCGGTCAGGTACAGGGCGACGGGCGCCGTCGCCGTCGGCGGCCACTGGCCGTCCGTACGCCAGGCCCCGCCGTGCCGCATCCGTCCGGCGGCGTCCCGTCGCCCGTCGCCGCCGCCCATCAGGAAGTACTGGACGGCCGGCAGGTCCTCCCGCGCCGCGCCGTCGGCACCGTCCGGAGCGACCCGCCCGAGCGCCCGGTCGAACCAGCGCCGGCGGAACTCCAGGTACGAGGGCGCGAGATTGCCGTCCAGCGTCGCCCGCGGGCCGAAGTCCACGTCCCCGGCGTGCGTCTCGCAGCGGTGCCCGTGCGTCCACGGGCCCATCACCAGGTAGGAGGGCGCCGACTTCAGCTCGCGCAGTGCCGTGAAGTTCTCGATGGTGGAGCGGACGTACGGGTCGTACCAGCTCCCCAGGTGCAGACTGGGCGCGTCCGGGAACCGCTCGTAGAAGCCCCGCCCGTACAGCGCGGGATTGCGGTAGTACTCCCCGAAGGCGTCCTGCCGCCACTGCTCCAGCAGGAAGTCCTCGTACTCGGGCAGGTGCCGCAGCGGGCTGCACCCGGGTCGCCACGGCATCGCACCGAACCACCCCGCCACGTCCACCCGCGCCAGCGCCTCGGACAGCACCGGGTCGGACGCCGCTTCCGGGCTCCGCGCCGCGTGCCGCACGGCCCAGGTCACCTGCTTCAGCTCGAAGGCGCCGCCCATCCGCAGGCCAGCGTCGTACGCGGAGGAGAAGCCGCCCGAGTCCTGGAACATGGCGGCCAACCCCGGCGCGCCCTCGGCGGCGGCGGCCGACTGGCAGTGCGCCGAGTACGACACCCCCGTCATCACCACCCTGCCGTCGCACCACGGCTGGTCCACGAGCCAGGCGACGGTGTCCGCGCCGTCCGGCCCCTCGCCCAGGTACTTCACGAACGACCCCTCGGAGTCGCCGCGGCCCCGGCAGTCCTGCCGGACGACGTGGTAGCCGGCACCGGTGAAGTGCCGGGCGATCTCCTCCGGCGACGGCACCGGAACGCCCGCCCGGTCCTGGTCCGACACGCGCGCCGCGCGCCGCCCGTAGGGCGTGCGCTCCAGGAGCACGGGCAGCGGCGTCGTCTCCGGCTCGGCCGACGCCGAGTACAGATCGGCGACGAGGTGCACACCGTCCCGCACGGGGACGCGCAGGGCGCGGCGCCACAGGGCACCGCCCGCGAGGGGTTCGGGACGGGCGGCGGCGGAGGCGTCGTACGAGGTCACGACCGTGACGCTAGGCAGTGGCCCAGGTCATGGCGATCACTTGACCTCATCAGGTCAACTGTTCCGTCGGACGGTGACGGGACAGGACGCGGGACCTACTGTGCACCGCAACCCGGCAACGCCCCGCCTGCCGGCACGGCGGATCGTGCGTGCACCGGGTCCCTTCCCGTACCGCCCGCGGCGTGGCCGCGCCCTGTCCCCGTACCGCCCGCCGCATTCCCGAGGAGCCCCGCCATGAGCACACCCGTCCACCCCGCCCAGGAGGCGCCGCCCGGCGGATCCGGAGACGAGGGCCGCGGATCCCGCTTCCTCGACGTGATCGAACGCGCGGGCAACGCACTGCCCCACCCGTTCTGGCTGTTCTGGATACTCGGCGGCATCGTCGCCGTCGCGAGCTGGGCCCTGAACGCGTCCGGGCTGAAGGTCGAGGACCCCTCGTCCGGGGACCTCGTCGGGGTGCGCAGCGCCCTGTCGAGCGACGCCGTACGGGACCTGATCACCGGTGCCGAGGAGTCCTTCGTCACCTTCGGCCCGCTGGGCACCGTGCTGATGGTGATGCTCGGCGTCGCGGTCGCCGAGCGCTCCGGGCTCTTCGAGGCGCTGGCCCGCCGGATGCTGTCGGGGCTGTCCCCGCGCACGGTCGTCCTGGGCGTGGCCTTGGGCGGCGTGCTCGGCAAGTTCCTCTCCGACTCCGCGTACGTGGTGCTCATTCCGCTCGGGGCGGTCGCCTTCCGCGCCGTGGGCCGTTCCCCCATGCTCGGCATGATCGTCGCGTTCGTCTCCATCAACGCGGCGGGCGACGCCAATCCGCTGATCGCACCCGGTGACGCGCTGTTCGCCTCGGTGGCCACCGAAGCCGCGCAGCTCATCGACAAGGAGGCGGTGGTCCGTCCCACGGACAACATGTACTTCACGACCGTCTCGGCGTTCGTGCTGGCCGGCACCATCGCCCTGGTCGTCGACAAGATCCTCGCCAAGCGCGAGCACCACCTGACCCCGGACCCCGACCTGGAGGCCGCCGCGGCGCGCCAGGTCGTCGCCGCCGAGGTGGACGACGCCACCGAACTGCGCGCCCTGAAGCTGACCGGACTGGCCGTCCTCGGCTACGCCGCGCTGATCGTGCTCGCGATGCTGCCCACCGGGTCGCCGCTGCGCGGCGAGGGCGGCGCGATCGTGGAGTCCACCTTCATGAACTCCATCGCCGTCTTCCTCACCGCCTTCTTCCTCTTCATCGGCGCCGTGTACGGGTGGTTCACCGGCCAGATCAAGGGCAGCCGCGCGATTCCGCAGTTCATGGCGGAGGGCGTGCGCTCCATCGCCCCGCTGCTGGTGCTCTTCTTCGCCGTCTCCCAGTTCCTGGCCCTGTTCAAGTGGACCGGCATCGCCACCGTCGTCGCCGTCGAGGGCGCGGACTTCCTCAAGGGGCTGGGCGCCCCCACGCTGCTGCTGTTCTCCCTGCTGATCGTCGCGATCGCGCTGCTGAACCTGGTGATCACCTCGGGCTCCGCCCTGTGGAGCCTGGTCGCCCCCGCCCTGGTGCCGATGCTGATGCTGCTCGGCACCAACCCGGCCACCACCATGGCGCTGTACCGCATCGCCGACTCCTGCACCAACTCCATCACGCCCATGAGCACCTCGTTCATGCTCTGCGTCGGCTACCTCCAGACCCTGCGCCGCAAGGCCGGCATCGGCACCCTGGTCTCCTTCACCCTGCCCGTCGCGATGATCATGCTCGTGGTGTGGACCGCGCTCTTCTTCCTCTGGTACGTGCTGGGCATCCCGCTCGGCCCGGGCGCGCCCGTGCGCTGACGCCCGCCGTACCCTGACGGCGTGAGCATCGTCCTCGACCTCGGAGGGCTCGGCCCCAAGGATCTCGTGGTCGGCCCCTCCGCCCTGTCAGAACTGATGGCGAGCCTGCACGTGCTCGCCGAACCCGAGCACCACCCGGAGGCCACGGGCTGGACGGCCCGTGCCGTCGCTGACCCCGCCCTCCGCGACGAGCTGCTCCTCTTCGCCCCGCTGTGGGCGCGCTTCCGCTGCCGTCTGTTCTTCCCCCGCGGGCTGCCGCTCGCCGAGAGCCTGGGGGAGGAGCTGACGGCGCTGGCGCACCTGACGGCCGAGGACTTCCTGGGCCTGGTGGCGCCGGGAGTCCTCGGCACCACCGCGCAACCGGTGCCGTCCGCCCGCGAGCTGCGCCCCGACACCGCCGCCGCGCAGGAGTACGTACGCCGCTGCCAGCGCCGCTCCTACGCCCGCGGCGAGCTGGCCCGCCAGCTGGTGGCCGCCCCGCTGGAGCTACGGGACCGGCTGCTGTCGGCCCTGCGCGCCGCCGACTCCGCGTTCTTCGCCGAGGACTGGCGCACCCTGCGTCCGGCCCTGGAGGAGCACGCCCGGGAGGTCCGCCGCCGACTCGTGGTCCGCCCGCCCGTGGACGTGCTCACCGAACTGCTCCCGACGGCGGTCCGGGTCGGCCCGGGCGAGCGGGTACGGCTCGACAAGCTTCAGAACCACGAAGTCCGGGTCGCCCCCCGCCCGCTGGTCCTCGTGCCCTCCGCGCGGGTGTGGCCGCATCTGACGGTGAAGAACGAGCACCCCTCGTGCGTCGTGGTCCACTACGCCGCGCGCGGCACCACCCCCGACGAACAACTCACCGTGCGCGATCTGCACCAGCGCCTGATGGCCCTGACCTCGCCCGCCCGGATGGAGCTCTGCCGCCACCTGCTGGGCGAGCCCATCACCACCTCGGAACTGGCCCACCGCCTCGGCTCCACCGAACCGCAGGTCTCCCGCAGCCTGCGCGTCCTGCGCGAGGCGGGCCTGATCCGCTCGACCCGGGACGGCAAGCTCGTACGCCACCGCCTGGCCACGGACGTCATCCGCCGGCTGGGCCACGACGTCCTGGCGACCGTGGGTCGATGAGCCAGACCCCAGGCCAAAAATCTCTCGGCATCCGCGTCCGGGTGTGCAAGGGTGGCGCTGATCCGGGCGCCTGCCGTGCGTGTCGCGCGCGCGTGCGCACGCGCGCGCGACACGCACGGCCTCGGCCCGCCCGGTCGCAGCGTCCATGAGACGACCCCGGCCCCGGACCGTGCCTGCCCGGCTGTCTTCACCGGTCCGTGCCGCAAAGCCGAACGATCGAGAGGGACTTGAGATGCGTCACCGCTTCCTGGGATCAACCGGACTGGTAGTCAGCGAACTGTGCCTGGGGGCCATGACGTTCGGGCGGGAGAGCGCCGAAGAGGAGTCGCACGCCATCCTGGACCGCTTCACCGAGGCGGGCGGCAACTTCGTCGACACCGCCGACATCTACTCGGCGGGCGCCTCCGAGGAGATACTCGGCCGGTGGCTGAAGCAGCGTCGCCGGGACGACGTGGTCATCGCCACCAAGGTCCGGTACGGCACCGGCGACAGCCCCAACGACCGGGGACTGGGGCGCAATCACGTGATCGCCGGGGTGGAGGCGAGCCTGCGCCGGCTCGGCACCGACCACATCGACCTGTACCAGGTGCACGCGTGGGACCCCGCGACGCCGCTGGAGGAGACCCTCTCCACCCTGGACACCCTGGTGAAGTCCGGCAAGGTCCGCTATCTGGGGGCCAGCAACTTCACCGGCTGGCAGCTCCAGAAGGCGCTGGACCTCAGCCGGTTGCACGGGTGGGAGCGGTTCGCCACGCTTCAGCCGCTGTACAACCTGCTGGACCGCTCCGCCGAGTGGGAGCTGATCGAGGTGGCCCGGCAGGAAGGGCTCGGCGTCATCCCGTGGAGCCCGCTGCGGGGCGGCTGGCTCAGCGGGTCGATCCGGCGCGGGGCCACCGCCCCGCCGGCCGGCAGCCGGGTGGAGACCGCCGAACGGCTCGGCTGGGGCGAGTCCTGGAGCGCGTACCAGGACGAGCGCACCTGGCGGGTCCTGGACGCCCTGTTCGAGGTGTCGGAGCGCAGCGGGCTGACGCCGGCTCAGGTCGCCGTCGCCTGGCTCGGCGGCCGGCCCACCGTCACCGCCCCGATCGTCGGCGCCCGCACGCTCGACCAGCTCGAAAACATCCTCGGCGCGGCCGACGTCGACCTCGACCCGGCCGACGCGGCCCTGCTCACCAAGGCCGGTGACCAGCCGCTGCCGTACCCGTACAGCGTGATCGCCACGGATCCGGCCGAGCGCTGATCCGGCTCGACGGCCCCGGTCAGGCGGCGCGGCACAGCGCCGCGCGGCCGGCCGGGGCCGCGGCGCGGGTCACGGTCGGGATCCGTGCACGGCCCCGGGCGAAGACGACGAGGCGCAGCACTGCGAACCGCCCGACGCCCGCGAGTGCGGAGGCGGACAGATAGACGACCTGCTCCAGCACCGCACCCGGCGTCGCCACCGACTGCTGGAGCAGGAACATCGCCGCGCACGTCACGGCGTACGCCGCCGCGGCGGACCCGGCCGACTGCGTGTGCTGACGCCAAGTCGCCCGGCCGCCCGCGCCGAAGGTGAACCGCGCGTGCAGTTCGGTGGCGAGGAGGGTGGAGGCCACGGTGACCAGGGCGTTGGCCAGGGCCCAGGGCAGCCACGAGGCGAGGGCCACCACGGCGAAGCTGGCGGCGAGCCCCACCCCGCCGCCGCAGAGCACGAAGCGCGCGAAGGCCGTGACGGCGCCGGGTGCCGTGCGTTGCTGGCGCTGTGCTGTCTCCATGACCCCACCCCTTTGATCGGCTCTGCCGGAAACACGCACTCCTCGACCTCACGAGGCCAAGCGGCGCGCCATCCAGTGATGCCATGATGGCACATCAATGGCACCATAACGCAAGGCGATTTGGCGCCACCTTCGGTCCACGATCCGGGCCGTGGTTGACGGGAGTCACGTTGTGCGGCTCAACGAGTCACATGAACGCCGAGCGGCACGTGGTCACCCGTGACCACGTCGACTTCGGTCGCGTGTGGTCCGCAGCGTGTTGCACCTGATGCGGCAACGGGCCGTCTGACCGGCCCTTCCCCGGTGCGGTAACCCCCCTTTCCGCGGGCTGAGTTACCCCGTTCGTGCCGTCCTCTCCGCTCTGCCCCCGAGGCTTCGTCGCGCTCCCTCATGAGCGGGTTCGATCCGCACCCGGACGGTCCCTGCCGAGCCTGACCCGCCCCCGCTTGACCGCGCCTCGGGCCTGGGCATCAGCGCACCCGACCGCCCCGTGATTCGCAGCCCCTGAAAGGGCGCCCTCCCACCCGGCCGCACCGAGGGCGTTCCGCAGCGCCCCGGTGCCGTACCCGGCGCTGTCCACAGGGCTGCAGAAAGGCATCTCCCATGCCCGTGGAGTTCCTTGGCATCGCCGCCACCAACGACGGATCCGAAACGACCGCGCGCTCCGGCGCCGCCTTCGACAAGGAGTACACGCTCCGCCTCGCCCGGGCGCACGAGGACCACGGCTGGGACCGGGTGCTCTTCGCCTACGGTTCCGGATCGCCGGACCCCGCGCCGGCCGCCGCCTACGTCGCGAGCACGTTGGAGCGCCTCCAGATCCTGCTCGCCCACCGACCCAACGTGTCGTACCCGACCTTCGCCGCGAAGACCTTCGCCGCGTTGGACCAGATCAGCCGGGCCGGCTGACGGTGCACTTCATCACCGGCGGCAACGACCACGAGCAGGGCCGCGAGGGCGACACCCTCACCAAGGACGAGCGGTACGCCCGCACCCGCGAGTACATCCGGATCGTCAAGAAGGCCTGGACCGCCCGGGAGCCCTTCGACCACGAGGGCGAGCACTACCGCTTCCACGACTTCCTCAGCGACGTCCTCCCCTTCCAGCAGCCTCGCCCGAACGTGTCGTTCGGCGGTTCGTCGCCGGCCGCGTACGCCGCAGGGGGCGCCGAAGCCGACGTCTATCTTTGATCTTGGCCAGTGCTCCGGCGTTTGTGCCGGGGGTGAAGGCCATCTCAGAACTGCTGTGACAGTGCCGGGTGCACGGGTCCGCAGTGTTCAGCTCAGCCCACGGGGCGCTTCTGGTTCTGGATGTACTGCTTCACGACGGCCAGGGGCGCTCCGCCGCAGCTTCCGGCGAAGTACGAGCCGGACCAGAAGTGTCCGCCCCACAGGTACCGGCGCACGTGGTTGTCGTACTCCTTGCGCAGGAGCCGGGCGGATACGCCCTTGAGGGAGTTGACCAGCTTGGAGAGCTGGACCTTCGGCGGGTAGTGCACGAGCAGGTGGACGTGGTCCTCTTCGCCGTTGAACTGCTTGAGGTCGGCCTCGAAGTTCGTGCATACCTCCCGCATGATCTCTTCGCACCTGGTGAGCATGGCGTCGGTCATGGCTTCGCGCCGGTACACGTCAGCCCGGCCACCGTGCTGGAGGCGGCCGCGGGCTACCGCGCCGCGTTCCAGCCGTCCGAGGACCTCGACGAGCCGTACGTCAGCGTCTCCGCCGACGTCGTCGTCGCCCGGGACGACCGGACCGCCCGCGAGCTGGCCACCGGGTACGGACCGTGGGTCCGCAGCATCCGCACCGCCGAGGGCGCCATCCCGTTCCCCACCCCCGACCAGGCCCGCGCCCGCACCAGGGCGTGGACCGACGCGGACCGGGCCCTGGTCGCCGACCGCGTCGACACCCAGTTCGTCGGTTCCCCGGTGCGCTTCGCCGACCAGCTCGAACAGCTCCAGGAGGCCACCGCCGCCGACGAACTGATCGTCACCATCATCACGCACGACCACGCCGACCGGGTGCACTCCTACGAACTCCTCGCGGCCGAGTGGCAACGCCGGTGAAGCCCGTCACAGCCATCCGTTGCGCTGCGCCTGCAAGGCCAGTTGGAAGCGGTTCGCGGCGCCCGTCCTCGCCATCAGGACCTGGAGCCGACGGAAGAGCGTCCGGCGGCTGACCCCCAGCTCGCGGGCGATGACGTCGTCACCCGCGCCGCCCGCGAGGAGCCACAGCAGACGCCGGTCGGCCGGCGGCAGACCGCCCGGGCGCGCGGCGCGCCCCGGGAACGGCACGGCGCTCTGCCACGACAGCTCGAAGAGCGCCACCAGCGCGGACAGCAACCCGCACGGCTGCACGACCAGCATCGTGTTGTGCACGTCGGCCTGCTCGATCGACAGCGACACGAGCGCGTACGCCTCGTCGATGATCACCAGCTTCACCGGCACCGACGGCAGGGTCCTGGCCTGCTCGCCGGCCTGGACGCACGGCTCGATGACGTCCCGCAGATGGCCCGGGTGCTCCAGCGACTCCCGCGAGTACACGACCCGCTGCTTCACCCCGCGGGCGAGCGTGGCCAGCGAGTCCTCCGTCGCGCTGGAGAGGGGGAAGTACGGCGGCGACTCGAACTGCCGGATCTGATCGCGCGCGCTCGCCCACGCCTGACGCATCCTGGGCCCGATGGCCTCACCGGTGACGACCTCCACGAGGTCGTCGTTGTACGCGGCGAGCCGCTGCCGCCGGAACGACTCGAAGGCGCCCCCGACCGCGATGCGCGACTCCTCGACCTCGGCCGCCCGGTGCCGGGCGAGGATCTCCAGACCGGCGGCGGGCGGCACCGGCGCCACCACGTCCCCGGCGCGCTCGGCGGCACTGGCCAGCCCGGCGTCGACCAGCGCACCGTACGCGGCGGCGAGCTCCGCACCGTCCAGACCGGTCGCCGCCGCGACCGCGCCCAGCGGGGCGGGGGCGACGTCGAGGAGCGCGAGATAGACGCGGGCCGTCGCTCGATCGAGCCCCAGCAGCCGCAGCGCCTCACCGAGTTTCGGGTTCGTCATGCCTTGCATTATCGGGCGTGCCGCAGCGGCGTCTGGCCGATCCGTGCCACTGGCACCACCGGGCGCCGGACGGGTGCCGTGCGGGATACCGTCCGAGGGCCGCCGACGACCGGCGGCAGCGAGGCAGGTCCGGGCCGCACGGTACGGAAGCCGGCTCCTTACGGCCCCACTCCGGCAGCGCCCGCTGTCCGCTCCGGTGCACCATCACTGAAGGGGAAGGCGTACGACGTGGCGAAAGGCCGGAAGAACGGTCTCTACTCAGGGATCTCCGAGGAACTGTCCGCCCTGATGCGCACGGGGTGGGCGGACACCGAGCGGCACGACCTGGAACAGGACGAGCAGGCCCCGTACGCGGACCGCCGTCGCACCGCGCTCTCCGCGCGCTTCCCGGGCGAGCGCCTGGTGATCCCCTCGGGGAACCTCAAGGTCCGCTCGAACGACGACACGTACCCGTTCCGCCCGTACTCGGGCTATGTGCACATGACCGGCGACCAGGCCCGGGACGGCGCCCTCGTGCTCGAACCCCGCGCGGACGGCGGGCACGACGCGTACTGCTACCAGCTGCCCCGGGACGGCCGGGACGACCAGGAGTTCTGGACCGGCCCCCACGCCGAGCTGTGGATGGGCCGGCGGCGCTCCCTCGCCGAGTCGGAGCGCGTGCTGGGGCTGCCCTGCCGCGACGTCCGCACGGCCGCCCAGGACCTCTCCGCCGCCTCCGCGGCGCCCACCCGGATCGTCCGCGGCATCGACCCGGCCCTGGAGGCCGCCGTCACGACCGACGCCGAGCGCGACGACGAACTGAAGGAGGCGCTCGACGACCTCCGCCTCGTCAAGGACGACTGGGAGATCGGCGAACTCCGCAAGGCCGTGGACTCCACCGTGCGGGGGTTCACCGACGCGATCGGCGAGCTGTCGGGTGCCGTCGCCTCGTCCGAGCGGTGGATCGAGGGCACGTTCTTCCGCCGCGCGCGCCTGGAGGGCAACGCCGTCGGTTACGGCACCATCTGCGCCGCCGGTGAGCACGCCACGATCATGCACTGGACGAACAACGACGGCCCGGTGCGCCCTGGGGAGCTGCTCCTGCTCGACGCCGGGGTGGAGACGCGTTCCCTCTACACCGCCGACGTCACGCGCACGCTCCCGATCAGCGGCACCTTCACACCCGTGCAGCGCAAGGTCTACGACGCGGTGTACGAGGCCCAGGAGCTGGGCATGGCCGCCGTGAAGCCGGGCGCCGCCTACCGCGACTTCCACGAGGCGGCCCAGCGCCACCTGGCGACCCGACTGGTCGAGTGGGGCTTCATCGAGGGTCCGGCCCACCGGGCGTACGACCTCGGCCTCCAGCGCCGCTTCACCATGGCGGGCACGGGGCACATGCTCGGGCTGGACGTCCACGACTGCGCCCGGGCCCGGAACGAGGAGTACGTGGACGGCGTGCTGGAGCCGGGCATGGTGCTCACCGTCGAGCCCGGCCTGTACTTCCAGCCGGACGACCTCACCGTGCCCGAGGAGTGGCGGGGCATCGGCGTCCGGATCGAGGACGACCTCCTGGTCACCGACGACGGCTACGAGAACCTGTCGGAGGGGCTGCCGCGCTCGGCGGACGACGTGGAGGAGTGGATGGCGCGCGTCGCCGGCTGAGCCGGGCCGAAGGACCGAGGGGCCGCCGGGCGCATTCCGCGCCCGGCGGCCCCTGGTCGGTGCCGGTCGCCCGGCTACTTCTCCGCGTTCTTCGCCTTGTCCTTCAGGCGCGCCGCCTCCTTGCGGACCTCGGCCTGGGTGGCGCGCTCGCGCACCAGCCACTCCGGGGACTCCTGCTTCAGGGCCTCGATCTGCTCGGTGGTGAGCGCTTCGGTGACCCCGCCGCGGGCGAGGCCCGAAATGGAGATCCCCAGCTTGGCGGCGATCACCGGACGCGGGTGCGGGCCCTCGCGGCGCAGGTCCCGCAGCCACGCCGGCGGGTCGGTCTGGAGCGCGTTCAGCTCGTCGCGGGAGACGACCCCCTCCCGGAACTCCGCGGGGGTGGCTTCGAGGTACACACCCAGCTTCTTGGCCGCCGTGGCGGGCTTCATGGTCTGGGTGCTCTGGCGCGACGTCATGCGTCCAAGGATATCGAGTGCAGCCCGGGCCGCTGACCACGCACGGTAATCTGGCCTTGTGACAGCCCCGGAGACAGCCCCTGCGTCCGCCGCCTTCCGCCTCGCCTACGTGCCGGGCGTGACCCCGGCGAAGTGGGTGCGGATCTGGCGCGAGCGGCTGCCGGACGTCCCCCTGGAGCTGGTCCAGGTCACGGTTCCGGCCGCGTCCGATGTGCTGCGCGACGGCGGCGCGGACGCCGGCCTTGTGCGGCTGCCGGTGGACCGCACCTTCTTCAGCGCCATCCCGCTCTACACCGAGACCACCGTGGTGATCGTGCCGAAGGACCACCTGGTGGCGGCGGTGGACGAGGTGTCCGCCGCGGACCTGGCGGACGAGATCGTGCTGCATCCCCTCGACGACGCGCTCGACGCCCTCGGTTGGGAGGCCCCGCCGGGGCGGCCGGCGATCGAGCGCCCGGCGACGACGGCGGACGCCGTGGAACTGGTGGCGGCGGGGATCGGGCTGCTGGTCGTCCCGCAGTCGCTGGCGCGGCTGCACCACCGCAGGGACCTCACCTACCGACCCGTCGTGGACGCCCCCCAGTCGTCCGTCGCCCTGTGCTGGCCCGAAGAGGCCACCACCGACATGGTGGAGGACTTCATCGGGATCGTGCGCGGGCGCACGGTCAACAGCACCAGGGGCCGCCGCACCGAAGAGGCGCGGCAGAAGCAGGCCGGGGCCGCAAAGGGACAGCAGGGCGGCAAGGGGGGCAAGGGGGGAGCCGCCGCGAAGGGCGCGCAGCCGTCGCAGCGACGTTCCGGCCCGAGCGGCGGTCGTACGGGCGGGGGCAAGGCGCCCCGCGGCTCCGGACGCGCCTCCGGCAGGCCCCGCCGCCGCGGCTGAGCGCGGGCGCCACCGCGCCGCGCAAGGGGGTGCGGCGCCGGCCCCGACCTCCAGCCGGTGAAACCGTGGTGAAACCGCGCTGAACCCACCCCGTCGCATCCTCTGCGGCATGACGACCACGACACCTCACCCACCCGCCGTCTCCGCCGTCGGTTTGCGCAAGTCGTACGGGGACAAGACGGTTCTCGACGGGATCGACCTGTCGATTCCGGCGGGGTCGGTGTTCGCTCTGCTC
>NZ_JBEZNF010000041.1:0-58068 GCF_040653095.1 Streptomyces sp. NPDC048057
CTCGACCACCAACACCTCAGCCTCACCCACATCCACAACACCACCCACCACACCCAACTCTTCAACACCACCACCGTCTTCGAAAACTACCCCCTCGACGCAGCAGGACCGGGCCAGTCCTTCGGCGACCTGCGCATCGTCGACGTCCAAGCGCATGACGCCACGCACTACGCGCTGAGCCTCACGGTCGTGCCGGGGGAAAGCCTCGGATTGAAGTTCGGATACCGTCCCGATCTCCTCGACCGCGAAACCGTCGAGAACATCGCCACCCGTCTGATCCAGTTCTTCGACGCCATCGCCGAGAACCCGCACATCCGCATCAGCGAACTGACCACCCTCACCCCGGAAGAAGAGCAGTGCATCGCCCGGTGGAACGACACGGCCCGTGACATCGAGCCCTTGCCCTGGCCCGACATCGTCGAACTCCATGCCGCCGCCACGCCCGGAGCGCCGGCGCTCAGCCACGGCGCCACCACGCTCACCTACGCCGAGCTGAACGAGCGGGCCAACCAGCTGGCGCACCACCTCATCGGGCACGGCATCGGACCCGAGGACGTCGTCGCCCTCGCCCTGCCCCGTTCACCGGAGATGATCACCGCGATGCTCGCCGTCCTCAAGGCCGGCGCCGCCTATCTCCCGATCGACCCGAACTACCCGAGCGACCGCGTCGCCTTCATGCTCACCGACGCCCGCCCCGCCCACCTCCTCACCACCACCGAAACCGCCGCTCACCTCCCCGACACCGAAACCCCCCGCCTCCACCTCGACACCGCACACCGGGAACTCGCCGAGCAGCCCCGGACGAACCCCACCGACGCCCAGCGGACGGCCCCGCTCGTTCCCGAGCACCCCGCGTACGTCATCTACACCTCCGGCTCCACCGGCCGCCCCAAGGCCGTCGCCGTCCCCCACCGCGGACTGCACGCCCTGGCCACCGCGCAGGTCGAGCGCTTCGGGCTGACCCGCGACAGCCGGGTCCTCCAGAACGCCTCCCCCAGCTTCGACGCCACCGTCATGGAGTGCCTGATGGCGTTCGCCGCGGGCGCCA
Organism: Streptomyces sp. NPDC048057; assembly: GCF_040653095.1. Taxonomy (NCBI): domain Bacteria; kingdom Bacillati; phylum Actinomycetota; class Actinomycetes; order Kitasatosporales; family Streptomycetaceae; genus Streptomyces; species Streptomyces sp. NPDC048057. The sequence goes on from NZ_JBEZNF010000041.1 coordinate 1,049, forward strand.
CCCTGGTGGTGCCCCCGCCGGGCCCGCTCACCGGGGAACCGCTCGCGCACCACCTCACCCACGAGCGCATCACCCACGCGCTGATTCCCCCCACCGTCCTCGCCACCCTCCCCGAGGACCAGGAACTCCCCGCCCTCGCCACCCTCGTCGTCGGCGGCGAACCCTGCCCGCCGCAGCTCACCGCCCGCTGGGCGGGGAAGCTGCGTCTGATCAATGCGTACGGGCCCACCGAGGCCACCGTCTGCGCCACCCTGTCCCTCCCGCTCGCCGCCTCGACGGCGCCGCCGCCGATCGGACACCCGAACCCCGACACGTGCGTCCGCGTGCTCGACACGGCGTTGCGTCCCGTGCCGCCCGGCGTCACCGGGGAGATCTATCTGTCCGGCGGCGGGCTGGCCCGCGGCTACGTCAACCGGCCGGGGCTGACCGCCGGGCGCTTCGTCGCCGATCCGTACGGACCGGCCGGCGCCCGGATGTACCGCACGGGCGACCTCGGGCGCTGGAGCGCCGACGGCGCCCTCCACCACCTGGGCCGCATCGACCACCAGGTCAAGATCCGCGGCTTCCGCATCGAACTCGGCGAAATCGAAGCAGTGCTGGTGCGACACCCGGGTGTCGCCCACGCCGCCGCCCACACCCACACGAACCGGGCGGGGCAGACGCATCTGACGGCGTACCTGGTGCCCACGGACGGCGGGGACCTCGACACCGCGGACGTGCAGGACCACCTCAAGGCCGTGCTGCCCGACCACATGGTGCCCGCCGCGTACGTCGTCCTCGACGCGCTGCCGCTGAGCCCGAACGGGAAGCTCGACCGGCAGGCGCTGCCGGCGCCCGACTTCACCGCCCGGGTCACCGACCGCGCGCCCCGCACCCCGCACGAACAGCTCCTTTCCGCCCTCTTCGCCGAGGTGCTCGACCTGCCGCGGGTCGGCGTCGACGACGACTTCTTCGCACTCGGCGGACACTCCCTGCTCGCCACCCGCCTCACCAGTCGCATCCAGTCGACGTTCGGCACCGCGCACACGATCAGGGCCGTCTTCGAGCACCCGACGGTCGCCGAGCTGGCCCGGCACCTCGACGCGGGCGAGGAGGCGACGGAGGCGGAGGCACTGGGCACGGTGCTGCCGCTGCGCACCCGGGGCAGCGAGCCGCCGCTCTTCTGCGTCCATCCCACCAGTGGGCTGAGCTGGTGTTACGCGGCGCTGCTCGGCGGCGTCGGCGCGGACCGGCCCGTCTACGGGCTCCAGGCGCGCGGCATCGCCCGGCCGGAGCCGCGTCCGGCGACGCTGAAGGAGATGGCGGCCGACTACGCGGCCGAACTGCGCACGGTGCAGCCCACCGGCCCGTACCACCTGCTGGGTTGGTCGTACGGAGGGGTGGTCGCCCACGCCGTCGCCGTCGAGCTGCGCCGCCAGGGGCAGGACGTACGGCTGCTGGCCCTGTTGGACGCGTACCCCGAGGCGCCGTTCGCACCGGCCGACAGCCCCGGGCCCGAGCGGGCCGCCCGTGAGCTGCTGTGGGAACGCGCCGCGCTGGACCCCGCGCAGTCCCGTTCAGGCGACGCTGCCGAGCTGCTGGCCTTCGTCGAGGCGGAGAGCAATCTGTCGGCGCACCTGGAGCCGGAGCAGGTGCGGGCGCTCGTCGACGTCGCCGCCGACAACCTCCGTCTCCTCGACGGCCACCGGCCCGAGCCGTTCGACGGCGACGTCCTCTTCTTCACCGCCACCGAAGGGCGCGCGGACGGCGCGCCGGACGCCGGTGCCTGGGCGCCCCACGTCGGCGGCGCGCTGGAGGACCACCCCGTCCCCTGCGAACACCTGCGGATGACCGAGCCGAAGACGCTGCGGGACATCGGCGCCGTCGTCGCCCGCTACCTGAAGAACCGCCCGTAACACCGTCCCCACAGCAACCTTCCGCACCACCCCCGTCCCCACACACCCCGGCGCACCACGCAAGGGAGTCACATGCGGCCGAAGGACCTCTACATCAGCGGGTTGGGCGCTTATCTGCCGGAGCGGATGAGCAGCCGCCGCGCGATCGAACTGGGCTTGTACGACGAAACGTTGATGCTGGACTCGGGCGTCACCGGCACCCTGGTGGCCGGTGACACCCCGCCCGTCGACATGGCGGTCTCCGCCGCCCGCAGCGCCCTCAAACGGGCCGGGTGCGAGGCGTCCGCGGTGGACTTCCTCATCCACTCCTGCGTCTTTCGGCAGGGTCCGACGATGTGGTACCCGGGCGGGTACGTCCTGCGGGAGCTGGGGTGCGAGGACGCCGCGGCCTTCGAGGTGCGCCAGGGGTGCAACGGCATGCTGGCCGCCCTGGAGCTGTCCGTCGGGCAGTTCGCCGCGGACTCCGACCGCACGACGGCGCTGCTCACCACCGCCGACAACTTCGCCTCCCCCCAGGGCGACCGCTGGCAGGGGTACGGCCCCGGCACGGTGATCGGCGACGCGGCCAGCGCCATGGTGCTGTCCACCGCCGGCGGCATCGCGCGGGTCCGCGCCGTCAACCAGTGCGTGCTCCCCGAGTTCGAGGGCCTGCACCGGGGCGCCGAGCCGCTGTTCGACGCCAGCGGCCGGGAGACCATCGACATGGTGGCGCGGGCCCGCCACTTCGGTCGGACGAACCGGCCGCTGACCGAGGTCAACGAGGTGATCGCGGAGCGGCAGGCCGACGTGGTCCGGCGGTCGCTCAAGGAGGCCGGGATCGACGTCGGGGACGTCGCCCGGGCGATCTACGTGAACCAGGGCCAGTACCTCGTCGGTCAGTTCTTCCTCGATCCGCTCGGGCTGCCGGAGGAGAAGTCCACCTGGGACTTCGGCCGCACCGTCGGCCACCTCGCGGCCAGCGACCACGTGGTGGCCCTGGACCACCTCCTGACCACCGGGCAGGTCGGCCCCGGGGACCACGTGCTGCTCGCCGGCGCCGCGCCGGGGTTCGTGGTCAGCAGCGCCGTCCTGACGATCACCGAGAACGCCCCGTGGGCCATCTGACGAGGAGGACGACGATGACGAACCGCAAGAGCCGCAAGGCGTCGAACGCGAAGGTGTCCGTGCCCGAGCACGCGATCGCCGTCGTGGGCATGGCGTGCCGCTTCCCCGGGGCCGCGGACGTGGCGGAGTACTGGTCGCGGCTGTGTTCCGGCGCCGACTGCATCACCGAGGTGCCACCGACGCGCTTCGACATCGACGCGTACTACGATCCACGCCCGGGCACCCCGGGCAAGATCATCACGCGGTACGGGGGCTTCCTCGACGACGTCGACGCGTTCGACGCCGACTTCTTCGGGGTCGCACCGCGCGAGGCCCAGCACATGGACCCGCAGCAGCGGCTGCTGCTGGAGACCGTCGCGGTGGCGGTGGAGGACGCGGGCCTGACCCGGGAGCGGCTGTCGGCGGGCCGCACCGGTGTCTTCGTCGGCTCCATGGGGCGCAACTACTGGGAGTCGATGAGCCGGCGGGGCGTCCTGGACGTGTACGCCAACGCCGGCACGGCGCCCAGCATGCTGTCGGGGCGGCTGTCGTACGCCTTCGACCTGCGCGGCCCGAGCCTCACCGTGGACACGGCCTGCTCGTCGTCGCTGACCGCGGTGCACATGGCCTGCCAGAGCCTGCGCAGCGGCGAGTCCACGCTGGCGGTGGTCGGCGGCGTCAATCTGGTGCTGGCGCCGGAGGAGAGCGTCACCTTCTCCGACGGGCGGATGCTGGCGCCCGACGGCCGGTGCAAGTTCGCCTCGGCGTCCGCGAACGGCTTCGTGCGCAGTGACGGCGTCGGCGTCGTCGTGCTCAAACCGCTGCGGCAGGCGGTCGCCGACGGCGACGCGGTGCGCGCGGTGGTCCTGGGCTCCGCCGTCGTCAACGACGGGCACGGTGGCAACGCGCTGATGGCGCCCGCCGAGTCGGGGCAGCGGGAGACGCTGGTCGCCGCCTACAAGGACGCGGGTGTCGATCCGTCGCAGGTCGACTACGTGGAGGCGCACGGCACCGGGACCCCGGTGGGCGACCCGGTGGAGCTGGGTGCGCTCGCGGCCGTGCTCGGCGAGGGGCGGCCGGCCGACCGGCCGCTGCTCGTCGGCTCGGCCAAGACGAACATCGGGCACAGCGAGGGCGCGGCCGGGGTCGCCGGGCTGATCAAGGCCGTCCTGGCGTTGGAGCACGGCGTGGTGCCGCCCAGTCTGCACAGCGCCGAGCTGACCGGGGCCGTCGACTGGTCGTCGCTCGCACTGCGGGTGCCGCAGCAGGAGCAGGAGTGGCCGCAGAGCGAGCGGCCGGGGCTCGCGGGCGTCAGCTCGTTCGGGATCTCCGGCACCAATGTGCACGTGGTGCTGGGGGCGCACCGTCCCGAACCGGCTGGGCCGAAGCGTGCGCAGCCGGCGGAGCCCGCGGGCGCGGAACGGCCGCGGCTGCTGACGCTCTCCTCCCACCAGCCGGCGACCCTGCGCCGGGTGGCGCAGGACTACCAGCGGTATCTGGAGAACGAGGGCGGTGCGCTGCCGCTGTACGACGTGTGCGCCAGCGCGGCGACGCGCCGCGATCACCGGGAGAGCCGGCTGACCCTGGTCGGATCCAGCCACAAGGAGCTGGCGGACAAGCTCGGGGCGTTCCTCGCCGACGAGCCGAGCGCCTTCGTGCAGTCGGCGGACGACGTGTACGAGGAGCGCGCCAAGGTCGTGTTCGTCTTCCCCGGGCAGGGCTCGCAGTGGGTCGGCATGGGGCGTGAACTCCTTCGCACCGAACCGGTGTTCCGGAGCGCTCTGGAGGAGTGCGACGCGGCGATCCGCGCGGAGGCCGGCTGGTCGGTGATCGAGCTGCTGGCCGAGGGCGAGGGCGAGTTGGAGGGCGTCGACGTCATCCAGCCCACGCTGTGGGCGATGGAGGTCGCCCTGGCCGCGGTGTGGCGGTCGTGGGGGCTCGCGCCGGACGTCGTCGTCGGGCACAGCATGGGCGAGGCGGCGGCGGCCGTCGTCGCGGGTTCGTTGAGCGTCGCCGACGGGGCCGCTGTCATCTGCCGGCGCAGCGCGCTGGCGAAGGAGGTCGCGGGCCGGGGTGCGATGGCCTCGGTGGAGCTGAGCGCCGCGGAGGCGGAGCGGGAGTTGGCGCCGTACGCGGACCGGGTCTGCGTCGCCGCGGTCAACGGGCCCTCGTCGACGATCCTGTCCGGGGACGGCGACGCGATGCGCGAGGTCCTGGTCGCCCTCCAGAAGCGGGGGGTCTTCTGCCGGCTGGTGCGGGTGGACTTCGCTTCGCACGGGCCGCAGGTGGAGCCGTTGCGCAAGCCGCTGTTGAAGGCGCTGGGCTCGCTCCGGCCGCGCGCCGGTGACGTGCCGATGTACTCCACGGTCGACGCGGAGACCGTCGACGGGAGCACGCTCGACGCGGACTACTGGGCGCGCAACCTCCGTCAGCCGGTGCTGTTCGGGCCGGTGGTGGAGCGGCTGCTGGAGCGCGGGCCGACGGTCCTCGTGGAGATCAGCCCGCATCCGATCCTGGTCCCGGCGATGCGCGAGTACGTGGACGCGGCGCGCGGCTCCGGTCTGGTCGTGGGCTCCACGCGGCGCAACGAGCCGGAGGCGGCGCGGCTGCTGGACTCGCTGGCGTCCGTGCATCTGAGCGGCCATCCGGTCGACTTCGACCGGCTGTTCGCGCCGGCTGCGGGGTACGTGCGGCTGCCCGGGCCCGCCTGGGAGCGGCAGAGCTACTGGTTCCCGCAGGACCTGCCCGTACGGGCCGCCGTGCGCAGGGCGGGGCATCCGCTGCTCGGTCCGCCGGTGCCCGGCGCGGACCGGGTGTGGGAGGGCCCGGTGGACCTGGCGGCGAACGCGTATCTGAAGGACCACCAGGTGCAGGGCGTGGTGATCGTGCCGGGCACGGCGTACGTCGAACTGGTCGCGGCTGCCGCGCACTCCTCCTTCGGCTCGCTGCCGGCGCTGCGGGACGTGACGTACCACCGGGCGATCTATCTGACGCCGTCGGACGAGCCGCCGTTGGTGCGCGTGGCGATCGTCGCCGACGCCGACGGGGCCTGGTCGTTCGAGGTCAGCAGCCGGTTCCCGGACGACGGGGAGTACACCCGCAACGTCAGCGGGGCCCTGGAGTTCAGCGAGCCCGGCGTGCGCGGCGGTGCGGACCGGGAGGCGGTGCGCCAGCGCTGTCAGGAGCTGTCCGGCGCGGAGTTCTACCGTCGGTTCGCCGAGAAGGGGAACCAGTGGCTGGGCGCCTTCCAGGGCGTCAGTGCCCTGTGGCGCCGGGACGGCGAGGCGCTGGCGCGGATCGTGGCGCCGGACTCCATCGCCGCCGCGGACGACCCCCACCACTTCCATCCGGCGCTGCTGGACGCCTGCGGGCACACGCTGGCCGCCGCCATGGAGGGCTTCGGCCGGCCCAGTGAGCACGACGCGTTCGTCCTCGGCGGCATCGGTCGGGTGCGGCTGTACGAGCGCCCGCGCGGCCCGGTGTGGAGCCACGCGGTGCGCACCGGCGCGGATGCGGAAGCCGTCGTGGGGACGGTGGAGATACGGAACGAGGAGGGCGCTTTGATCGCCGAGATGGAGGGGGTCAGGCTGCGTTTCCTGGTGCCTCAGCAGGTGTCCCAGCAGGCGCCTCAGCAGGTGGCGCGGGATTCGGACGGCTGGCTGCACGAGGTCGTCTGGCGGCCCGCCCCGGCCCTCGCCCCGCCCGTGCGCCCCGACGGATACTGGCTGGTGTTCGCCGGCGGCGGGCAGCGGGCGACCGACGTGCTGGTCCAGCGGCTGGGCGGGCGCTGCGTCGTCGTGGAGGCGAGCGGCGCGCGGGCGGCGGGCGAGGTGGGCGGGACGTTCGCCGAGGTCGCCCCGGACCGGTACCGGATCGACGTGGACGCGGCGGCGGACTACCGCAGCTTGTTGGCCGCGGTGCGGGAGCGGGTGGGTGACGCGGTGTGCGAGGGGATCGTGCACGCGTTCTCCCGCGAGGTGCGCGATCCCCTCGACACGGGGTCGGTGGGTGAGGCGGTGGCACAGGCCGAACGGCTCGGCTGCCTCAGCGTGCTGCACCTCGTGCAGTCGCTGGACGAGGCGAACTGGCCCGTCGGTCGGCTCTGCCTGGTGACCGAGGGCGCGCAGCACCTGCCGGACGCCCCGGGCCCGGTCTCGGTCGGCCAGGCGATGCTCTGGGGCCTGGGCCGGTCGCTGGCGCAGGAGTACCGGCGGTGGCGGTGCTCCCTGGTGGACCTGCCCGCCGGGGCCGGTGACCGGGACGTCGAGCTGCTGGCCGCGACGCTGCTCGGCGACGGCGGCGGCGAGGGCCAGTTCGCCTTCCGCAACGGCGGGCGGTACGTGCCGCGGCTGGTGCCCCGGAAGCCGGCCCGCGCCCGGTCCGGGGCGCGGCACGGCGCGACCCCGGAGCGGTACGAGATCCGCAACCGCTCCGTCGGCCTGCTGGACGAGATCGATCGCGTGCCGGTGCCGGCCCGTCGCCCCGGGCCGGGCGAGGTGGAGGTCCGGGTGACGCACTCGGCCCTGAACTACCGCGACGTCCTCACGGCGATGGGCGCCTACCCCGGCCTGGAGGAGGGGGCGAAGCTCGGTTGGGAGTGCGCGGGCGTGGTGACCGCGCTCGGCGAGGGCTCGGCCGGGGTCGCGGTCGGCGACGAGGTCGTGGCGCTGGCGGAGGGGGCGCTCGCCAGCCACGTCGTGACCAGCGCGCACCTGGTGGCGCGGGTACCCGCCCGGCTGTCGGTGGAGGAGGCGCTGACGCTGCCGGCCGCGTACCTCACCGCGTACTACGGGCTGTTCGACCTGGCGCGCCTCGCGCCCGGGGAGCGGGTGCTGATCCACGCCGCGACCGGGGGCGTGGGGCTCGCCGCGGTGCAGTTGGCCCGGTGGCGGGGTGCGGAGGTCTTCGCGACGGCGGGCAGCCCGCAGAAGCGGGCGCTGCTCAAGGCGCTCGGGGTGCGGCACGTCGCGGACTCGCGCACCACGGACTTCGCGCAGGAGTTCACCGACGCGACCCGCGGCGCGGGGATGCACGTCATCCTGAACTCCCTGTCGGGCGAGGCGATCCCGCGGAACCTGGCGCTGCTGGCGCCGTACGGGCGGTACGTGGAGCTGAGCAAGAAGGACCTCATCGAGAACAGCTCGATCGGGCTGCTGCCCTTCTCCCGGAACTTGACGTTCCACTCCATGGACCTGGTGGACATGCTCCGGACCCGCCCGGAACAGGCGGGCGCGCTCTTCGACCGGGTGCTCGAACTCGTCGACGGCCGGGCGATCGAGCCGCTGCCGTACGAGGTGTACGACGGCGAGGACGTCGAGTCCGCGTTCCGCCAGATGGCGCGGGCGCGGCACGTGGGCAAGGTCCTGGTCCGCTTCGACGAAACGGTCGAAGCGGTCGAGCCGGCCCGGCCGGTCGCGTCGCTTCCGTCCGTCGGGACGAGCGCTCCCGAGGGTGAGGGGTGGACGGCGTCCGAGGGGACGTACGTGATCACCGGCGGGCTCGGCGGCATCGGGGTGGAGCTGGCGACCTGGCTGGTCGAACGGGGCGCCGGGGACCTGGTGCTGCTGGGCCGCAGCCCCCTCGGCGGACGCGGGCACGTGCTCGGTGCGCTGGCGCGCGGCGGGGCCCGGGTGACGTACCACTCCGTGGACGTCGCCGACGAGGCGGCCGTCCGCGGGGTGCTGCGGGAGCTCGCGGAGGCCGGTCGGCCGCCCGTGCGGGGCGTGTTGCACGCGGCCGGGGTGATCGACCTGGCGTCGGCGGCGGAGCTGGAGCCCGAGCGGTTCGACGCGATGGTGCAGCCGAAGGTCGCCGGCGCGTGGGCGCTGCACCGTGCCGTGGCGGGCCTGGAGTTGGAGTTCTTCGCGCTCTTCTCGTCGGCTTCGTCGGTGCTCGGTTCGCCGAGGCTCGGGGCGTACGCCGCCGCGAACGCCGGGCTGGACGCGCTGGCGCACCACCGGCGGAGCCTGGGCCTGCCGGCGCTCTCGGTGAACTGGGGCTTCTGGTCGTCGGTGGGCATGGTCGCCCGGTACGCCGAGGAACACGGCCGCGACCTGGCGCCGCAGGGCATGGAGAGCTTCACTCCGCGGGAGGGCATCGGCCTGCTCCAGGGGCTGTTGACGGAGCCGGTCGGGCAGGTCACGGTGGTCGCCGCGGACTGGCAGCGGTGGCGGAGCGCGTATCCGGACGCGGCGCGGGACTCCCTGCTGGCGGAGGTGGTGGCGGGCGACGTCCTCCCGGCGCAGCCCTCGCCCGTACGGCCCGCCGCGGTGGCGGTCGCGCCCGTGGAGGTCGCGCCCGTGGAGGTCGCACCTGCGGAGGTCGCGCCCGTGGTCGTCGCGCCGGCCGAGCAGGCCGCGGCGACCTCGGCGCCCGCCGTCGCCGCGGAGTCCGACACGGAGTCGGTGCACGCCTTCCTGGCCGAACGGCTCGCCAAGGTGCTGGCCCTGCCGGCTCAGCGGCTCAGCGCCCGCAAGCCGTTGAACCGACAGGGGCTCGACTCCCTGATGGCGACCGAGGTGCGCAGCGAGGTGCAGCGCGCGTACGAGGTCACGGTGCCGATGGCGAAGATGCTCGGTGGCCAGAGCCTGGCCGACCTCGCGGAGTTCATCACGGCGGAGCTGGCCGAGCGGTCGTGAGGTGAGGGGCACCGGGGCCTGGGCGAACCCTTCGCTCGGGCCCTGCGTGCCGTCGTGCCGCTTCCCCCGTACCGCCCGTGGCGCCGCTCCCCGGGCCGCCGTCAGGCGACCGACATACCGAGCCGTCCGCTCAGCGCCGCGGAGCGCCGTACGATCCCCGCTTCGTAGGCGAAGATGACCGCCTGGACGCGGTCCCTCAGGTCGAGCTTGCCCAGGATGTTCTGGACGTGGGACTTGACGGTCGACTCCGCGACCCCGAGGCCGGTGGCGATCTCCGGATTGGAGAGCCCCTGGATCATGAGCTCGAACACCCGGCGTTCACGCTTGGTCAGGGACCGCACCTGCTCCAGGGTCTCCTGCGAGGCCCCTTTGAGGGAGACCGACGCCGCGGCCAGGCTGCGCGCCACGTCGGTCCTGATCGGCATGTATCCCGCGGCGGTCACCCGGATCGCCGCGATCAGGTCGGTCGGGCTGACGCCCCGGCCCAGGAGGGTGCACCGGCCGATCCGCAACAGGCTGATGGCCTGGTCGTCGGGCGAGGGCACCAGCACGATCAGATGGACCGGCCGCGCGTCGTTGGACTGGGCGGCCAGCCGTTCGGCGAGCACCAACGTCTCGCGCGACACCATGCGTTCGCTGCACAGGATGACGTCGGGCTTGCATAAGGAGGCGACGCGCTGGGCCTCCCCCGGCGAATCCACGTCCCCGACGATCACAATTCCGGGATCCCTGCCCAATACCGCGTGCAGTCCGGCACGCTCCAACTGGTCTTCGGATATGAGAAGGACCCCGATCTCCCCCCGACTCACCATCCCCTCCCCCTTTCACCTGCGGTTCGACAGCAAAGAAAGGTTGCTCCCAGCAAGCGTCAATGAACCGTCATATTTCAGCCATCTGAAAGTGCCCACGAAACCCGTACAGTGACCATAAACTCCACACTAAATCCAGCATTTACCTTCTTTACTTCCCCTTGGCATGGCCCCCAATGGCCTGAATCCCTCCCTTGTGGGCGATTTCCGGCCCCGCTCCACGCCTCTGACGGAGCGTCACCTTTCATCCTTACCAGACGGTACGGAGGGCCGTAAATGCAGCGCAGGACGAACGGTGTCGACGGGTCCGCGGCCCGAAGGAGCGGCAGCCCGACCGCCCCGGGGCACTGACGGACCGACGGGCGGACTCCGGACCAGACGGCCCGCCTTGACACTCTGACCAGTACCGAAGAACATGGCAAGGATTCTGGGGACATCTGTCCGGCACCCCGTTCCGCTCCTTCGCCCGTTTCCCAACGCCGCCTCCTTCCTCCCGACGGCAGGCGGACGTCAGGGCGTTCGACCACGGCAGTGCCTTTCCCCACCGGCCCGCGATCTCCCCACCCGTGGACGCAGGGCATCGGCGCACGTCTCCACCGCAGCTCACGCACCGCCCGACCGCGGGGCGGCACGGCGCACTTCACCGCTCCATGAAAGGACCACACGGAATGGACCGCGAATCTCCCGGCTCTTCCGGCTCTTCCCAGGGACGCGAGACGCTACCCTCCCTGACCGGATTACGCTGGGTCGCCGCATTCCTGGTTTTCGGACTGCACTTCACCGCACTACAGTTGGGCACCCCCCTCGGGTCCCCCGCTCCGTCCGCGATCGACCAAGGCGTCCTCGACGTCTTCGGGACCGGTTTCATCGGAGTCTCGTTCTTCTTCGTCCTCAGCGGCTTCGTGCTCACCTGGTCCACCCCCACGGACCGGCCGGCCCTGCTGTTCTGGCGGCACCGGGTCGCCAAGGTCTTCCCGGTGTACGTCGCCGCGTCCGTCCTCGCGGTGCTGTTGACGTTCGCCTCCCTGGACATCTGGCCGAGCTGGCGCACCGCACTGGCGCACGCCTTCCTGCTCCAGGCGTGGATCCCCGACCAGTCGTACATCTTCGGGCTCAACCCGGTGATGTGGTCGCTGAGCGCGGAGGCGTTCTTCTACTTCTGCTTCCCCGCACTGCTGGTGGTGCTCGTCCGGGCGAGCACCCGGGCGCTGTACGTCACGGGCGCCGCCTGTGTGGCCCTCACCCTGGCCGGGCCGACGCTGGTGGGGCGCGTCTTCACGCTGAAGACGCCGGAGCCGACGCCGATCGTGCCGATGGAGGGCTACGACAGCCAGTTCATGCTCTGGTTCACCGAGGTCTTCCCGCTGATGCGGCTGACCGAGTTCGTGGTCGGCATCGTCGTCGCCCTGCTGGTGCGCAGGGGGGCCTGGCGGGGGCCGAACGCCCACGTCGCGCTCGCGATCTGCGTGGTCGCCTTCGTCCTGAACCGGGAGCTGCCGGAGCCGCTGCAACGGGCCGCGGGCATGCTCGTGCCGTTCGCGCTGCTGATCGCGGGCATGGCGAACGCGGACCGGGAGGGGCGGTGGACGCCGTTCCGCGGCCGGATCATGGTGTTCCTGGGCAAGATCTCGTTCTGCTTCTACGCCGTGCACATGGTGCTGATCCTCAACACCCTGGGGCGGATCCGGCCCTGGCTGGTCGATCTCGGGCTGCTCTCCCGGCCCGACCAGGCGCTGCCGGCGTGGGGGGTGCTCGTCGGCCTCGTCGTGTACGCGCTGGTCGCGGGGGTGGCCGCCTGGATCCTGTACCGGTGCGTGGAAGTGCCGATGACACGGATCATCCGGGGGCGGGCGCAGACCGCGAAGCCGGAGTCGTCGGACCGACCGGACCCCGAGAAGTCGGACGGGGACGGGGCCGACGCCGACCGTCGGGTGGGCAGTTCGACCGCGTAGCACGACGAAACGCCCCGGCCCGCCGTCCGTGTGCTCGGACGGCGGGCCGGGGCGTTCTCGCAGCGAACCTCGGAACGAAGAGAGAGGAGTCGGGGCACGAGTGGACCCGGCCGGAGAGTACGGGGGATGTTGACTCTCCGGCCGGGTCGGTCGAGGTGCACCGGCGCTCGGCCGGTGCCGGCGGTGCGCGTCGGTCCGGTCCGCCCCGGGCTGTGGCTTCAGGGCGGCCCGGACCGACGCGAGCCGATCAGTGCGGGCTGGGCTGCGCCTTCACGGCGTCCTGCTCGCTGGCCTCCGAGCCCTTCTCGCCGCCGCCCTTGCGGTTGGAGACGGTGAGGGTCGCCAGCAGCGCCAGCGCCAGCAGACCGGCGCAGATGTAGCTGGAGAGCTGGATGGCGTCGGACATCGCCTCGCGCGCCATGTCCGCCACCGAGGCGGTCTCGGGCTTGGACGCGAAGGACGGGATGACCGAGCCGGCGCTGTCCGTGACCACTCCGCTCAGCCCCTCGGCCTCCTTCTCCGGCATCCCGGAGTCGGTGAGGCTGTCGCGCAGGTTGCTGGTGAGGGTGCTGAAGAAGAGCGTCGTCAGCACGGCGATGCCGAGGGCGGCGCCCAGTTCGCGCGAGGCGCTCTGGATGCCGGAGCCCTGCCCCGCGCTCTCGACCGGGACGTCCACGAGGACGATGTTGGTGACCTGCGCGGTGGCGAAGCCGACGCCGACGCCGTAGATGAAGAGCGCGATCGCGATCGCCCACCAGGAGGTGTCGGTCGCGGCGACCAGACCCAGCATCACCAGACCCGCCGCCTCCAGCAGCAGACCGATGCGCACCAGGCTCAGCGGGGTGGCCGTCATCGAGAAGCTGGCGCCACTGGCGCAGAAGCTACCGGCGGCCAGGGCGACCAGCGCGAGGCCCGCCTCGAAGGCGCTGTAGTCCAGGGTGAACTGGAGCCACAGCGGCATGACCGCGATGATGCCGAACTCGCCGAGACCGACGACCAGCGTGACCACGTTGCCGTTGCGGAACGAGGCGATGGAGAACAGTCGGGTGTCCATCAGCGGCTCTTCGTTCCGCTTGCTGAGCGCCGACTGCCGCAGCCAGAAGGCCACCAGGACCGCGATGGAGAAGACGAAGGAGACGAAGACCGGGGACAGCCCGCCGCTCCACTCGATGCCGCCGATCTCCAGCGTCTTGGTGGTCATGATCCAGCCGTAGGAGCGGCCCTCGATCAGACCGAACGCCAGGAAGCCGAGGCCGACGGCGGAGAGCACGCCGCCGAAGACGTCGATCTTGCCCTCGGTGCGGGGGGACGCCGGCAGGTAGAGCAGCGCGCCCACGATGATCAGCGTGATGATCGGGATGTTGATGCCGAAGGCCCAGCGCCACGAGATGTCCGCCAGCCAGCCGCCGAGCAGCGGGCCGACGGCCGCGGCGGCGCCGATGGTGGAGCCCCAGACGGCGAACGCCTGACCGCGCGCCTTGCCGGTGAACGTGGCGTTCACCAGGGCCAGCGAGGTCGGCAGGATCATCGCGCCGCCGATGCCCTGGAGGAAGCGGGCCAGGATCAGCAGGCCGCCGTTCGGCGCGATCGCCGCCACCAGGCTGGTCACGCCGAAGACGACGAGACCGATGAGGAAGATCTTGCGCGCGCCCTGGATGTCCGAGAGGCGCCCGGTGATCAGGAGGAGCGCCGCGAAGATGATCGCGTAGGACTCCTGGACCCACTGGGCCTCGACCGAGGTGACGTCCAGGTCCTCGATGATCGGGGCGAGGATCACATTGACGATCGTGATGTCCACCACGATCAGGGCCACGCCCAGGGACACGGCGACCAGCCCTAGCCACTGACGCATGGAAGGGGTTTCTTCTGTCACGGTTATTCCTCCACCCTGGTGTATCTTCACTGTAAAGGTAATTAGGTCACGGGGTGGTTGTCAAACCGGCGAGTGGAACGCGTCACATCCCGCCCGGTGCGTCTGCGCCGGCTCACGGAAGACGGCGGGGCCGGCGCCTCCCGTAGGTGCGCCGGCCCCGCCGTGGAGCGTGTGAGGTCAGCCCCGGGACGCGTGCAGGAAGCGGCCGGTGACCGACTCCCCCGCCGTGGGCATCTGGGCCGGCGGGCCCTCGTAGACGATCCGGCCGCCCTCGTCACCGGCGCCCGGTCCGAGGTCGACGACCCAGTCCGCCCGCGCGATGACGTCCAGGTTGTGCTCGATCACGATGACCGAGGCGCCCCGGTCCACCAGACCGTCCAGCAGGCGCACCAGGTTGTCCACGTCGGCCAGGTGCAGCCCCGTCGACGGCTCGTCCAGGACGTACGTGCTCACGTTCCTGCGCATCTCGATGGCCAGCCGCAGGCGTTGGCGCTCCCCGCCGGAGAGGGTGGTGAGCGGCTGGCCCAGGCTGATGTAGCCGAGCCCCACGTCCTGGAGGGTGGTCAGCACGGAGAGCACCGGCTTCTCGGTGAAGAAGTCCGCCGCGGTGTCGATCGACATCGCCAGCACGTCCGCGATGGTGCTGCCGCGCAGTCGGTAGGAGAGCACCTCGTCGGTGAACCGGCGCCCCTCGCACTTCTCGCAGGTGGTGGGGACCGCCGTCATGTAGCCGAGGTCCGTGTACGTCACCCCGAGCCCCTTGCAGACCGGGCAGGCGCCGTCGGAGTTCGCGCTGAAGAGCGACGCCTTCACCCGGTTGGCCGCGGCGAACGCCTCCCTGATGCCGTCGAGCATCCCGGTGTAGGTGGCCGGGTTCGAGCGGCGGGAGCCCTTGATGGGCGACTGGTCGACGACCGCGACGTCGGCGTCCTTCGGCAGCGAGCCGATGATCAGGGAACTCTTGCCGGCGCCGGCCACCCCGGTGACCGCGGTCAGCACCTGGAGCGGGATGCCGACGCTGACGTCCCGCAGGTTGTGCAGGTTCGCCGACTTGATGTCCAGGGTGCCGACCGGTTCGCGCACGTCCGTCTTGACGGGCTGGCGGACCGCGAGGTGGTCGCCGGTGGGCGTGCCCGCCGTCCGCAGCCCGGCGACGTCGCCCTGGTAGACGACCCGGCCGCCGTTGACCCCCGCGCGCGGACCGATGTCGACGACGTGGTCGGCGGCGGCGATCACGTCCGGGTTGTGCTCGACGACGAGGACGGTGTTGCCCTTGTCCCGCAGCCGCTCCAGCAGGCCGATCATCTGCGCGGTGTCGTGGGCGTGCAGCCCCGCGGTCGGCTCGTCGAAGACGTACGTCATCTCGGTGAGGCTGGAGTCCAGGTGACGGACCATCTTGATCCGCTGCGCCTCGCCGCCGGAGAGGGTGCCCGCGGCGCGGTCCAGGCTCAGATAGCCGAGCCCGATCTCCACGAGGTTGGTCAGGATGGAGCACAGCCCGGCCTTGAGGGGCGCG
This sequence comes from Streptomyces sp. NPDC048057, assembly GCF_040653095.1. Lineage (NCBI taxonomy): Bacteria > Bacillati > Actinomycetota > Actinomycetes > Kitasatosporales > Streptomycetaceae > Streptomyces > Streptomyces sp. NPDC048057. The sequence continues at coordinate 16,815 of NZ_JBEZNF010000041.1, forward strand.
ATGCCGCCCTCCGGCAGGGTGGCGGCCCACCGGCTCAACTCGGTGATCTGCATGGCGTTGCAGTCGGCGATGCTCACCCCGTCGATGCGGCAGGCACGGGCGGCCTCGTTGAGCCGGCTGCCGCCGCAGGCGTCGCACGGCCCGATCACGCCGATGGCCTCGACCGCCCGGCGGACGTGCGGACGCAGCGTCTCGACCTCCTTGGAGAGGTACAGCCGCTTGATCTTGTCGAGCACGCCTTCGTACGCCATGTTGTAGCCGCCGGTCTTGACGACCTCGTCGGCCGTGCCGGTCAGCAGTTGGTCCCACTCCTGCGGGGTGTACTGCGCCAGCGGCTTGTCGTTGTCGAAGAACCCCGACTCGCTGTAGATCTTCCAGAAGACGGACCCGACCGCGAAGTTGGGGAAGACGATCGCGCCCTCGTTCAGGGAGCGGCTGCGGTCGAAGATCCCCTCGACGTCGATGGTGGAGGTGCGGCCCACGCCCCCGCACTCCTGGCACATGCCGGCCGGGTCGTTGAAGGACAGGGCGCTCGGGCTCGCCACGGCCGGCGCGCCCACCCGGGCGAAGACGATCCGGAGCATGGTCCAGGTGTCGGTGGCGGTGCCCACGGTGGAGCGGGAGTTGGCGCCGATGCGCTCCTGGTCCACCACGATCGCCGCGTTGAGGTTCTCCAGGCTGTCCACGTCCGGGCGCGGCAGCGTGGGCATCTGGGACTGGAGGAAGGCCGGATACGTCTCGTTGATCAGCCGCTGCGACTCGGCGGCGATCGTGTCGAAGGCGAGCGAGGACTTGCCCGAGCCCGACACCCCGGTGAAGACCACCAGTTTGCGCTTGGGGATGTCGATGTCGATGCCGGTCAGGTTGTTCTCACGGGCTCCCCTCACCCGGATCACCTGGGCGAAGTCCGTCGCGGCGGCACCGCTTGCTGCTGCGTGCGCTGGGCTCACTGAGTCGTTCCGTTCTCGTGCGGTGGGTGGTGGGCCCGGCGGCGCCGTCCGCGCTCGGCGGGGCGCGACGGGGCACGGGTGCTTCGGGCGGCGGCGGAGCGCCGCGTCAGGCGGTGCCGCTGCTGCCGCGGGCGGAGGCGGCGCCCGACTGCCGCCCGCTGTACTCGTTGGCGAGCAGCGAGTCCATCGTGGCGCGCAGCCGGCCGATGAAGGCTTCGAACTCCTGGAGTTGCGCGGGGGTGTAGTGCGACATCGCCACGGCCATCTGCTGGGCGTAGGGACCGAAGAACTTCTCGGCCCGCGGCTTCACGCCGGGGCTGCTGCGCAGCGTCACGATCCGGCGGTCGGTGTGCTCGCGGGTGCGCACTATGTGCCCGGCCGTCTCCAGGCGGTTGAGCAGGGTGGCCGTGGCGCCGGACGACAGGGAGATGCGCTCGCTGAGCCGGGCCGGGGAGAGCGGCACCCCTTGGTCCTCCGCGTACAGGATCTCGGCGAGTGCCGCGGCGTCGGTGGAGTGGAGCCCCAGCCAGGCCGCGAACCGCTGGGTGAATTCGGTGTAGTTGGCGCCGAACGCTCGAAGCCCGTCCATGAGGCGGTCGCGCTGGGCCTCCAGGCCCCCGGGCTGCGGATTCTCGGTGGACATGCTCCCCTTCCCGACCTGTGCGACGACTTCGCGTCCGGTACGGCGACGGGTTCCACCGCTGGAGGTGACAGCCCGCCTCTGCGAAGTAACTTCACCACGAAGATACACGACAGGGGAGGTATCGGGACGGCTGCACGACGCCGCCGAAGGCGGCCCGGACGGGCGCTCACCGCGGGACGCTCAGGGCAGGACCGCCGTGCCGTCGAGTTCCACCAGGGCCTGTTCGTCCCACAGGCGTACGACGCCGATCACGGCCATCGCGGGATAGTCGCGCCCCACCAACCGGCGCCAGATCCGGCCCAGTTGGGGCGCTTGGACCCGGTAGTCGGCGACGTCGGTCGCGTAGACGGTGACCCGGGCGAGGTCGTGCGGGGCCCCGCCGGCGGCGGCGAGCGCCGCGAGGAGGTTCGCGAGGGCGGCCTCGAACTGCTCCGGCAGGGTCTCGCCGACGACGGTGCCCGCACCGTCGAGCGCCGTCTGTCCGGCGAGGAAGACCAGTCGGGAGCCGGTGGCGGTGACGGCGTGCGAGAAGCCGGACGGCGGGGAGAGCTCGGCCGGGTTGTGGCGGTGCAGGCTCATGCGGGCGCTCCCTCGACTCCTCGAACTTCCCCGGCTTCCCCGGCCTCCCCGACTTTCCCGGCCTTCCGGGCTGCGTACAACTCCTTGGCGACGATGGAGCGCTGGACCTCCGTCGCGCCCTCGTAGATCCGCGGCGCCCGCACCTCCCGGTACAGGTGCTCCAACAGGTGCCCGCGCTCCAGGGCCCGTGCGCCGTGCAGTTGGACGGCCGCGTCCACCACGTACTGCGCCGCCTCCGTCGCGAACAGCTTCGCCATCGCCGACCGCTTCGGCACGTCGGCGGCGCCCGCGTCGTACGCCGCCGCCGCGCTGAGCACCAGCAGTCGGGCGGCCTCCGTGCGGGTGGCCATCTCGGCCACCTGGTGGGCGACGGACTGGAGGTCCTTGAGCGGGCCGCCGAAGGCGGTGCGGCGCGCGGTGTGCGCGAGGGTCGCGTCCAGCGCGGCCTGGGCCATCCCGACCGCGAACGCCCCGACGCTGGGCCGGAACAGGTTCAAGGTGTCCATGGCGACCCCAAAGCCCCGGTCGACCTCGCCCAGCACGTCGTCCCCGGTCACCGGCGTCCCGTCGAAGACGAGCGCGCCGACGGGGTGCGGCGAGAGCATCTGAAGCGCGGTGCCGGACAGGCCCGGGCGATCGGCCGGGACGAGGAAGGCGGTGACGCCGCGCGCACCGGCGCCGGGGGTCGTCCGGGCGAAGACGGTGTAGAAGTCGGCCTCGGGGGCGTTCGAGATCCAGCACTTCTCGCCGGTCAGCCGCCAACCGGCGCCCGCCCCCGACGCCGGCTCCGCGGCCAGCGCCAGGGCCGCGGCGTCGGACCCCGCGCCCGGCTCGCTGAGGGCGAAGGCCGCGACCGCGCGCCCCGCCATCACCTCGGGCAGCCAGCGCCGGCGCTGCTCCGCCGTGCCGGCGCTCGCGATCGGTCGGGCGCCGAGGCCCTGGAGCGCGAGCGCGGTCTCCGCCTCCGTGCAGCCGTGGGCGAGCGATTCCCGCAGCAGGCACAGGTCCAGGGCGCCGGGGCGGGCGACCGGTCCGCCGTCCCCCAGGGCCTCGCCGGGCCCCTTCGTCTGCGAGCCGGTGAACAACCGCTCCAGCAGGCCCAGTTCACCGAGGGCGGCGAGCAACGGACGGTTCACCCGGCCCGGTGCGCCGCGCCGGGCCAGGGGTTCGAGTGTCCCGGCGGCGAGCGCACGCAGCTCGGCGCACCAGGCGGTCTGTACCGGATCGAGCGAGAATACGGGCATTGACGCCCTCACATATCTCATCTATCGCGAACCGTTGACTGTCGTCATCAACACGATACGCTCCTCTCACGACCCCACCATGACAAGGGGGCGCACCATGGAGCTGACACCCTCGGCCCACGTCGACACCTTCGCACGCGACCATCTGCCGCCCGCGGACCTGTGGCCCGAGCTGATCTTCGAGTTGCCGGAGCTCCGCTATCCCGACCGGCTGAACTGCGGACACGCCCTGCTCGACGAGACCGTCGAGCGCTTCGGCCCGCACCGCCCCGTCTTCCGCACCCCCACCGGAGACGTCTGGAGCTACGGCGAACTGCACGAACGGGTCGACCGCGTCGCCCACGCCCTCACCCAGCGCCTGGGCGTCGTCCCCGGCAACCGCGTCCTGCTGCGCGGCCCCACCGCCCCCTGGCTCGCGGCCTGCTGGCTGGCCGTGATGAAGGTCGGCGCGGTCGCGGTCACCGTGCTGGCCCAGCACCGCACCGAAGAGCTCGCCACCATCTGCGAGATGGCCGAGGTCAGCCACGCCCTGTGCGACGCCCGCGCCCTGGACGAACTGCTGCGGGTCGACCGCGGCGGCCTGCGGATCACCCCGTACGGCGGCTCCTCCCCCGACGACCTGCTGCACCTGGTCGCCGACGCGCCCGCCCGCCCCTTCCCCGCGGTGGCGACGGCCGCCGACGACGTGGCCCTGATCGCCTTCACCTCCGGCACCACCGGCCGCCCCAAGGGGTGCATCCACTTCCACCGCGACGTGCTGGCCGTCGCGGACACCTTCTCCGCACAGGTCCTGCGGCCGGTGCCGGACGACCTGTTCGCCGGCAGCCCACCCCTGGGCTTCACCTTCGGACTCGGTGGCCTGGTGGTCTTCCCGATGCGCGCGGGCGCCTCGGCGCTGCTGCTGGAGCGGGCCGGGCCGCGGCAGTTGCTGCCCGCGATCGCCGAGCACCGGGTCACGGTGCTGTTCACCGCGCCGACCGCGTACCGCGTGATGCTGAACGAGCCGCCTCCCGCCGACACCGGAGCCGTCGGGGCCCTCGGCTCACTGCGGCGCTGCGTCTCCGCCGGGGAGAACCTGCCCGCCGCCACCTGGCACGACTGGCTGGACCGCACCGGACTGCGCATCATCAACGGCATCGGCGCGACCGAACTGCTGCACATCTTCGTCTCCGCGGCGGACGACGCCATCCGCCCCGGCACCACCGGCCTGCCCGTGCCCGGCTGGCAGGCCCGCGTCATCGACCACCGCGGCGCGCCCGTCCCCGACGGCCAGCCGGGGCTGCTCGCCGTCCGCGGCCCGGTGGGCTGCCGCTACCTCGCCGACCCGCGCCAGCGCGAGTACGTCAAGGACGGCTGGAACCTCACCGGCGACACCTACGTGCGCCAGCCCGACGGCTGGTTCCGCTACGTCGCCCGCGCCGACGACATGATCATCTCGGCCGGCTACAACATAGCGGGACCCGAGGTGGAGGAGGCCCTGCTGCACCACCCGGACGTCCAGGAAGCCGCGGTCGTCGGCCACCAGGACGCCCTGCGCGGCCAGGTCGTCGCCGCGTACGTCGTGCTGCGCGGTGGCGTCCCCGCGAGCGACGCCACCGCCGCCGCCCTGATCGCGTCGGTGCGGACCCGGCTCAGCCCGTACAAGTGCCCCCGCTCCGTCGTCTTCCTCGACGCGCTCCCCCGCACCCCGACCGGCAAGCTCCAGCGCTTCCGCCTGCGCGGTGAGAAGTGACCTTAGAGTGATCACGTGGCCGACCAGCACACCCCCCGATCCCTGATCGTCACCCTCTACGGCGCGTACGGGCGCGAGCGCCCCGGGCCGCTCCCGGTCGCCGAACTCATCCGGCTGATGGCCGCGCTCGACGTCGACGCGCCGTCGGTCCGTTCGTCGGTCTCCCGCCTCAAGCGGCGCGGGCTGCTGCTCTCCGCCCGCACCCCGGAGGGCTCCGCCGCGTACGAGCTGTCCGCCGACGCCCGCCAGCTCCTCGAAGACGGCGACCGCCGCATCTACGACCGCAGGACCCCGCGGCTCGCCGACGGCTGGGTGCTCGCCGTGTTCTCCGTGCCCGAAGCCGAACGGAGCAAGCGCCATCTGCTCCGCTCCCGCCTCGGCCGCCTCGGTTTCGGCTCGGCCGCCCCCGGGGTCTGGGTCGCGCCCGCCCGGCTGTACGAGGAGACCCGGCACACGCTGCGCCGGCTCCAGCTCGACCCGTACGTCGAACTCTTCCGCGGGGAGCACCTGGGCTTCGCGGCGACGGCCGAGGCGGTCGCGAGCTGGTGGGACCTCGGCGCGATCGCCAAGCAGCACCAGGAGTTCCTGGGCGCGCAGGAGCAGGTGCTGCACGACTGGCTGGGCGGGCGCCCAGCCACCCCGGAGGACGCCTACCGGGACTATTTGCTCGCCCTCGACTCCTGGCGCCGACTGCCCTACGCCGACCCGGGGCTCCCGCTGGAACTCCTCCCGGTGGGCTGGCCCGGGTCCCGCTCGGCGGAGGTCTTCGGCCGGCTGCACGAGCTGCTGCGGGACGCGGGCGCGCTGTTCGTGCACAGCACCGACCAGGGCGGGCAGGAAGGCCGGGATCACCGGGACGATCAGGACGGCCGGGACGATCAGGAAGGGGACGAGGACGCGTCCCCCGTCATCGCCTCCTGACCGCCGTCATGCGCCGGGGGGCCCGGCAGGCCCGTGAGGCTGAGCCGGGGTCGGGGCGCGTCCGTGCGGCCCGTCGGCGGCGTCCGACTGCCCGCGCGGTACGGGGCGGGCCAGGGCGCGCCCGGCCCCGCGTAGCCCTGCTCGGCCGCGGCGTGCAGCGTCCACTGCGGGTCGTACAGATGCGGCCGGGCCAGCGCGCACAGATCGGCGCGCCCCGCCAGGACCAGGGAGTTCACGTCGTCCCACGACGAGATCGCCCCCACCGCGATCACCGGCACCCCCAGCACGTTGCGGATCCGGTCGGCGTACGGGGTCTGGTACGAGCGGCCGTACTCGGGGCGCTCGCCGGACACGACCTGGCCGGTGGACACGTCGATCGCGTCCGCGCCGTGCTCGGCGAAGGCGCGCGCGATGACCACGGCGTCGTCGTCCGTCGTCCCGCCGGAAGCCCAGTCGGTGGCGGAGATCCGCACCGTCATCGGCCGGTCCCCGGGCCACTCCGCACGCACCGCGTCGAAGACCTCCAGCGGGAAGCGGAGCCGGTTGGCGAGGCTGCCGCCGTAGGCGTCGCTCCGTCGGTTGGTCAACGGGGACAGGAAGCCGGAGAGGAGGTAGCCGTGGGCGCAGTGCAGTTCGAGCAGGTCGAAGCCGGCGCCCGCGGCCCGCTGCGCCGCGTCGACGAACTGGGTCCGCACGGCGTCGAGCCCCGCGCGGTCCAGCTGTCGCGGCACCTGGCTGACGCCCGGCCGGTACGGCAGCGGCGAGGCGGCCACCAGCGGCCAGTTCCCGACCGGCAGCGGGTCGTCCATGCCCTCCCACATCCGCCGGGTGGAGCCCTTGCGGCCGGAGTGGCCGAGCTGGACCCCGATGGCGGTGCCCGGCGCCCGGGCGTGCACGAAGTCCGTGATCCGCCGCCAGGCGCGGGCCTGCTCGGGGGTGTAGAGGCCGGTGCAGCCGGGGGTGATGCGACCCCGGGCGCTGACGCACACCATCTCCGTCATCACCAGGCCGGCGCCGCCGAGCGCCCGCGCGCCCAGGTGGACGAGGTGGAAGTCGTCCGGGACGCCGTCCTTCGCCTCGTACACGTCCATCGGGGAGACCACGACCCTGTTGCGCAGGGTCAGTCTGCGCAGTCGGAAGGGGGTGAACATCGGGGGCGTGTCGGGCGGGCAGGTGAAGTCCCGCTCCACGGCGTCCGTGAAGGCGCGGTCGCGCAGCCGGAGGTTGTCGTGGGTGACCCGTCGGCTGCGGGTGAGCAGGTTGAACGCGAACTGCCGGGGCGGCTGGTCCACGTACGTCCCCAGCTCCTCGAACCAGCGCAGGCTGGCCGTCGCCGCCCGCTGCGTCGACTCGACGACGGGGCGGCGCTCGGCCTCGTACGCGGCGAGGGCGTCGTCCAGCGCGGGCTGTTCCGCCACGCACGCGGCCAGCGCCATGGCGTCCTCGACGGCCAGTTTGGTGCCGGAGCCGATGGAGAAGTGGGCCGTGTGGGCGGCGTCGCCGATCAGGACCGTACGGCCGTGGGACCAGCGCTCGTTGACGACCGTGCGGAACGCGGTCCAGGTGGAGTGGTTGCCGTACAGGGGCCGGCCACCGAGGGCGTCGGCGAAGATCGCGGCGCAGCGGTCGACGGACCGCGCTCCCGGGGCGGCCGGCGCGCCGGGTACGTCCGTGTCGAATCCGGCGGCCCGCCAGACCTCCTCGCGCATCTCGACGATGACCGTGGACGCGTCGGCGGCGTACGGATACGCGTGGAGCTGCATCACTCCGTGTTCGGTCTCGGCGATCTCGAAGCGGAACGAGTCGAAGGCGACGGGCGTGGCCAGCCAGATGTAGCGACAGCGGTGGGTGGTGACGTGCGGCCCGTACGCGGCGGGGTCGGCCTCCCTGGTGGTGCTGCCGGCGCCGTCGGCCGCGATCACCAGGTCGTGGGTGGCGGTGAGCCGGTCGACGGGCGGTGCGGGGGTGCGGAACCGGATCGAGATGCCCAGTTCCTCGCAGCGGCGGTGCAGTATCCGCAGCAGCGTGCGGCGCCCCAGCGCGGCGAAGCCGTGTCCCGAGGAGGTGAACGTACGGCCCCGATGGACGATGTCGATGTCGTCCCAGCGGACGAACTCGTCGCTCAGGGCGCGGTGGACCGCCGGGTCGGCGTGTTCGATGCCGCCCAGGGTCTCGTCGGAGAGCACGACGCCGAAGCCGAAGGTGTCGTCGGGGGCCCGGCGCTCCCAGACGGTGATCTCCCGTCGTGGGTCGAGCCGCTTGAGCAGGGTCGCGGCGTGCAGTCCCCCGGGGCCGCCGCCGATGACGGCGACGCGCAGGGGGGCGCTCCCCCTCATCGCCCCCGCCACTGCGGTGCCCGCTTCTGGGTGAACGCCGCGTGGAACTCCGCGTAGTCCGCGCCGTTCATCAGCAGGGCCTGGGTGGCGGCGTCCAGCTCCACGGCCGCGGCGAGCGGCATGTCCAGCTCGGCCGTCAGCAGCGCCTTGGTCTGGGCATGGGCGAGGGCGGGCCCGGCGGCGAGGTGTCGGGCCAGCTCCGCGGCCCGGGCGTCCGCGCCGCCCTCGGGGGTGAGTTCGCTGAGGAGGCCGATCCGCTCGGCCTCTGCGGCGCCGACGGGCTCGCCGAGCATCAGCAGTCGGGTGGCGTGCCCGAGGCCGACGACCCTCGGCAGCAGATAGGCGGCGCCCATGTCGCCGCCGGACAGCCCCACCTTGGTGAAGAGGAAGGCGAAACGTGCGCTGGGGTCGGCGATCCTGAAGTCCGCGGCCAGGGCGAGGACCGCGCCGGCGCCCGCGGCGACGCCGTGGACGGCCGCGATCACCGGGAAGGGGCATTCGCGGACGGCCCGTACGGTCTGCCCGGTCATCCGGTTGAAGTCGAGGAGCTGGGCGGTGTCCATGGCGAGGGTGGCGCCGATGATCTCGTCGACGTCGCCGCCGGAGCAGAAGCCGCGCCCCTCGCCGCCCAGCACCAACGCCCGTACGGAACGTTCGCGGGAGAGTTGGGCCAGCAGGTCGCGGAGGTCGGCGTACGCGCCGAAGGTGAGGGCGTTCAGCTTCTGCGGGCGGGCGAGGGTCACGGTCGCGACGCCGTCGGCGACGACGAGCCGTAGGTGGCGCCATTCCTCGGTGTCGGTGCGTCGCGCGGATCCGGTAAAGGGGCTCATGAGAGGCGGCCTCCTTCGAGGGCGGGCGACGCCGGTCCGCCGCTGCCTCCCACGAAGCTATCACCCGCCCGTGACTTCCGTCACGGGCGCGCGATAGCCTTCAGTCCTCGCTGCTCACGCTTGCCCCTGGGCTTCCCGCGCGACGGGGACCTCCGGGATCTCCGCTCCCCACGGGGCCGGTGCGAGCGTCGCCACCAGCACGGCCTTGATCGTGTGCAGACGGTTCTCCGCCTCGTCGAAGACGACCGAGTGGGCCGACTCGAAGACCTCGTCGCTGACCTCCAGCTCCGTCAGGCCGTGCGTCTCGTAGATCTCCCGCGCCACGGTGGTGCCCAGGTCGTGGAAGGCGGGGAGGCAGTGCAGGAACTTCACGTCCGGATTGCCCGTGGCCCGCAGCACGTCCATCGTCACGGCGTACGGACCCAGCACCTTGATCCGCTCGTCCCAGACCTCCTTGGCCTCGCCCATCGACACCCAGACGTCGGTGGCGACGAAGTCCGCGCCCAGCACGCCGTCCGCGACGGACTCGGTGAGGGTGATCCGGGCGCCGCTGACCTCCGCCATGGCCCGGGCCCTGGCCTGGACCTCCTCGACCGGCCAGTACGCCCGGGGGGCCACGATGCGCACGTCCATGCCGAGCAGGGCGCCGGTGATCAGATAGGAATTGCCCATGTTGAAGCGGGCGTCCCCGAGGTAGGCGAAGGACATCTGCTCCAGCGGCTTCATCGAGTGCTCCACCATGGTGAGCACGTCGGCGAGCATCTGGGTGGGGTGCCAGTCGTCGGTGAGGCCGTTGTAGACCGGCACGCCGGCGTGGGCCGCCAGCTCCTCCACCTTGGCCTGGGCGTCCCCGCGGAACTCGATGGCGTCGAACATCCGCCCGAGCACGCGTGCGGTGTCCTTCGTGGACTCCTTGCTGCCGATGTGGGACCCGGCCGGACCGATGTACGTCGTCGCAGCGCCCTGGTCGGCCGCGGCGACCTCGAAGGCGCAGCGCGTCCGGGTGGAGGACTTCTCGAAGATCAGCGCGATGTGCTTCCCGCGCAGCCGCTGCTCCTCAGCGCCGGCCCGCTTGGCCGCCTTCAACTCGGCGGCCAGCGCGACGAGACCGCGGAACTCCTCGGCGGTGAAGTCCAGCTCCTTGAGGAAGTGGCGGCCTTCGAGATGTATCGCCATGGGCTGCTCCTGGTCGCTGCGTGGGTGGCGGTGTGTGGGGAGGTCGGAGGGGGTGAGAAGGGGTGAGAAGGGACGGGAAGGGGACGGCCCGGACGGGGCCTTCACGGTCGACGACGATGGAAGTATATACGAAGCCCTGCATTGCTATACAAGACCTGGAGTCCCCCGATTCGGGTCGGTCCGGGGTCCGCCCGTTCGAGGCTTTCGATGCGGGTCCGTGCAACCAGGGTCCACCACACCGGGCCCTTTCGTGCCCTCAGACCGCGTCCCGCTCGACGGGGCAGCTCATGCAGCGCGGTCCTCCCCTCCCCCGCCCCAGCTCGCTGCCGGGGATCTCGATCACTTCGATGCCCTGTTTGCGCAGGTGGGTGTTGGTGGTCACATTGCGCTCGTACGCCACGACCACGCCCGGCTCGACCGCCAGCACGTTGCACCCGTCGTCCCACTGCTCGCGCTCCGCCGCGTGCACGTCCTGGGTGGCGGTGAGCACCCGGACCTCCGTCAGCCCGAGCGCGGCGGCGATCGCGCTGTGCATCTCCTCGGGCGGGTGGTCGCTGACCTTGAGCCCCTGCGGGCCCTCGGCCGGCTCGATGGTGTACGAGCGGAGCATCCCGAGGCCGGCGTACTGGGTGAAGGTGTCCCGGTCGACCATCGTCATCACGGTGTCCAGGTGCATGAAGGCCCGTCGCTTCGGCATGTCCAGGGCCACGATGGTGCGCGCCGAGCCGGCCGCGAAGAGCCCCTTGGCCAGCATCTCCACGGCCTGCGGCGTGGTCCGCTCGCTCATCCCGATCAGCACCGCGCCGTTGCCGATCACCAGCACGTCGCCGCCCTCGATGGTGGACGGGTAGTCGCTCTGCCCCTGTGACCAGTGGTGGAAGGGGCCGGCGTCCGGGCCGGCGAAGAGCGGGTGATAGGCGTAGATCGCCTCGAAGTGGACGGTCTCGCGTTGGCGGGCCGGCCAGCGCATCGCGTTGATGGACACCCCGTCGTAGATCCAGGCGGAGGTGTCGCGGGTGAAGATGTGGTTCGGGAGCGGGTCGAGCAGGAAGTCGTCCAGGTTCATCACGTGGAACCGCACGGAGGTGGGCTCCGGGTGCCCCGCCAGGTACTCCCGCTTCGTCGCCCCGCCGACCAGGGCCTCCGCCAGTTCGGCGGACGGCAGGGCGTCGAAGGCGGACTTGAGGTGGTCGGCGGCGAGCGGCCCGTACTCCTTCTCGTCGAAGGCGCGGTCCAGGACCAGCTTCCTGGCCTCGGGGATCTCCAGTGCCTCGCACAGCAGGTCGCCGAAGAGGTGCACCTCCACCCCGCGGTCGCGCAGGACGTCGGCGAAGCCGTCGTGCTCGGCGCGGGCGCGGCGCACCCACAGGACGTCGTCGAAGAGCAGGGCGTCCTTGTTGGTCGGCGTCAGGCGTTTCAGTTCGATGTCGGGGCGGTGCAGTATGACCCGGCGCAGCCGCCCGGTCTCGGAGTCGACGTGGAATCCCATGTGGCCATCCTCACCGCGCGGCGGGCCCTTCACTCGGTGGCCGTGCCGTGGCCGGCCAACGAGCTCCGACGGCCCTCCGCCCGCATCGTGGGTGCGTCGCGGACTCGGTCCCGGACTCCCAGACTGCCTCGCCGGGGCGGTTCGGTGCACCGTCGGGTGGCGGTGGGCCGTCCCGCGGGCGGCGCGCCCCGGGGTGGGGGCGCGCCGCACGGGGGCGGTACGGGCCGCTCAGAGGCGGGGGTCCACCGGCTCGGACTCCAGGGCCAGGACCGCGAAGACGGCTTCGTGGATCCGCCACAGCGGCTCCCCGTCCCCGAGCCGGTCGAGGGCTTCGAGGCCCAGTGCGTACTCGCGCAGGGCCAGTGACCGCTTGTGGCCGAGGTGGCGGTTGCGCAGCCGGTCCAGATTGGCCGGGCGGGTGTACTCGGGACCGTAGATGATCCGCAGGTACTCCCGGCCCCGGACCTTGATCCCGGGCTGTACCAGGGCGCCCTTCTCGGTGCGGACCAGCGGCTGGAGCGGTTTGACGACCATGCCCTCGCCGCCGGCGGCCGTCATCGTCAGCCACCAGTCCGTGCCGGCCGCCACGGACGCCTCGTCGCCGGTGTCGACCACCAGGCGCCGGGTGGTCTGGAGGAGCCCGGTGGGGTCGTGCTCGACGAGCCGGTCCAGCCACGTCAGCTGCTCGTCGTGCGGTACGCCGGCGAGCGAGCGCCCTTCGGCGGCAAGGACCTGGAAGGGCGCGAGCCGTACGCCGTCCAGGCCGTCCGTGGGCCAGCAGTAGCGGCGGTACGCCTCGGTGAAGGCGGCGGCGTCATCGGCCCGCTCCCGCTGGGAGTGCAGGAGGGCGTCGACGTCGACCCCGCGGGCCGCGGCGGCTTCGAGGGCCGCGGTGGCTCCGGGCAGGACGGCGCCCGCTGCGGCGCCGACGGCGGCGTACTGCGAGCGGAGCAGCCCCGACGCCTTGAGGGACCAGGGCATCAGCTCGGCGTCCAGCAGCAGCCAGTCCGTGCGCAGCTCGTCCCAGAGCCCGGCGGCGGTGACGGCGGTGCGCAGCCGGTCGAGGAGTGCCTCGGTGAGGGGCTCCTCGCTGAGGAAGGGCCGCCCGGTGCGGGTGTAGAGGGCGCCGGTCGGTACGGCGTCGGTGCCGGTCGCCGGGGTGAGGCCGAAGCGCTTGCGGGCGGCTTCGGCGTCGCGGCAGACGAGCACGACGGCCCGGGAGCCCATGTGCTTCTCCTCGCAGACCACCTTCCGGACACCGTCGGCGCGGTACTGCGCGAAGGCTTCGGCGGGGTGCTCCAGGTGGCCCTCGACGGTGGAGGTGGCGGTGGGCGCCATCGTCGGCGGCAAGTAGACGAGCAGCCGCGGGTCGATCGCGAAGCGGCTCATGACCTCCAGCGCCGCAGCCGCGTTCTCCTCGCGCACGCCGACGCGGGCCAGGTGACGGGTCTCCACGATCCGTCGGCCCCGGACGTCGTCGAGGTCGAGCGGCCGGCCTTCGCGGGCGCCGGGGGCCTGCGCTCGCAGCGGCTTGACCGGCTCGTACCAGACCTGCTCGGCGGGTACGTCGACGAGTTCGCGCTCGGGCCAGCGCAGGGCGGTCATCCGGCCGCCGAAGACGACGCCGGTGTCGAGGCAGATCGTGTTGTTGACCCAGGAGGTGTCGGGGACGGGGGTGTGGCCGTAGACGACGGCGGCTCGGCCGCGGTACTCCTCGGCCCAGGGGTAGCGCACGGGCAGGCCGAACTCGTCGGTCTCGCCGGTCGTGTCGCCGTACAGGGCGTGCGAGCGCACCCGGCCGGAGGTGCGGCCGTGGTACTTCTCGGGCAGGCCGGCGTGGCAGACGACGAGGTCGCCGCCGTCCAGGACGTAGTGGCTGACGAGCCCGTCGATGAACTCGGCGACGCGCTGGCGGAACTCCGGGTCCTTGGCGTCCTCCTTCTCCAACTGCTCGATGGTCTCGGCAAGTCCGTGGGTGCGCTGGACGTTCCTGCCCTTGAGGTAACGGCCGAGCTTGTTCTCGTGGTTCCCCGGTACGCACAGCGCGTTCCCGGCCTGGACCATGGACATCACGCGGCGCAGCACGCCGGGGCTGTCCGGGCCGCGGTCGACGAGGTCGCCGACGAAGACGGCGGTGCGGCCGTCGGGGTGCGCCCCGTCCCGGTAGCCGAGTTCGGCGAGCAGGGTCTCCAGTTCGGAGCTGCATCCGTGGACGTCGCCGATGATGTCGAAGGGGCCGGTGACGTGGCGCAGGTCGTTGTAGCGGCGCTCCAGGACGACCTCGGCGCCCTCCACTTCGGCGACGCTGCGCAGGACGTGGACCTTGCGGAAGCCCTCGCGCTCCAGGCCGCGCAGGGAGCGGCGGAGTTCGCCGCGGTGCCGCTTGATGACGCGGCGCGGCATGTCGGCGCGGTCGGGGCGGGTGGCGTTGCGCTCGGCGCAGACCTCTTCGGGCAGGTCGAGGACGACGGCGATGGGCAGGACGTCGTGTTCGCGGGCCAGTCGCACCAGTTGGCGGCGGGCCTCGACCTGGACGTTGGTGGCGTCGACGACGGTGAGCCGTCCGGCGGCGAGCCGTTTGCCGGCGACGTAGTGCAGGACGTCGAAGGCGTCGCGGGTGGCCGCCTGGTCGTTCTCGTCGTCGGAGACCAGGCCGCGGCAGAAGTCGGAGGAGATGACCTCGGTGGGCTTGAAGTGGCGGCGGGCGAAGGTCGACTTGCCGGAGCCGCTGGCGCCGATGAGCACGACGAGGGACAGGTCGGTGATCGGCAGCCGTCTGGTCGGCTGGGCGTCGGGGGCGGTGTCCATCGTCTCCGTGATCTCCGTACTCGCTGTGTTCGCCGTGTTGTCAGGGATGTCGGGGTGGGTCATGCCGCCTTCGCCTCCTTCGCGGTGCGGTCGTCGTCCTCGGTGCGGGTGTCGTCCGCGGCACGCTCCGGGTCGTCGGAGTCGCCCCGGGTGAACACCGCCATCTGGGTCGGCGGGCCGACTTCCGGGTCGTCCGGCCCCACGGGGAGGTACGCGACGGCGTATCCGTCGCGCGCGGCCACGGCCTCCGCCCAGCTGCGGAACTCCGCCCGGGTCCACTCGAAGCGGTGGTCGCCGTGGCGCACGTGTCCGGCCGGCAGGGTCTCCCAGCGGACGTTGTACTCCACGTTGGGCGTGGTCACGATGACGGTCCTGGGCCGGGCGGCCTGGAACACCGCGTACTCCAGCGCCGGGAGCCGCGGCAGGTCGAGGTGTTCGACGACCTCGCTGAGCACCGCCGCGTCGTACCCGGCCAGTCGTTTGTCGGTGTACGTCAAGGAGCCCTGGAGGAGTTGGACGCGGGCGGCCTGCCGTTCGCCCATGCGGTCCAGCTTCAGCCGGCGCGCGGCGATGGTCAGCGCCCGTACGGACACGTCCACGCCGACGACCTCGGTGAACCGGACGTCCTTGAGCAGTGCCTGCACCAACTGGCCCTGGCCGCAGCCGAGGTCCAGCACGCGCTGGGCGCCGGCGGCGCGCAGCGCCGTCAGGATCGCGTCGCGCCGCTGCTCGGCGAGGGGCACCGGGCGTTCCTCGGTGTCCCGGGTCTCGTCGACGGCGTTGTCCACGTCCTCGACGTCCAGGTCGTCCGTCTCGGCCAGCCGGACCAGCTCCAGGCGCTCCTCGGCCTGTCGGGTCAGGCGCCAGCGCCGGGAGAGGTAGCGGCTGGTGATCAGTCGGTGCTCGGGGTGGTTCGCCAGCCAGCCGTCCCCCGCGCGCAGCAACTTGTCGACCTCGTCGGGCGCGACCCAGTAGTGCTTGGCGTCGTCGAGCACGGGCAGCAGGACGTACAGCTGCCGCAGGGCGTCGGCCAGACGCAGCTCGCCCTCCAGGACGAGTTGGACGTAGCGGGATTCGCCCCACTCGGGGAACTGCTCGTCCAACGCGACCGGACGGGCGGTGACGGTGGTCCAGCCGAGCGGGCCGAAGAGCTTCTCGACCAGCTCGGCGCCGCCGCGTGCGGGCAGGGCGGGTATCTCGATCCGCAGCGGGAGCGGTGCTTCGGCGCGCTCGGGCAGCGCGGCGCACACGCCCCGCAGTGCGCTCCGGAAGACCGTGCTCAGCGCCACGGCCAGCAGGGAGGAGGCCGCGTACGGGCGGTCGTTGACGTACTGCGCGAGGGCGGAGTCGGGTGCGCCGCCGCGTCCCTTGCCCTTGCCGCGCCGCACCAGCGCCACCGGATCCACCTCCAGCAGCAGCGCGGCCGTGCACTGCTCGGGCGTCGCCTCGGGGTAGAAGACGTGGGCCCTGCCGTGGGAGGTGGAGAACGCCTGCGCCTTGTCGGGGTGCTTGTGCAGCAGGAAGCCGAGGTCGGTCGCTGGTCGTTGCGGGGTGCCGGTCGTCCGGATCGTCAAGAACACCTGACCGATTATGACGGTGTTTAACGGACTCGTGCCCGTATTTTGTCCGCCGACCGCCCCGGACGCCGGGCCGCTCCGACGGGCGTCGTGCCGATGGGCTTGACGGCAGGTCAGCCGATGTCGCCGCGGCTCGGGGCCAGGGCCCCGGCGACGTCTGCGACGACGTCCGGGCCGACGCGGCAGCAGCCGCCGACCAACCGGGCGCCGGATGCCAGCCAGCCGCGGACGCGCAACGGGTCGATGCCGCTCCCGACGCCGCCGTCACGCCAGTCCCGCGTCTGCGCGTCCCAGGTCTCACCGCTGTTCGGGTAGACGACGACGGGCTTGCCGGTCGTCGTCGCGGCGAGCGCGACGGCGCCGTCCGCGTCCTCGGGGGCGCAGCAGTTGACGCCCACGGCAACGACGTCGTCGCCCGCGGCCAGCGCGAACGCGGCGGCCAGGTCCTGACCGGCCCGGGTCTGCCCACCGCTGACGGTGTACGAGAGCCAGACGGGCACGCCGCAGCCCTCGACGGCCCGCAGCAGCGCCTCGGCCTCGTCCGTGTCGGGCACGGTCTCCAACGCGAGGACGTCCGGCTCCGCGGCGGCCAGCGCCTCGATCCTGGGCCGGTGGAAGCGCTCCAGCTCGCGGACCGTCAGTCCGTAGCGCCCCCGGTACTCCCCGCCGTCCGCGAGCACCGCGCCGTACGGCCCCACCGAGGCCGCCACCCACACCTCGTCCTCGGTCGCCTCCGCGGCGGCCCGGGCCAGCGCCACGCTACGGGCGAACAGCCCGGTCACCTCCGCCCGCCCGACGCCCCGGCGGGCGAACCCCTCGAAGCTCGCCTGGTAGCTGGCGGTGATCAGCACCCGGGCGCCCGACCGTACGTACGCCCGGTGGGCGGCCTCGATCTGCTCCGGCCCGTCCACGAGGAGACGTGCCGACCACAGCTCGTCGGACACGTCGCACCCCTGCGCCTCCAGTTGGTTGGACAGACCTCCGTCCAGGACCAGGGGTCCCTCGGCGAGGGCCCGGGCGAGCGTACGGGCGGGGCGCACGGCCGTCAGCCCAGCTGGGACTGGACCTGGGCGGAGATCAGCTCCAGGTGGTCCAGGTCGTGCAGGTCGAGCACCTGGAGATAGATCCGGGACGAGCCGACGGCGGCGTACCGGCCGATCTTGTCGACCACCTCCGCGGGTGAGCCCGCCAGACCGTTCTGCTTCAGCTCGTCGGCCTCCCGGCCGATGGCCGCGGCGCGGCGGGCCACCTCGGCGTCGTCCCGTCCCACGCACACCACCAGCGCGTTCGAGTACACCAGGTCGTCGGGGGCGCGCCCGGCGGTCTCCGCGGCTGCCTTGACCCGTCCGAACTGGCGCTCGCTGTCCTCGACGGACGCGAAGGGGATGTTGAACTCGTCCGCGTACTGCGCGGCCAGGCGCGGGGTGCGGGTGGCCCCGTGCCCGCCGATCAGCACCGGCACCCGTCCGTTCACGGGCTTGGGCAGCGCGGGCGAGTCGCTGAGCTGGTAGTGCGTACCGTCGTAGGAGTACGTTGCGCCGGCCTCGATGGCCCACAGGCCGGTGACGATCGCCAGCTGCTCCTCCAGCCGGGCGAACTTCTCCTTCGGGAACGGGATGCCGTACGCCCGGTGCTCCTCCTCGAACCACCCGGCGCCCAGCCCCAGCTCCACCCGGCCACCCGACATCTGGTCGACCTGGGCGACCTGGATGGCGAGCACGCCCGGGAGCCGGAAGGTGCCCGCGGTCATCAGGGTGCCGAGACGGATCCTGCTCGTCTCGCGCGCCAGCCCGGCCAGGGTGATCCAGGCGTCCGTGGGTCCGGGGAGCCCGTCGGCTGAGCCCATGGCGAGGTAGTGGTCGGAGCGGAAGAAGGCGTCGAACCCGAGGTCCTCGGTGGCCTTGGCGACGGTCAGCAGGGTGTCGTAGCTGGCGCCCTGCTGGGGTTCGGTGAAGATGCGCAGATCCATGCGTCCATCCTGCACCGTCCGACCGCGGTCAACCGCCTCGCCGCCCCCTGAGCACCGCGGTCACCGTCGAGGTGCCCGCGTCGGGGCCGCCACCACGGCGCCCGGCCCGGGGCCGGCGGGCCGGTGGCTCGGCGCCGAGCGTGGTGAGCAGGACGGGCGCGGGTGCCCGCGCTCCCGCTCACCACGCACTCGCCGTCGAGTCCACCGGGTCGGGTATCCCGGCCGGTCCCCGCTGGCCCTTCGCCTCCTCGGCTCGGCCCGTACCGCCCGAGGAACTGCCCGAGCCGCGGGGGCGCGCCACGGGTGCGCCGCCGCGGGACGCCGGCCGGGGCGGCAACGGCACGTGCGACGTCACGGGCCCGTCCGCCCGTTCCTGATCGCCCCGGCCGCCGATGGCCTGACGGCCGCCGCGCGACACGGCTCCACGACCGTCCCGCCCCGGGCCGCACTCGCCCGAGGACGGCTCGGACGTCCGTGCCGCTGCACCCTGCCCCGGCACGGATCGACCGGCGGTCCGGCCGCTCGACGCCGCGGGCGGTCCGGCCCGCGCCCGAACGTCACCCGGCGGCCTGCGCAGGTCCCGGCCGGCGAGATCCCTGGCCGAGAGCCTGTGCAGCATGGAGCGCACCCGGTCGGCGGACTCGTCGGCCGCGTCCATCGCCCGGATGCAGTGCCAATACAGACCGTCCTCGTCGGTGGCGCAGGCCACCGAGATCAGGGCGACCCCGACGTCCACCAGGAGCGCCCCGAGGGCGAGCAGGGTCTCGCGGGGATCTTCGACCCCGGTGAGACCGGCTGCTCTGGTCCGTCCGCGCAGGACGCCGGAGTGCTCCGCGCTTCCCGCGCCGGGACCGTCGATCTCTCCGAGCCCCAGTGCGTCACGGCTCAGCTCGGGCGGCCCGGATGCCGCGAGCTGTCCGCCGATCGCCTGCGCGAGCAATTGAGCCTGCCACGCTTCGATCACCACTTCAGAAACCACCCTGGTGCGTGCCAGGGCCAGTCGACTCATGTCGATGAGTCGCTCCGCGTCCATGTACGCCGCCCCCGATCGTACGACTGTCTGCCCAACAGGTTCATTACCCAGCGTGAAGGGCTTTGAGTCAAAACGCCAGAGGAAAAGGGAAATCTGTGGACAGGAAGCCGACTGTGGACAACTTCATGACTCCGGAGAGTGACAAATCCATGATCGTCCGACTTCTCCGACGGGCCGAGCGCTCCAGGTTGGCGGGCCGTCAGCTCAGGGAGCCGGAAAACGGGTCTCGTTGCGGTCGATCTTGGCGGAGAGCGCCGCCAGCGCGTCGACCCCCAGCACCTCGCAGAGTTGGAGCAGATACGCGAGCACGTCCGCGACCTCGTCCCGCACCCGGTGCGCCGTCCCCTCGTCCTCCATCACCCGCGCCGACTCCTCCGGCGTCAACCACTGGAAGATCTCGACCAGTTCGCCCGCCTCGACGCTCAGCGCCGCGGCCAGGTTCTTCGGGGTGTGGTACGGCCCCCAGTCCCGCGCCCGCGCGAACTCCGCCAGCCGCCGCTGGAGGTCGGCGACGGACAGGCCCTCCCCCCGATCCGCCGACGCCGTCCGCCCTGCGTGCCGCACCTCGCCCGCCCCCGCCGCTTCCCCTACGCCCTGCGCCTCATCCGTCGCTTGCACGTCACTCGACTCACTGGCTCCACTGCCTTCTTTCGTCACGGCACCAGGTCTACCACCGTCACGCCCTCGACCCCGCGGGCGAAGGACGCGTCGGAAACCGCCCCCACCAGCCGGACGTGCCCGCGGGCCGCCATCTCCACCGCCAGCGCGACCAGTTCGCGCGCCTGTCCGGGATCAAGGCAGCGGTCGAAGCCGTCCGCGAGCACGGTCATCGACTGATAGGCCGACGGGACCTCCGCGGCCTGGTCCATCGCCAACACCCCCGGCCCGGTCAACAGCACCAGCGCCAGCGCCAGGTACCGCAGCTCCCCCTCGCCGAGCCGCTCCACCGGTGTCGCCGTGCGCCCCTCCCCCCGGTGCAGGAGCGCCCGCAGCAGCCCGTCGGCCGTCTCCTCGACACCCAGTTCCGCCACCTCTCCCGCGCACCCGCGCCGCGCGGCGGCCGTCAGACGGGCGTGCCGCCTCGCGCACTCGGTCCGCGTGCGGTGCAGGACCTCGGCGAGGTTGTCGCAGCCGCGGCGCAGCCGACCGTCGCCCGGCGCCACCGGTCGCCGCATCCCGCACGGCTGCGGATCGCACGCGAAGACCGAGCGCAGCGCCACCACCACCTGCTCCGCCGCCGCGAGCACCAGCAACTGACCCGCCGTCTTCCCCGCCACCCGCAACGGCAGCAGGGCCGTCCCGAGCCGGTCGTCGGGGAGCGGGGCGCGGGTCACCGGCACCGAGCCCGCCGTGAGCCAGGCCGCCTGCACCGACGACCGCCCGGGGTCGCGCAGGGCGGTGGTGAGCAGGGTCCGCCCGCCGCACGTCAGGCGTTCGCCGACGATCCGGAGGGTCGGTTCGGCCTGGACGGCGAGGTCGAGGCGGACGAGGCCGGCGGGGCCGTCGACCGTACAGCCGATGCGGAAACCACGGCGGCCCTCGGTGTCCGCGCCGGCCCATTCGGGGACGCAGGCCGCGGGGTCGGGGAAGGCGTCTTCCAGTCCGTCACCGGTCGCCAGGGCCGCCAGGGCTTCGTACGCCTGTAAGACGCTCGACTTGCCCGCTCCGCTGACGCCGGTGAACAAGGTCAGCGAGGTCAGGGGGAACGTCGCGCCGCGGTGCGAGCGGAAGGCGGACAACCGCAGCTCGGTGACGGTGGGGCGGGGGGTGTGCGCGGGGGTGAACGGGGCGTGCTGGTCCATGGGCCGGACGGTACGCAGCGGACGATTCGCCGAACCGTTCCGCCTCCGGGACCTTCCTACGAACGGGCGACCCGACCAACGGGCGGCCCGCTTGCCGAAGGGGTGCACCCTCCCTGCGGCCCCGTCCCGGTTCGGTCGCGAACCAGCCGTGGATCAGCGGCGGATCGAGGCGGTGGAGAAGGTGCCCGTCGCCTCCGCGATGCCGTCGACCTCGGTACCGGACGGGGCCAACAGGAAGACGTTCCGGTCCACCCGGTGCATGCCGCTGCCCAGGCCGAAGACGACTCCGCTGCTGAAGTCGAGGATCCGCTTGGCCACGTCGGGGTCGGCGCTCGTGAGGTCCAACAACACCGGGATCTGCGCGATCAGATACTCGGCCACCTCTCGGGCGTCGGCGAAGACCTGTACCCGCAGCACGATGAAACGGCGCTGCTCGACCTCGTACTCCTGCGGAACGGTGCGGTGGTCGACCCGCGACGGCCATTCGTCCCGCCCCCGCAAGGGGACGACCTGCGCCAAACCCTCCCACTGCTCGTCAGTGACGTCGTACCTCTCGTACCTGCTCATGGGGTCCATCCTCCCGCCCCTCACCCGTTCGGCCCAACAGCGACACGAGTGGGTGGCGCACCTTTCGTCCTGCACGTGCGCGGGGTCAACACTCGACTCCCTGCACCGTATCGGGCACCACTGACAACGCCCGTACGCCCGCCCTTCGCCGCCGCACGCGCGCGTGACTCCCGTCACGGGCGCACCGGGGCGCACGCCCCCGTACGCCCCGCGCGCCGCCGTCCCGCACGCCTCAGCAGCGGAGGAACACCTCCGCGAACCCGTCCTCCGGGTGGATGCCCTCCACGGGCCGGCCGAAGGGCGAGTGCAGCGGGCGGTAGCCGGTGCTGGTGTAGATGTCGAGGGCGAGCCTGCCGGCGCGCGCGGCCGAGTTGGTGTCCCCGCACGCCCCCTGGGAGAGCGCGATGACGGCCTGCGCCTGGCCTTCCAGAAGCCTGAGCTGGGACTCCTTCGCGAGGGTGAGCGCGGAGGCCGCGTACCCCAGTGCCTCCAGCGGACGGCGCAGTCGGGCCGCGCAGACGCCGAGCCCGAGAAGGGCCATCGTGCGGCCCTTCAGATAGCCGATGCCCTCGGCGGTCCGGTGGGCGATGCGGAAGTGCTCGAAGGCGCGCTCGTACTGGCCGAGTTGGTACCGGGCGTGCCCCATCGCGATCATGGCGTCCATGCGCAGCCGCGGCCGTCCGGAGCGCCTGCTGAGCCGACAGGCGGTGAGCGCCGCCCGCAGCGCGCCCTGTCCGTCGCCCGCCTCCGCGCCGATCATGGCGAGGACGCTGAGCACCTCCGCCTCGCCGGGGAGGTTGCCGATGGCCTGGAAGCCGCGCTGTGAGGTCACGGCCAACTCCTGGGCGGTGACCAGGAGCCCGAGGTCCAGCGAGATGGTCGCCAGGCTGCAACTGATCCGCGAGACGCTGTCGGGCGCGCCGATCTTGTGGGAGAGCGCGAGGGCGCGTCGGCACAGCCGCTCCGCCTCCCGCAGCCGTCCCATGCCGTGCAGCACCTCTCCCAGGCCGAGCAGGGGCTGGGAGGGGCTGCGGCGCAGCTTGCGGTCGATGGCGATGGACTGGCCGTAGTACTCCGCCGCCTGGCTGAGCAGCCCGAGGTCGCCGGAGACCCCGGCGAGGTTCGACAGGGCGACCGACTCGCCCACGCCCCAGCCGGCGCACCGGGCCAGCTCGATGGCGAGTTCGAAGTGGTGCTTGCTGCGCTCCAGGTCGCCCATGGTGAAGCGGGCGAGGCCCAGGCTCTGTTGGGCCGCGGCCTGGCCGCGGAAGTCCCCGCCCTCGCGCGCGGTGGCCAGGGCGAGGGAAGCCACGGTGATCCAGGCGTTGGTGTGTCGACGAAGCCAGAAGTAGCCGCGCAGGATGTCCGCGAGGATCCACACGCTGGCGTCGGGCGGCGCGGCGGCGCCATCGTCCGTCGGGCTCGTGCCGGCCGCTGCTTCGGCCTCGATCAGCCGCACCAGCTCGGCGTGTTCGGCGTCGAACCAGTCGGCCGCCCGCTGGGGGTCGTCGAAGGTCGCGGGCCGGGCCTCCGGGCCCAAGGGGGTCACCTCCAGGCGCAGCATCTGCGGGTAGAGGCAGCGGGCCGCCGAGTCCGCGGAGGCCACGTACCACCGCAGCAGCCGGCGGCGGGCCTCCCGCTGGGCGGCCACCGGGTCCTCCGCGTCGACCAGCAGCCGGGCGTACCACCAGATGAGGTCGTGCAGTCGCAGCCGGTCGCGTCCGACGAGTTCGACGAGGTGTTCCGCGAAGAGGCGGTCGAGGATGGCCACGGTGGCGGCGACGGACCGTCCGAGGAGCGCTGCGACGGCGGGCACCGTGGTGGCCGGCCCGGGCAGGATGCCCAGCGTCCTGAAGGCGTCCCGGGCCTCCGCGTCGAGTCGGCGGTACGACAGTTCGAAGGCCCTGCGCACGGCGGAGTCGGGGTCGCCGGCGACCGCCAGGGTCTCCAGGGGGTTGCCGGACCGCAGCTCCCGCACGTGCTGCGCGATCAGCCCTTCCGGGTGCAGCGCGAGGTTGGCGGCGGCGATGCGCAGGGCGAGCGGGCTCCGTCCGCACATGGCGACGAGTTCGGCGAGCGCGTCGGGCTCGGCGGCGGACCGGCGCCGGCCCACGACGCTGCGGACGAGTTCCTTGGCGTCGTCCGCGGCCAGCGGGCGCAGCGGCAGCATGGACGCGCCATGGGTGACGATCAGGGAGCCCAGGCGGTTGCGGCTGGTGACCAGGGCGAGGCAGCCGGTGTCGTACGGGAGCAGTTGCCGCACCTGGGCGGCCGACTCGGCGTTGTCGAGGAGGATGAGGACGCGTCGGTCGCACAGGGTGCGCTGGTACAGCTCCGCCATCTCGGCGAGGTCGCACGGGATGTCCTGGTACGGGGTGCCGAGGGCGCGCAGCAGTCCGGAGAGCGCTTCCTTGGGGCCCATGGGGCTCTCGTCGCTGTGGCCGCGCAGGTCGAGGAAGAGCTGGCCGTCGGGGAAGGCGTCGCGGGAGCCGCGGCACCACTGGAGCGCGAGCGCGGTCTTGCCGCTGCCGGCGGGGCCGACGATCATCAGCACGCCCGAGCCGCCGCTGGCGTCCTCGACGAGCCGGCCGAGCTGGGCCAGTTCCTTGGCGCGGCCGATGAAGGCGCCCGTCCGGGAGTGGCTCTGGACGGATTCGGCCTCGGGGCGCACGGGCTCGTCGGCGACCTGGTCGTGGGCGCGGGCGTGGTCCTGGGGCCGGGCGTGGTCGTGCGCCGGGGGGTGCACGGGAATGAGGGGGCGTGCAGGGATCTGCGGATGCGCGGGGCGCGCGGGGTCCTGGGGGCGTGTGCCGGAGCCGTGACCGCGTCCCTGCCCGTACGCCTCGCCGGGCGCGGACCGACGGCCCTGGTCGAGCGGATGGCCCTGGTGGTGGCCGGGGCCGTGGCCGTGGCCCTCGTCGTGGCGGAGCCCCTGGGGCCGGTTGCGGTCGTGGGGCTGGTGCCGCTCGTACGCCGTGCCGTCGGCGTCGCCGGGCTCCGCAACGCCCCAACTGGCCGGGGCGCCCTCGTCGCTCGGACCGCGCGGGCCGCTCGCTGCGGGGGCGAGGGGCGGACTGGCGGGGTCTTGCCATCCGTCGGACCTGCCGCGTCCGCCGCCCGGCAGGCGGTGCGGTTCGCCCGCGCCGTGCTGGTCGCCTCGGCCCCGCGGCTCGGGCACGCCGGAGACGAACCACCCCACCCGGCCGCTCGGATCGATGCGTCCGCGTTCGGTGCGCGGAATGACCTCGTCGTCCATCAGCATGGGGTCGGCGTGCAGGATCATGCGCTGTACGTGCTGGAGGTCGGCGCCGGGGTCGAGCCCCAGGTCCTCGGCGAGCCGGCTCCTGGTCTCGTTGTAGACCTCCAGCGCCTCGCCGCGGTGGTCGGCGCGGTAGAGGGCGATCATCCGCAGCATGGCGAGGCGTTCGTGGTGCGGGTGTTCGGCGGTGGCCCGCGCCAGCTCCTCCAGGACGAGTTCGCGCCGGCCCAGCAGCAGTCGGGCCTCGGCGCGCTGGGTGACCGCGGAGATGTACGACTCCTCGAAGCCGGCACCCAGTCGGCGGACCAGCCCGTCCGGCGCGGTGCCGGCGAGCACCGGGCCGCCCCAGTCGGCGAGGGCGCGGTCGAGCAGACGGAGCCGTTCGACGAGGTTCTCGGCCCGCTCCGCGCGTTGCAGCGAATAGCGGAAGCGGTGCAGGTCGACGGCGCTGGGATCGCCCTCGATCAGATAGCCGTCACCGGACTTGACCAGGGCGAAGCCGTACTGCTCCGCGTCCTCGGCGGTGAACCGGCCGCGCAGCCGCGAGACGTGGACCTGGAGGCTGCCGCGGACGCTCGACGGTTTGGGCCCCTCGTCCCAGAGCAGATTGATCAGTCGGTTCGCCGGCACCACGCGTCCGAACTCCAGCAACAGCAGCCCGAGCAGCAGCCGTTCGCGCCGCCGCCCGATCCTGAGCGAGGCGCCTTGGGCGAGCCACTCCAAGCCGCCCAGGATCCGGAACCGCATTCCCCCATCGGTCATGTCGTGAATCCTCCGCAATCAGTCCGCTCCGTGGCAAGCGATTGGCAACCACTTGGCCAGGCTCTGGCCGGAGGGCTCTGGAAGATTCGTCCCAGCTCGGGCTAGAACACGGGGAACTCGGGCGGCAGGCAAGACGAAAGGGCTCACCAGCATGTCTTCCGATATGTTCATCGAGACCGACAGGACCGACCAGTCACGATCCGAGACCAGAATCCACTCCCACCCGAAATCCGCCGCGAACGGCAACCCCCTCGCGGACCAGGACACCATCCACCCGTCGGAGCTGTTGCTGAGCGCGATCGGCCGCAACCCCGACAATCCTCGCGAGGCGCTGCGGGACCTCCAGCCGCTGACGACGAGCATCCGCGAGATCGGGCTCGTCAACGCCATCACGGTCGCGTCCGTCGAGGCGTACATACGCGAGCGGCCCTCCCGCGCCACCGAGCTCGACCCGAACGCCCGCTACATCGTGGTCGACGGTCACCGTCGGCTGGAAGCGGCGCGCGCGGCCGGCCTGACCACCGTCCGCGTCAGCGTCGACGACGCCCTCGTGTCCACCGACCGCTCCCTGCTCGAAGCGGCCTTCGTGGCCAATGTCCACCGCGACGACATGAACCCGCTGGAGCAGGCGTACGCGCTGAAGAAGCTGGTGGAGTTCTACGGATCCCAGAACAAGGCGGCCAAGCGCCTGGGGATCGCCCAGTCCACGATCTCCTCCAAGCTGTCCGTCCTGGAACTCGGCCCGGAGCTCCAGGCCGACCTCCTCGCGGGTCGGCGCAAGGTGGTGCACGTGCGCAACCTCTCCCGACTCAGCCCGCAGCAGCAGAAGCAGCGGGCCGACGCCCGCGCTGCGGCGTCCGAGTCGCGCGGCGCGGAGGGGCGGGGGGCGGGCGCCCGGGGCGTGGACCTGCGTCAACCGCACCGACTGCCGCACCAGGCCGGGGTGACGAGCATTCCGCGGCAGCGCGGAGTGGTGACGATGCCGTGGGCGGACGGCGTCGCGTGTGCGGAGATCGCGATCTCCCGGATGCGTCCGGCCGAACGGGCCCGGATGCTGCGGCGGCTGTGGCAGGAGGCGGAGAAGGAGGCCCGGGCGGCAAGGATGGCGTCCCCGCGACGCGCGTGAACGAGCCCTGCACGCGCCGTCGAGCGACCTGAGCGTCGCGAGCGGCCCGCCGTGAGCTGCGGTCGGGCCGGTCGACTCCTCCGCGCTGCGACCACAGCGCGGAGGGAGCACTACGCACGCCTCCGGGCGTCAGATGCACCGCCGAGCGCCGCGTACGCCCCTGACCAGTTCGTACGCGTCCCAGCGCTCCGTACGCCCCCGATCGACCGGTCGCGACCGATCCGCGACCGGCTTTCGTTCGTTCCCGTTCTCCCCTCTCATGCCTGGCCTCCCTGCTCGCCCCCGACCTTCTTGTTCATCCCGAGCCTCTTGTTCGTTCCTGGCCTTCGTGTTCGTTCGCGCCCTCTTGTTCGTCCCCGCCCCTTGTCCAGGGCGCGCAGGGGCGACTCCGAGCGCTGGCCCGAAGGCGGCGCCAGGTCCCCTCCTCGGACGGCCACCTATGATCTGACGCGGACAGCCGGACCGCCGGACACCCCGCGCACCCCGGTCGACCGTCTTCGGTCATCAGCTCAGCCATCAGCCAGAGGAGGGTCCGTGCCTGGTCAGCGACCCATCGCCGAGACCGAGCGAATGATCCGGGCCAAACTGGGCGAAGCGCCCGTCCACCACGACCAGATGGCCATGGTGGGCAACATCCACCGCGCCGCCGCCGCGGTGCGCCAGCACGTCGAGAACTCCGTGCTGCGCGGCTCCGATCTGACCTGGACCGGTTTCGTCGTGCTGTGGGTCGTCTGGATCTGGGGCCGGATGGAGACCCGTCTGGTCGCCGCGGAAGCCGGCATCTCCAAGGGCACGCTGACGGGGGTGGCCCGCACCTTGGCGTCGCGGGGACTCGTGCGCCGCAGCGAGCACCCCTCCGACGGCCGGCGCGTGCTGCTCTCCCTCACCGACGAGGGCGAGGAACTGATGCAGAGCCTCTTCCCGCAGTTCAACGAGGAGGAGGTCTTCGTCGCCGCCCAGCTCAGCGACGAGGAGAGCCGACGGACGGCAGACGCGCTGCGGCGCGTGGTGGTGCAGATCGAGGCGCACGGCGAGGAGCGCCGGCGGCAACTCCTCGACGGCGAGCCGCCGGTGCCGCGCCGCAGCGGGCGGCGGCGCGCCAAGGACGCCCCGCGCACCTGATCCGTTCGCCGGCGGTCCGGCGGGCGCGCCGACCGCGCGGGTCCGGCCCGGTCCATTGCTCTTGCCGACAGTTCGTTTGGCGCCATACGATCCGCTCGACGGCGCGTGCGCTTCCCAGCTGACCACCCCGCGCACACCCGCCGCCGACCACCCCCTCGTGCGCTTTTGCGTCCCTCCGTCGGCGACGGTCGGGGCGAACACCCCCCTTGGATCAGCCGTGACCCTGCCGAGACCGTTGATCGCGATCCCCGCCCGTTTCTCCGCGTCCGCCTCCGCGCTGCGGTACGCCGCCGAAGTCAGCGCCCGTGCGCTCGTCGAGGCGGTGTGGCGGGCCGGCGGCGAGCCCGTCACCATCCACCCGTACGCCCCGGGCGGCTTCGCCTACGCAGCCGACGTGGCCGCCCGCCTCACCCGCTTCGACGGCGTCCTACTGCCCGGCGGCGGCGACATCGCACCGGATCGCTACGGCGAGGGGGGCGCGCCGCACGAGCGGCTGTACGACGTGCACGCCGAGCAGGACGGCTTCGACCTCGAATCGGCCCGCCAGGCGCTGCGCACGGGGCTGCCGACGCTCGCCGTCTGCCGGGGCCTCCAGGTCGTCAACACCGTGCTCGGGGGCACCCTGCGCCAGGACGTGGACGGACCCGCGCACGAGCACCGGCACACGGTCCACCCGGTGGCCCTGCGGCCCGGTTCACGGATCGCCCGGATCGTCGGCGGCGAGAAGGCGGAGGTCTCCTGCTACCACCACCAACGGGTCGCCCGGCTGGGCGACGGCCTGCGGATCACCGCACGGGCGGCCGACGGCACCCCGGAGGCCCTGGAACTGCTCGGCGCGAAGGGCTGGTTGACGGCGGTCCAGTGGCACCCCGAGGACACCGCCCAGGACGACCCCGCACAGCAACGCATCTTCGACGCGTTCGTCCAAGCGGCGGCGGGCGACGCCCCGCGCTGACGACCGGCGGGCGTACCGGTGGGGAGAGCGGCCTGGGGTGCTCGCGCGGCGCTGCGCCGGGCGGAGCCGATCGAGGCGTCGGAGCGGCTGGAGCCGTACCAGCCGCCCGAGCTCGACATCGTGTCGCGCTCCCCCGGGCGGATCCGGCCGCGCTGTCGACGATCGACGAGGCTTCAGAACAGATGCTGCGCCAGGGCATGCCGCCGGACGCAGTAGCGCACAACAACGAGCAGGGGCCCCGTTGATCGGGGACCCTGCTCGTCATCAGGGCCGGTACGGCCCTCAGTCCTGCTTCTTGCGACGCGTACCGAAGACGATCTCGTCCCAGCTCGGCACCGCGGCCCTGCGCCCCGGACGGACGCCGTCCGCCTCGGCCTGACGGTCCGTCGTACCGACCAGACGGTCCCGGTGGCCGGCCACGGAACGGGGCATCAGCACATCGGCGTACGCGGACCCGGCGCCCGCCGACGCCGCGGGCGCGACTGGCTCCTCCGCCGCCTCGGGCTCCTGGGCCGGCTCGGACGGCGACTCGGCCGGATTCACCCGTTCCGGTACGACCAGGTCGCCGCGGAAGCTCGGCACGGCCTCCAGGAGGCTCGTCAGGGAGTCCCGCTCCCCGCCGCCGTCCTCGCTCGACGAAGGGCCGTGCGTACCGCTCCCGGTCGTGCGGTCGCGGTCCGACGGGCGGTCCCCGGTCCGGTCCAGCGGCCGGTCCCTGGGCAGACGGGCGATCCGCGGCACGAACGGCAGACTCGGCTCGTGCGCCGCGATCGTGTCGTCCGTCTCGCCGATCAGCGCGCGCGCCTCGTCGTCGACGGCCTGCACCAGCCTGCGCGGCGGGTCGTACGTCCACGTCGCGGAGTGCGTCTCACCGGCGACCCGGTAGACCAACAGGACTTCCCAGGTGCCGTCGTCGCGGCGCCAGGAGTCCCACAGGACGGTGTCCTTGTCCGCGCCGCGGAGCACCAATCGCTCCTGCACGGCCTCACCGAGCTGCGGACCGGAGTTCTCGCCCGGACGGCGCACGGGGGTCTTGCGGGCGCGCTCCGCCATGAAGGCGCGCTCCGCCAGCACCGGACCTTCGAAGCGGCGCACCCTCTCGACCGGAATGCCGGCCAGTTGGGCCACCTCTTCCGCCGAGGCACCGGCACGTATCCGCGCCTGGATGTCACGGGGGCGGAGGTGGCTCTCCACCTCGATCTCGATCTGACCGAGCCGCGCACGGTCGTTGCGTACGGCTGCGCGCAGCCGCTCGTCGATCGGAAGGGTGTACTCCGTGTTGTCCGCAGCCTTGAGCACCAGTCGTGTGCCGTCGTTGGAGACGGCCACGACACGCAGTTCGGGCATGGGGACCTCCCGGGTGGTGCCTGCCGACGTCACCTGTGCGTCGCTGCTTCCGCTAGTCGAGTGTGGCCTGCCCGGGTGCAGCCTGCCACAACCTTGTCGAGTTGCCCGGCGTGTCGGGCACGTGCCCGTGATCGCCGTTATGGCACGGTTACCTGTTGGCCACTCAGCGTGACTGAACGTCACTCTGCGTGCAGATTTCCGTGCGGTATCACGGCGCCGCCGGTTCGAGCGCCGCTTTCGGCCCCCTTTCCCGAGGTCCGGACACCCGTGAGGGAGCTCGGGCCCAGGGCTCGCCACAGTACTCCATTCGGGCCATGGGAGTGGACTGCCGCGCCATCGAAGTTCGCGACGCTCACCACAGTTCGACGACGAGGCGCGGAAGACGCGTGTTCTGGTTCACAGAACCTTCCCAAAGGGAACTAATCACTTCGCTCATCTGTCCCTCTTGCGTACAGGTTTGGAAGAAAGGCAAGTAGGGACTGAAGATGCATCAGAGGCCGGATACCGGTGCACACCGGTACGACCGGGAGGAAAACCAGCAGGACACTCGGGACGTACGGGACCTGAGAGACCCATCGAGGGCCCCGTTGGACGACCCCGGCGACCTGGACGCGACGCGTGAGGAACACACCGGGCGACGGCTGGATCTGAGCGTCCCCCAGGTGGCCGGCAGCGCCCTCGCGGCCGTCGCGGCGGCCGTGCTCGCCTCCAGGCTCGGCGTTTACGGCACGATCATCGGCGCCGGCGTGGTCAGCGTCGTCGCCACCTGCGGCGGCTCGGTCTTCCAGCACCTCTTCAGCCGTACGGGTGACCAGATACGCGGCGCCACCACCCGGCCGAGTCGTCTCCGCCGCCCCGGCCCAGCGACCCAGCCCGCCGTTTCCGCGGTGCCCGACGGCCCGTACGCACCGGTCGAGCCGCTGGACGCGACGGCCGTGTGGCCCCAGGCCGCGCACGGCGTACACGGAACCGACGGTCCCCACAGTCCCGACGGAACGGCCGTACGGGACGGGAACGGCGACGGCGATTTCAGCGCGCCCACCACCCACGGCACCCGCGTCCGGGGCTGGAAGCGCCCCCTGGTCGCCGCGGCCGTGGTCTTCGGCGTCGCGATGACCGGGATCACCGGGTTCGAAATGCTCTCCGGCTCCGGCCTCGACGGCGGCAACGGCACCACGGTCGGCTCCGTCGTCCGGGGCGGCCAGGGCGGCGGCTCCACGCCGAAGGAGGCGCCGTCCACCCCGCCGACCGACGAACGCGACCAGCAGCGGACGGACGAACAGGAGCAGCAGGAGCAGGAACACGCGCCCGACCCCGACCGGTCCCAGCAGGACGATCCCGCAGAGCCGACCCCGGATCCCAAGGAGTCGTCCAAGCCCTCGACGGCCCCCGACCCGGCCGATCCCGCCGATCCTTCGCAGCCCGCGTCACCGCCGGCACAGCCCTCCCCGCCCGCGGACGGCAAGCCCGGCACGGAGGACGGCACGAACAGCTCCGGCACCGGCAGCGCGGCCGGATCGGGCGCCAAGACGGACCCGGGCACGCCCTAGGCGCCGAGGACCCGCCGCAGGTAGTCGTTGCCGAACAAGCGTTGGGGGTCCAGTCGGTCGCGCAGGGCCAGGAACTCGTCGAACCGGGGATACGCCCCGGCGAAGTACTCCGCGTCGCGGGTGTGCAGCTTGCCCCAGTGCGGCCGACCGCCGTGTGCGGTCATGATCCGCTCCACCGCGGTGAAGTACGCCCGGTGGGGCGCGCCCCGGTAGACGTGCACGGCGATGTACGCGCTGTCGCGGCCGGAGGCGGTGGAGAGCGCGATGTCGTCGGCCGGCGCCGTCCGCACCTCCACCGGGAAGCTGATCTTCAGCGGGGAGCGTTCGACCATCGCCTTCACCTCGCGCAGCGCCGCCACGCACGCCTCGCGCGGCACGGCGTACTCCATCTCCAGGAAGCGGACCCGGCGCGGAGTCGTGAAGACCTTGTGGGGGATGTCGGTGTAGGTGCGCGCGGACAGGGCGCGGCTGGTGATCTTGGCGACCGTCGGAATCGTGGCGGGCACGGCCCGGCCCAGCGAATTGACGACCTGGAACAGCCGGTTGGAGAGCAGTTCGTCGTCGATCCAGCCACTGACGGCACCGGCCGGGGCGAGCGGGCCCGGGGTGCGGTTGTTGCGCTTGGTGTTGCAGTTACCCGTGTGGGGGAACCAGTAGAACTCGAAGTGCTCGTTCTCCGCGTACAGCTCGTCGAAGTCGTGCGTGACCCGGGCGAAGGACATCGGTTCCTCGCGCGCGGTCAGCAGGAAGAGGGGCTCCACGGCGAAGGTGATCGCGGTGATCACGCCGAGGGCGCCGAGGCCGATCCGGGCGGCGGCGAAGACGTCCGGGTGTCGCTGGGCGTCGCAGGTGATCAGCGAACCGTCGGCGGTGACCATCTCCAGCGCGGTGATCTGGGCGGCGGCGGAGCCGGAGTCCCGGCCGGTGCCGTGGGTGCCGGTGCTGACGGCACCCGCGACGGTCTGTTCCGTGATGTCGCCCATGTTCGTGAGCGACAGGCCCTCGCGCGCGAGGGCCGCGTTCAAGCGCTTGAGGGGCGTGCCGGACTCGACGGTCACGGTCATCGCCGTCCGGTCGATCCGACGGATCCCGGTGAGCAGGTCGGGCCGGATCAGCAGGCCGTCGGTGGCCGCGACCGCGGTGAAGGAGTGCCCCGAACCGACCGTCTTGACCTTGAGGCCGTCCTCGGCGGCCCGCCGCACCGCTTCCGCCACTTCGGACGCGGACGCCGGAGCGGCCTCCCTCGTCGGGCGGGCGCTGACGTTCCCCGCCCAGTTACGCCATGTTCGCGTCGCGCTCGCCGTGCTGATCGTGCCCGTCAACCCGCTGCACCTCCCGCGTCGGTGCCGGCTGCCGCAGCCGGCGGTATCCCAGGAACGCCACCACGGCGGCCATCGCTCCGGCAACCCCCGCGACGCCGTAGGCCCGCTCGGCGCCCCAGGCGTCGACCGCACCGCCCGCCGCGGCGGAGCCGAGCGCCACGCCGACCGCGAGGCCGGTGCTGACCCAGGTCATGCCCTCGGTGAGCTTGGTGCTCGGGACGTGCGCTTCGACCAGCGCCATCGTGGTGACCATCGTGGGGGCGATGGCCAGGCCGGCGACGAAGAGGGCCGCGGACAGCAGCCACAGGTTCCCCACCAGTTGGAGCGGGATCATACTCACGGCCATCGCACACACGCCCACCAGCCACCGGTGCTCGGGCGCACTCTTGAGGTGGAGCAGCCCGAAGACCAGGCCGGCGACGCACGAGCCGAGCGCGTACACCGCGAGAACCAGGCTCGCCGCCGCCTTGTGGCCCTGCTCCTCGGCGAAGGCGACGCTGACGACGTCCACCGAGCCGAAGATCGCGCCCGTCGCGACGAAGGTGACCACCAGCACCTGGAGGCCGGGGGACGACAGCGCCGAGCCCGGGGTGTGGTGCTCGCGCGCCGCGGGCACGGGCTCGGTGGCGTGCTGGCTGGTCAGCCAGAAGACGCCGACGAGCAGGAAGGCTCCGGCGAGCACGGGGCCCGCGGCCGGGAACCACGCGGTGGACAGTCCGATCGCGACGATGGGGCCGAAGATGAAGCACGTCTCGTCGACGATCGACTCCCAGGCGTACGCCGTGTGCAGATCGCGCGGGGAGCCCCGGTAGATCGCGGCCCAGCGGGCGCGCACCATCGATCCGACGCTGGGGACGCAGCCGGCACCCGCGGCGAAGACGAAGAGGGTCCAGTCCGGCGCGCCCGCCAGGGCGCAGACGATCAGGCCCGTCGCTGCGGCCACCGCCACCAGGGTCGCCGGTCGGAGCACCTTCGTCTGGCCGTGCCGGTCCACCAGGCGCGAGATCTGGGGGCCGACGACGGCCGCCGCCATCGCCAGCGTCGCGGAGAGCGCCCCGGCGAGGCCGTAGCGGCCGGTGAGTTGGGAGATCATCGTCACGATGCCGATGCCCATCATCGACAACGGCATGCGGCCGACGAGGCCGGCGGCTGAGAACGCCTTGCTGCCGGGGGCGGCGAATATGGCGCGGTAGGGACTGGGCAACAAGGGCTCCGGTAAGGCGTATGGATGGCGTTGACAGATTACGACCCGGATCCGAGCAGCGCACTGGGGTATCCCCCACAGTCACAGCAGTCCCGCGCTCCCGCCTCCACCTCGGGTCTCCCGGTCCCGTTGACCAGTCACGGCGGGTAGCTGCGACGGGTCGGTGCGGCGTTGTCAGTGCCGGGTGGCAGGATCGGTGTCATGTCCGACGAGCGTGACCCCGCCCCCTACGACGCCCTGCTGCTGCTCTCCTTCGGCGGCCCCGAGGGCCCGGACGACGTCGTCCCGTTCCTGGAGAACGTGACGCGCGGCCGGGGTATCCCCAAGGAGCGCCTCAAAGAGGTCGGCCAGCACTATTTCCTGTTCGGCGGGGTCAGTCCGATCAACGACCAGAACCGCGCCCTGTTGGACGCCCTGCGCAAGGACTTCGTCGACCACGCCCTGGACCTCCCGGTGTACTGGGGCAATCGGAACTGGTCGCCGTACCTCCTCGACACCCTGCGCGAGATGGTCCAGGACGGCCACCGACGGATCCTGACCCTTGCCACCAGCGCCTACGCGTCGTACTCGGGCTGCCGGCAGTACCGGGAGAACCTGGCGGACGCGCTCGCCGCGCTGGCCGCCGAGGGCCTTGAGCCGCCCCGCGTGGACAAGCTGCGGCACTTCTTCAACCACCCCGGGTTCGTCCGTCCCATGATCGACGGCGTCCTGGCGTCCCTGGCCGACCTGCCCGAGGACGTACGGGCGGGGGCGCACCTCGCGTTCACGACGCACTCCATCCCCACCGCGTCCGCCGACGCCTCCGGCCCGGTGGCGGACCACGGAGACGGCGGGACGTACGTGCGCCAGCACCTGGACGTGGCCCGGCTGATCGCGGACGCGGTGCGCGAGGAGACCGGGGTGGAGCGCCCCTGGGAGCTGGTCTACCAGTCCCGCAGCGGTGCGCCGCACGTCCCCTGGCTGGAGCCCGACATCTGCGACCACCTGGAGGAGCTGCACGGCTCCGGTGCCCCGGCGGTGGTGATGGTGCCCATCGGCTTCGTGTCGGACCACATGGAAGTGCTGTACGACCTGGACACCGAGGCGACGGCGAAGGCGGCGGAGCTGGGACTCCCGGTGCGCCGCTCGGCCACCGTGGGAGCGGATCCGCGATTCGCCGCGGCCGTGCGCGAGCTGGTGCTGGAGCGGGCGGCGACCGAGCGCGGGCTGACCGTGCCGCGGTGCGCCCTGGGCTCCCTCGGGCCGTCGCACGACGTGTGCCCCGTGGGGTGCTGCCCCGCGCGCAGCCCGAAGCCCGCGGCGGCCGGCGTGGACAGTCCGTACGCATGACGTCGTCCCGTGTCCGCAACCGTTCCCGTACGTGAGGAAGCGCCGTGACCGCCACGAGTGACCCGCTGCCGTCCGATCTGCTCGCCCTCGCCCTGGAGGCGGCCGGGCGCGCCGGCAGGCTGCTGCGCGACGGCCGCCCGGACGACCTCGGCGTCGCCGCGACCAAGTCCAGCCCGATCGACGTGGTGACCGAGATGGACCTCGCGGCGGAGAAGCTGATCAGGGACTTCCTCGTGGAGCGCCGGCCCGAGGACGGCTTCCTCGGCGAGGAGGGCGCCGCCAGCACGGGCACCAGCGGGGTCCGCTGGATCGTCGATCCCCTCGACGGCACGGTGAACTACCTCTACGGGCTGCCGACGTGGGCGGTCTCCATCGCGGCCGAGCGCGACGGCGCGACCGTCGCCGGGGTCGTCGAGGTCCCCATGCGCCGGGAGACCAGCCGGGCGGTCGCGGGCGGCGGCGCCTTCCTGAACGACCGGCCGGTACGGTGCCGCCCCGCGCCCCCGCTGGAGCAGGCCCTCGTGTCCACGGGGTTCAACTACGTGGCGGATGTGCGCAGTCATCAGGCGGACGTCGCACAGCGGCTGATCCCGCGGGTGCGGGACATCCGCCGCGGCGGCTCCGCGGCCGTGGACCTGTGCGACGTGGCGGCCGGCCGTCTCGACGGTTACTACGAGCGCGGGCTGCACCCCTGGGACCTGGCGGCGGGCGATCTGATCGCCCGCGAAGCGGGCGCGCTCACGGGCGGCCGGCCCGGTGGCGCACCCACCCGCGATCTGGCGGTGGCGGCCAGCCCCGGGGTCTTCGGGCCCCTCCAGGAGCTGCTGGAGGAGTTCGGGGCCTGGCACGACTGATCGGCTCCTGACGGCGCCCCCAGGGGCGGGTCGCCGGCGTCAGGGCAGGCGGAATCCTTGGTCAAGTGTGCGGTCAGAGCGTGGTCGGTACGTCGTTCCAGGTGAGTGAAGCGAACGAGTCAGGTGCTGGGAGACGGGCAGGGTCCGGCGTCACGGGACGGCGCCGGACCTCTCCCGACGGGCCGATCCGTCGACCGGCCGAAGGCAGGGGTCAGGCCGCGTTGAGTTCGACGCCGTGCTCGGCGGCGAGACGACGGAGGTCGTCCAGCTCCGCCTCCTCCACGTCGGCGAGGAAGTGGTCACCCGACTCGCGGGCCTGCGTGAGGTCGCTCTCCGTGGCCTTTATGCGCTGCAACAGTCCAGTGGTGAATGCGTCCATGTGCGCCCCTCGTCGTCGTTCGGTGGCACGGGGGTGTGCCTCGGGTCCCGCTGTCGCAACGGCTGCCGCACCAGGGGACGGAATGATCACCCCTGCCTTCCGATCGGGCAGGCCGGCGGCGCAGACGGGTGCACCGCTTACAGGGCGTGATCTCGGATGTCTTTTCGTCCTCCCCCGGCGCTTGCTCAGAGAAACCTCAACTCCGCCATAAATCCCGTTGATTCCCGTACCATCCACCGGACCTCCACGTCCGCCGGGCACCGCCCTCCCCCGCCTTACAGCCGGTTTACGCGCGTAACGGGCAGGATGGATGCGCACAGCCAGTGTGTGGACATGCCCTGATCACGGATGACAGGGCCGTGAGGAAGGATCGCGACGTGCGCGTACTCGTCGTCGAGGACGAGCAGCTGCTCGCCGATGCGGTGGCCACCGGACTGCGCCGGGAGGCCATGGCCGTCGACGTGGTGTACGACGGCGCGGCTGCCCTGGAGCGCGTCGGCGTGAACGACTACGACGTGGTGGTGCTCGACCGCGATCTGCCGCTGGTGCATGGCGACGACGTGTGCCGCAGGATCGTGGAGCTGGGCGTGCCGACGCGGGTGCTGATGCTGACCGCGTCCGGGGACGTCTCGGACCGCGTGGAGGGCCTGGAGCTGGGCGCGGACGACTATCTGCCCAAGCCGTTCGCCTTCACCGAGCTGACGGCCCGCGTGCGGGCGCTCGGGCGGCGCACGACCGTGCCGCTGCCGCCGGTGCTGGAGCGCGCCGGCATCAAGCTGGACCCGAACCGCCGGGAGGTGTTCCGGGACGGCCGGGAGATCCAGCTCGCCCCGAAGGAGTTCGCGGTGCTGGAGGTGCTGATGCGCAGCGAGGGCGCGGTGGTCTCGGCCGAGCAGCTCCTGGAGAAGGCGTGGGACGAGAACACCGACCCGTTCACGAACGTGGTGCGGGTGACCGTGATGACCCTGCGCCGCAAGCTCGGCGAGCCGCCGGTGATCGTCACCGTGCCCGGCTCGGGCTACCGGATCTGATCCGGTGGGCACCGTCCCCGCACCGCCCAAGGTGCCGCCGAAGCCCTCCTGGGACCCGCGCACCCCGGTGCGTCCCCTGCTGCGCCCCACGATCCGGATACGGCTCACGCTGCTGTACGGCGGGATGTTCCTGATCGCGGGCATCCTGCTGCTGTCGATCATCTACCTGCTCGCGGCCCAGGCCCTGCACAACGGCAACGGCCTGCCGTTCCAGTTCGTGTCCGGCCAGGTCAAGGCGACCACCGGTTGGTGCGAGCTGCCGAACCAGGGCACGGGCTCGGAGTTCACCGACGCGGTCGCGCAGTGTTTCGCGCACCAGCGCGAGGTGGCCCTGAACGACCTGCTGCGCCGTTCCCTCTTCGCCCTGCTGGGCCTGAGCATCATCGCCTTCGCCTTCGGCTACGCGATGGCGGGCCGGGTGCTGTCCCCGCTGGGCCGGATCACCCGCACCGCCCGCCAGGTCGCCAGCTCCGACCTCTCCCGGCGCATCCAGCTGGACGGCCCGGAGGACGAGCTCAAGGAGCTGGCGGACACCTTCGACGAGATGCTGGCCCGGCTGGAGCGGGCCTTCAGCGCCCAGCAGCGGTTCGTCGCCAACGCGTCGCACGAGCTGCGCACGCCGCTGGCGATCAACCGCACACTGCTGGAGGTCCACCTCTCCGACCCGGGCGCCCCGGTGGAGCTCCAGCAGCTCGGCAAGACGCTGCTGTCCACGAACGAGCGCAGTGAGCAGCTCGTCGAGGGGCTGCTGCTGCTCGCCCGCAGCGACAACCAGATCGTGGAGCGCAAACCGGTCGACCTGGCCGAGGTCGCGGCGCGTGCGGTGGACCAGACGCGTGCGGAGGCCGACGAGCGGGGCGTGGAGATCCGCGGGGAGCGTGCGCCGGCGGTCGTCCAGGGCAACGGGGTCCTCTTGGAGCGCATCGCGCTCAATCTGGTGCAGAACGCGGTCCGGTACAACGTCCCCGAGGACGGCTGGGTGGAGGTGACCACGGAGACCCAGCCCGGCCACGCCGTCCTGGTCGTGGAGAACACGGGCCCGGTGGTCCCGGCGTACGAGATCGACAACATCTTCGAGCCGTTCCGGCGGCTGCGGCAGGAGCGCACGGGCAGCGACAAGGGCGTCGGTCTGGGCCTCTCCATCGTCCGCTCGGTGGCGCGGGCCCACGGCGGCAGCATCGTCGCCGAGCCCCGGGAGGGCGGCGGTCTCGTGATGCGCGTCACGTTGCCGCTGTGAAGTGCCGCGACGCCGAGGAGGACCAGGTGGGAAGCGATCGCGCGCGGGATCCGGACAAGATCCGGACAGATGTTCGCGGGCAGTCTGCTTTGTTCGCTTTAGGCAGAATTTTTCCGGCGTATACTCCACCCCGCCCTGTGTGATCGATCACAGGGACGATTTTTGGACCATCCACTCTGCGTGATCATGCAGCCGTCGAAAAGCCGGGAAAAGTCCGGGTTTCCGGGGGTCGAGATCACGGGAAGTACCCGGGGTGGCGCCCGTGAGCTGCGCTGATCGCATCGTGTACGGTCCCCATCGCCATCCAACCCGATCACTCTTGGGGGATCCGGTTGGGTGTCGATTGAGTAACAGACCTTGATGTGAGGCAAAATCTCCGCCTCAGGTCGGGCACAAGTCCGGCCTCTCACGCGTTACGTGCGCTGGAGACACCGCAATCACACCCAGAGGGGGAGAGCGACATGGCAACGGATTACGACACCCCACGCAAGACCGATGACGACGTCGATTCGGACAGCCTTGAGGAACTGAAGGCCCGCCGGAACGACAAGTCCAGCTCGACCGTCGACGTCGACGAGTTCGAGGCCGCAGAGGGCATGGAGCTGCCCGGAGCCGACCTCTCCAATGAGGAGCTGGCCGTCCGGGTGCTGCCCAAGCAGGCGGACGAGTTCACCTGCATGAGCTGCTTCCTCGTGCACCACCGCAGCCAGCTGGCCCGCGAGAAGAACGGCCAGCCGATCTGCCGCGACTGCGAGTAGGGTCCGGTCGGTCGTGGCAGGCGAGACACCGTCCAGGAAGCGACGTTTTCGGTGGCAGAAGCCGTCGGAGACGTATCAGGAGGCGTATCGGGGCGGCCCGGAGCCGTCGGAGGCCGACGTGCCTCCGCAGGAGCCCACGGCCGCCCTCCTGCCCCGTGGTGCGGGAGACCTTGAGCGGGGCCCCTCGGCCTCGCTCGAAGCCCTCCCCGTCGAACAGGCGGACGTCCCGGCTCAGCCCCGGGCCCGACGCCTGGCAGGCGTGCGCCAAGGTGTCCGCAAGAGCGGCGAGAGCGCCAAGGCGGCCATCGGCTACCTCGCCGACCGGATCATCGAGAACGCACCGCGCATCCCGGTGCGGGATCTGGCGGCCCTTCGCAGACAGTTCCCCGGTCTGAGCCCCGAGCAGCTTGCCGACAAGCTGGTCGCGGGCGCTGCCAACGGCACCGCCACGGTGGGTGCGGGCATCGGGGCCGCCGCGATGCTGCCCGCACCGCCCGCCATGCCGGCCGAGCTGGCGGCGGAGATCTCGGGCGTGGCGGCGATAGAGCTGAAGCTCATCGCCGAGCTGTACGAGGTCTACGGCCTCCGGCCGCCGGGCACGCTCAAGGAGCGCAGCACCATCTATCTGGCCACCTGGTCGGAAGAGCGCAGCATTGACGTGACCAAGCCGTCGACGTACAAGAACGTGGCGCTGAGCGGCGGGCTCAAGCGCGAGCTGCGCCAGCAGATCATGAAGCGGATGATCCGGAACCTTCCGAATCTCCTGCCGTTCATGGTCGGCGCCGCCGTGGGCGCCGTCATCAACCGCCGCGACACCCGACAGCTCGCCAACCGCATCCGCAAGGACCTCCGGGCCCGCCAGGTGCCGTGGGACGCGCTGGAGGACCTGCCTCCGCTGGAGGCGCCGCGGCACCCCCTGGAAGCACCCCGGCCCCGCGAGCTGGAAGGCTGAGCAGGGGTTCGCCCCGACGCCGGGAGCGCTCGCGGGAGCGCTCTCCCGGCGGCTTCCCGGCCCACTGAGCCGGACCTCGTCCACGCCATCGGCGCCCTCGGGTGCCACCGGCGTTCCCGCAATCTCCCGCGGACGCGTCTGCGCGATCGGCCCGACGGCCCGCTGACCCCCTCGACGGCCCGGATCACCTCTCCCCCGGTCCGCTCCGATGAGGGGGTCGGTCGTCATCCGGGCCGGGAAGCCCTCCACGGTCCGTTCCAGAGCCCGTCAGGGCCCGTGAGGGCGGCTCCCGGCCCCCGAGGGGGCGGCCCGGCCTCCTAGATGAATGAGTCCGAATGCTGTCAGTGGTCGTAAGCGATTAGAGAGCGTTTGATCTTGGCGTTGGTGGTCCAGTTGTGCCAGATGGCTGTG
>NZ_JBEZNF010000042.1:0-51998 GCF_040653095.1 Streptomyces sp. NPDC048057
AGCCAGATACGACACAACGACTGACAATCCTGAAACGATCACTGGATTAGCAGCTCAGCGCATTGCGCAGACAGTGATCCTTAGCGGATTCTTCAGAGGAGCTCGCGGTCCGCGACGACCGCCGGTTCCGTCAAGGACTGCGGACCTCGAAGCTGCCGCACCACAAGACCCTCGACGAGTACGACTTCGCCTTCCAGCCCGACCTCGACCCTCGCAAGGTCAAAGACCTCGCCACACTCTCCTTCATCGAGGCCAAGGCCAACGCCGCCCTCCTCGGACCGCCCGGAGTCGGCAAGACCCACATCGCTGTCGCCCTCGCTGTCGCGGCCTGTCGAGCCGGCTACTCGATCTACTTCACGACCCTCGACGACATGGTCCGCAACCTCAAGACCGCCGAAGCCACTGGACGGCTGGTCAACAAACTCGGCACCTACCTGCGGCCCAGTGTTCTCGTAGTCGATGAGGTCGGATATCAGCCTCTCGAACGCGCCGAGGCGAACCTGGTCTTCCAGGTGATCTCCAAGCGCTACGAGAAGGGCTCGATCATCCTGACCTCGAACAAGACCTTCAGCGAATGGGGACAGGTCTTCGGCGACGAGGTCCTCGCCACCGCGATCCTCGACCGCCTCCTGCACCACTGCGCGGTCGTCTCCATCAACGGCAACAGCTACCGCCTCAAGAACCGCCTCCAGGCCATCGAGCGGGACACCGACGTGGCCTGAGCCGTGGTGCACATAGATTCGTACCCGATGGTGCACCCAGACGAGTACGCAGACAGCTGGTGCCGCAGGACGCTTCCAGCGTGGTGCCGAGCCACCCTTCCAGACAACCGCGCAGCGCGCGGGACCATGCACTGTCCTGCAGCCACAGTGGCGTCCCATTCGAAATCACCCCTATGCCTCCACCCACACGGAGCAGCGGCGACACAGCACGGAAGAGCTCATCGTGCTGCATCCAGTGCAGCGCCTGACCGATGACCGTCAACCCCAGCGACCGCTCGCTCAACAGCGCACCCAGCGCTGGGACATCGGTATCGGCGCCAAGCACCCAGGTCGCGTTCCGGATCCCCTGGGCATCGGCGGCGTCCCGGGCCAGCCGCAGCATGTCCGGCTCGGGGTCCACCCCCACCACGGAACGAACCCGGGAAGCGAGGGGAAGGGCGAGCTGACCAGTGCCGCACCCCACATCGAGCACGACATCGGCTTCCGACAACTCGAAGGCTTCTTCCAACGCGTCGAAAACCTGGGAAGGATACCCACGCCGGAACTTTGCGTAGTATTCGGCCACAGCGCCACTGAATCCCACCGTCATACCCCCACCCTGCCGGGCATCGGACCGGCTGGACACCTCCCGCACCGGGTGATCGCTATCCGCTGAACCTGAGACAGATCCCCGGACGGCCTGGTGCACGGATGCCCTCCCTCAAGGTCACGTGCTACCCAACCACGCCAGCGACCTACCGGCGCTCTGTCCGGGCACCCGTGTGACATCGAAACTCGCCGACATTCACAGGCTCACACGCGCTCGGCTGACATCCGAACTTATCGACAAACGACACTCGTTGAAAGCTACGCAGCCACTTGGCGG
Organism: Streptomyces sp. NPDC048057; assembly: GCF_040653095.1. NCBI lineage: Bacteria > Bacillati > Actinomycetota > Actinomycetes > Kitasatosporales > Streptomycetaceae > Streptomyces > Streptomyces sp. NPDC048057. Next base: position 1,588 of record NZ_JBEZNF010000042.1, read on the forward strand.
GGTCTGGTGCGTAGATCTCCCCCTGCGTGCACTGCGGGCACAGGGGGGACGGACCCTCAGGCGGAGCATGGGGGGGACCTCCCTGGTGTTAACGGCGTGAAATGGTCCCAGATTTTCGGTCTGGGCCGGCCCCACGTCGGTGGTTGAAGCGGTCCTTGTTCCGGCCTGAACTGGCTCCGGGTTCCGGTCTCAGCAGGGCCAGCCATGGTAGTCGTGGGGCTATTGAGGTGGGCTGATGGGCCATGAGCGAGAATGCTGCGCATGACGACTTGAAGAGCACCGGCAAGGCGGTGGCACTGGGGCAAGGTGGCGACCTGGGACACGGTCGAGGACGGTGATTGCCGAAGCTGCACTGCCTGCGGGACCGCCGTCCACTCCTACCAGTTCCGTCTCTATCCGCCTGAGTCCTCGATGTTCGAGCGGTGCGTCGGCTTGGCATGGTGCTCCGGGTGCCGGATCTACTCCAGTGCGGTGGTCCACGTTCCCCGAACACGTGTCCTCGTCGATGCGCTGGGCTCTCTGCCTGAGGACGAGTCGGTTCGGCTGCGCCGCAGCGAAGCGAAACTGGTCGACTACCTCGATCGCCGAGGTCGCCGGAAGCCGTGATCCACATCCAGAGGGCGACCGGTCATCTGTGAGGGCTACTGCTTCGCCTGTTGCTTGGCTTTGGTCTGGGCGAGGCGGTAGGACTCGGTGCCGGTCTCGATGATGGTGCCGTTGCAGGTGAGCCGGTCGGCGATGGCCGCGCAGAGCCGCGGGTCCGTGAACGTCTTCGTCCAGCCTCCGAACGATTCGTTCGAAGCGATGGCCACGCTGTCTTCTAGTCCCTCTCGGTCAGAACCTGGAACGGCATCTCGGCGCCCCGCCGGTCGAGCTCGAGATAGCCCAGCTCATCAATGCAGGGAAGATCGACGCGCCCGTAGCGGGCGATCGTTTTGGACAGCTGCTTCTCGTCGGCGGCCTCGACGAGCTCGTTGACGAGCTTGGCGGCCAGGGCATAGTGGACGCGGCAGCCGGCCATGGCCGCCGCCGTCCCGAGCCCGATCAGCAGGTGGGACTTGCCGGTGCCGGAGTCCCCGATCAGGCAGAGCGGCTCACCCTTCTTGGCCCAATCGCAGGTGGCGAGGTTGTTGACCACCGCCGGGACGACGTTGGGGTTGGCGCTGTAGTCGAAGTCGGAGAGCCACTTCCGGCGGGGGAATCCGGCCGCCCGGATCCGTCGCTTGGAGCGTCGTCGGTCGCGGTCCTCGCATTCGGACATCAGCAGCTCGGCCAGGAACCCTCGGTAGGAGAGACGTTCGCGTTCGGCGCGGGCGACGAGGTCGGGAAACTGGGCTCGCATGGCGGGCAGCCGCAGGACCCGGCAGGTGGTGTCGATCGCCGCGTCGGAGGCGGTCCGCTGGAGCGGAGCACGACCCGGACGGTGCGGCCGATGAACCGGGCCGGAACCGAGTAGCGGCAGGCCCTCACCGCGATCATCCCGTAGCGGTCCACCCGCGGGGTGAACACGACGCCGGTCTCGAAGGAATTCTGCGGCCAGCGGCATCAGCAGCACGGACTCACGGGCGAAGTCCTGGCCGATCGTGCGGATCCGCATCCCGATCCGCCGGCCTTCCTCCGCCCGCTCGAACTCGGCGAAGGACGTGTTCAGCTCGTCCAGCGAGCCCACGCGGGGAACGGGCGTGAGGTGGTTGCGGCGGGAGTAGCCGACCTGACCCTCCACTCCACCCTTCTCATGGGCGCCGTGAAGTCCCGGCTCGCAGTAGGAGGGGGTGATCCCGAATTCTCTGAACTTATTGTCGGGCCTTGCTTGTGGCCACGATGTCGATGGCGACTCGAAGCGGTGTCTCGGCACTCCCAAGTAGCGCCCGAGTGATTGCGATCGCCGGGATGATGCTCATACCGCGCTCGGCCAGGAGGGTCTGGACAGCCTCCATTCCGTCGCTCTCAAGGACTGGTCGGGACTGCTCGACCAGATCGGTCCAGCGTGCGGCGTCCTCGGGGCTTAGCCCGATGACGTGGTCAAACACGACTTCCTCCTCCCGTGATGAGTCGATGAGATGTGCTCACGTCTCGTCAGAGCCCAGTGCTGCAGTCAGGATCTTCACGGCGTCAGCGTATTGAAGGCGGTCGAACCGAAACGGGCCGAACCCCGAGTAGTCGCGTGTCTTGCGGTGGGGCTGTTCGAAGGAGTCCCAGGTCACGTGGTCAGGAGTCACTGTGATGCCGGCCATCAGCGGCCAGCATCCCCACTCACCGCATTCACAGCCGAGCACGGGCGTCTTGGGCCCCATCGCCGGTGGAACGTCCATGGAAATGGTCTTCCAGCGGGCCGAATCGGAAGAACTGCGGGATAAGACCTCCGTAGGCGTCTCCGGCTGGTTGCATTCCAGCGTTCATCTCGAACTGGTCGACCAAGTCGGTAAGGGGTGTTCCGTCGATGCACGGGACGACTTCGAGCACGCCACGATCAGCGTGGCGCCGGCAGTCGAAGAGGATCTCCTGGCTGGTCATCTGCTGATTGTTGCAGCTCACTTCTTCCCTGCTCCTCCTGATTATGGTGGGCAGTCATGGCCGGGGCGGCAGGGCTGTGGAGGCTGGTTGCGGGGTGGGGATGCCGAGACTGACGACGGCCCGATGGTTGCGACGCCTGTTGATTTGGGCCAGTTTGTCCTCGACGCCGGCGAGGCTGACATGCAGTCCTTCAACCTCGCCGAGCCAGCCTTCGCGCTCGGCCTCCGCGATGCGGGCGTGAAGGTTGTCGCGGATCTCCACCAGACGGTCGCGTTGGGCGGGGTCGGGCCAGAGCATCGGGCAGCGGACGCAGGCGTGTTCGTGGATGCAGGGGGTGCTGAACGAGCGGCCGCAGGTGCCGATGGAGACCTTGCGCCGCTCGAAGTGGCCCAGGAACTCGGTCCACTCCTCGTCGGTCGGGACGCGGTATTCATCGGTTGGCCGCATGGCTCGTCGACGGGCCAGGAAGGCCAGGTGGGCTTGGACGGCCTCGTCGGGATAGACCGCTTTGTAGCCGAGGGTGACGTTGATGTCCTGGTGTCCGGCGATGACCTGGGCGATGTGCGGGGGCAGGCCGCCGAGGACGGCGTCGGTGATGAACAGCCGGCGGAAGTCGTGCGGTGTGAAGTGCAACGGGCCGCCGGTGACGGAGTCCGTCAGCCCGGTGTGTGCGAGCGCAGTGGTGAGCATCTTCCGGACAGCGCCCGAGCTGATCGCCCGGTTCTCGTAGCCGCGGTGTCGCTGGAACAGCAGCGGTGCAGGCGGCAGCCAGGTGCGCTCGTAGTGGTCGTAGGCGGGGACCAGGGGGACTCGGCCGTTCTTGTCGCGGACCCGGCGAATGATCGTGGAGAGGACCTCGGCGAACTCGGGGCTGACGACCAGGAGCCGTTCCGTGTCGGTCTTCGACGGAACGATCTGCAGGAGCGGGATGAGCTCGCCGGTGGTGGGCAGTCGGTATTGGATCAGGCTGTGGTGGGAGAGCTCGGTGAGTTCCTCGACCCGGATGCCGGTGGCCCGCAGCACCTCGACGATGGCGAAGGCCCAAAAGGCGTGGTCCTCTCCGCGTCCGAGGTCGCGTCGGTGCCCGGTGACGGGGTCCTCGGCCAGCACTTTGGCGGTCGCCGACCGGTGCGGGGCAACGCGTACCAATGTGTGCCCGGCGGCGGTGAACGTCTCGCCCGGTGCAGCGTCGCGGGCGGCGGCCAGCACGGTGGCAGCGTCCTTGCGGCGCTGGTCGACACTGCGGACCAGGACCGGCAGCACGGGCAGACGCTCGCGGGTGCGGGCGTCCATCCGTGATTTGCGGCGCCGCTTGTCCTTCTTGCGGTTGATCTCCTCACTGCCGATCGGGCAGGGGGCGACCCAGCCGGCCCAGCGGGCGGGATCTTCGACGGCCCAGTGCGCCAGGTCCAGGTAGAAGGCCCGCACCGGGGTGAGGCACTCGCGGTAGTTGATCCGAGGTGCCTCGGTGGTGAACCGGCGGCCGTCCGGGGTGCGGACGGTCTTGGTGGTGGTGCGAAGCCGCTGCTTCCAGGCGTCGGCGACGTCGGTCGGCAGGTGCAGGCTGTCGATGCCCGGGTGGTGCCGTTCCAGGTCGGACCAGAACAGCTTGGCCAGGTAGTAGGACAGCGCATCCAGGCTGTTGTAGTCCAGTGCCGGCTGGCGTTCTCGCAGGTAGTCGACGAGAAGGTCGCGAACGGGGCGGCAGGCGATGCCGTAGCGGTCGATCAGCTCCTCGGGCGTGCGCTGTCCGCCCGTTCGCAGTTCGCGCAGCGTCGCCGGGGCCTCATCGTCGAAGACCTCCAGGTCGTGCAGGACCCGATAGAACAGGTGGGTGGCTCCGACGGAGGTGCCGCGTAGTTCGGCCTCGATGTCCAGCAGCTCCAGGACGTCGCCCGGGACGATGTCGGCGATGATGCCGCCCTTGGCGACGAGGATCTGGGCAGCGCGGTAGGCGGTGCGGGTCGCCGCGGCCGTGTTGACGCTCGGATCCGTAGCGCAGCGTTCCCGCAGCCGGGCGAAGCCGGTCGGGTCGCGGTGCTGGGCGAGCATGCCGACGAGCGCGCTGCTGCGAAGCGACGAGGTGATCAGCCAGGGCAGTGAAGGCCGGACGAGGTCGGCGCAAAGAGCGGGGTGCACCGCCCGGAAGAAGGACTCCTGGCGCCAGGGGACCTCGTGTCCGCGCTCACGCATCCAACGCAGCGGGATCTCCCGCCAGTTGGCGCCGTCGTCGTCGGCGCCGCTGGCCAGCCAACGTTCCTGCCAGGTGGCGCCGGGCTGATCGGCCAGCCAGTCCAGCAGTAGGCCAAGCCCAAACTTGCGACCGTTGTTGTCGCAGGCTGGGGCGAAGGGCTCGGTGGCCAGGCGGCTCCAGACCTCCTCGCGGCTCTGCCCCGTCGCGGGCCATGCGTCCTCCCGCGGCCGTGCTCGGAACTCCGTGACCGGCCGCGGCGGCGAAGCCGCCGTGGCCTGCGCGGTCTCCAGCGTCATGATCATCAGCGGGCCGTCCCGAACAGCACGTCCAGCGACTCGGTCGAGTAGCCAGGGGCCGCGGCGGGTGCGGTGCGAGCGGCGGCCTGTCTCGTCTGCTCGGCATGATGGGCCAGCAGCCGCCGGATGACCTCCTCCTTGCGGGGCGTGAGATAGATCTGGGTAGTGGTCAACTGCGCATGTCCAAGGACGAATTGGACATCGGTGAGTGGGAGGCCGGGGTCCTCTGCCATCCGGTAGGCGGCGGTGTGCCGTAGGGCATGCAGTGTCGCCGCGGTGCCGGCCTTGTTGTTGGCCCGCTCGAACATCCGGTGTGCCGCGTGGTAGGTCAGCGGCCGTGACGGGTTGCGCAACGTCCACCACAGAGGAAGCCGTCGCCCCTTCGGGATCGCATCCTCCAGCTCCAGCTGATAGAGCCGCAGCCAGACGAACGCATCCGTCGAGGCCGGAAGCTCCTGGATCTCGCCGGTGCCCTTGCGGACCACGCTGATCAGCTGGCGGCCCGGGTCGACCCCGACCTGCCACGCGGACAGTAACTCGCTGGCCCGGGCACCGGTGGAAACGTAGAAGGCAACCAGGGCCCGGTCACGGTGAGAGGGCAGCCGGGCGAAGATCTCGTTGAACTCCGCGTCCGGGACGCTGCGAGGAATTCGCTGCGGCAGCCTCGGCCGGTAGAGGCCGATGCGCTCGTTGCGCGGCGGATCCATCGGGTTGCGGTGAGCGTGCGCTCGCCGCCCCCGCCGTGAGCGGTCCAGCGGAAACGGGTTGAGGACCGGCCCGGTGCCGGCATCGCGGTGGAAGTCGTAGAAGGTCCGCAGCACCGTCTCGCTGTGCGTACGGACCGACGTGGCGTACGGCTTCCCGCCGGCAGTCCACCGGCCAGCCTGGTCCGGGCGCCGCCAGTGCCGACGGGACGGTTGCCCAGCGATCTGCAGCCAGCGGGAGAAGTCCCTGGCCTCGATGCGCTCGGCGCGATCCCACGGCACGTCGACAGCCCAAAGGAAGCGGAACCAGCGCAGCAGGTCCATCCCGTAGGAACGAGCCGTTGTCGCTGGCCGTCCGGCCGCCTGGAGGTCCCGCAGGAAGGCAGCGACTCCCTCAACCGGCGTCCCCTCCGGACCGACGAGCCGGTAGGGCTCCCACGGATCGTCCGTGGCCACCAGCTCGCCGATCAAGGGCACGGACAGGACCGACAGGTCTCTCGATGACTCCACGGCCAGCCCAACGACGATCCCGCCAAAGGGTCACTGACCTGCTAAGACGTCCCCAGTAGTTCAGTCAACGGGTAGTGCTGGCGGAACTCCGTACACCTGGGGGGGGTTCGTCCCGTGACCGGCTCTTGTGGATCACCCGCGAGATCGCCGGCGAGAGGTTGTCGTAACGAATGTGACCGCCCGGGACGCCGCCCAGCGTGCGGAAGGCGTGAACGTGGCCATGCAGGAATGCCTCCTGGCCGCAGGACGTGGTGATGCGGTGCACCGCCTTGCCCGAGTAGGCCAGACGCAGGGCGAAGACGAAGCACTTCGTCCTCTCGCCTGCCAGGTCCACCCATGCCTCTCCGAAGTCGACCTCGGCGTCCGTGCCCGGCTGGTGGTGGCGGATGATCACGAACCCCGCCGCCGGTGCCGCCCCCGCCGCCTCGGCGATCTCCCGCCGCCGATGGGAGACGTAGTCCCAGACCGTGGTGTAGGCGATCTCCGCCCCGCACTCCTGCCGCAGCCCGTTCAAGATCCGCTGGACCGTGTGCCGCTGCTTCGGAGGCGCCTCCAGATCCCCCAGCAGCCACTCGTCGATCGTCTCCTTGAACGGATCCAACCGGGGCGAGGGCCGCACCGGCGTCTTCCGCGGCCTGGGCACTGGCGACGACAAGCCTCGCGTACGAGCCGGCGGTGCACGCCGTACTTGCGGGCCAGCGCCCGCATCGACTTCCTGCCACGAGTCACGGCGGATCCGCGGGAACAGCTCTTCCCTCGACAACTCCATCCAGCATCGCCCCCACGCGGTGGCCCACCACGACCGTCCCACCGCTCGACGCCCGGTGGGGCCAGATCAGAGCGGTCTGAAGGGCTTGCTGTGTGGTCGTACACATCGTTGTTGTGGGGTTCGTACGTGTGGGCGGACAAGTCATTCCCCGCCGCCTACGATCACTCCGGAACTGACGGGGTACTTGGTGTTCTGGAGGAGATCGCTGATGAGCTCTCGGCCACAAGGAATCAAGTCGTTCTTGCTTGGCTGATGGAGCAGGGGGTTGATCCCGTTGTTGGCACGAGTCGGGTGGAACGTGTCGAGGAAGCGCTCGCCGCACGTGGCGTACAGCTGAACGAGGAAGACCTGGCCCGGTTCGGCAAGGCTCGATGGCAACAGGAACAGGCGAAGGGGCCGAACCGAGGGAGACGGCTTGGGCGTAGAGGCCGGGGGCAACGTCACCGAACCGACCCAACATACATCCCGCCGTGCGGCGGTGAAGGAGGGGAAAGCCGGCTGGGTAGGGGCAGCCCGCCCTTCCGCCTGACGTCGCTCCACCTGTCTTCGTTGCCGGCGGCGGGCAGAGGCCATGGCCGGTGTGCCGACATCAGCACGTGAGGTCAGGCCGTCTCCTTCTTTACCCTGTTCAGAGGCAGGGGCGAGGTGCGGTCCACACGTGGGGTGTGGCGCCCGGCTTCGAAGCGAGCTGAAACGGGGGTGAAGGGTTTGAGCAGCACGCACACCGCGGGTACCTCCCGTGCGGGCCGGCCGGACGTGGTGCCTGGGGCCCTGAGGCCTTGGACGGCCCTGGTGGTGTCGCTGGTCATCGCGCTGCTGCTGGGGGTGTTCTCGGCTCTGGTGATGTTTCCGGCGGCCCAGCATCTCCGTTCGTTCCAGGGAGGGGAACGGGCCTCCGCGACGTTGCACAGGAGTGGGTCGTGCATGATCGGGAACTGTCAGGTCGCGTTCGAAGTCGACGGACAGACCGTGGTGTCGGATCTGCCTGTGGGTAGTGGCGGCGGGAAGGGCTCCGTCGGTGACCGGATGGCCGTCCGGTACCACGCCGAAGACCCGAGGTCCGCCGCCCGGGAGGACGACACAGGGGGCGGCGGCGCCACCGTGCTGGCGATGGTCTCGGGTGGGGCCGCTCTGCTCTTCCTGGCGCTTTCGGTCGTCGGGGTGGTCTACGCACGACGGCAACGCCGCCAGGCCCTGTAGCGACGCCGCCAGGCTCTATTGCGATGCCGCCGGCTCTATAGCGGCGCCGGCCGAACACAAACGACGCTTCGAGTCGTTGTGCTACCGGTCGGATATTGAAGCGGGTGGGGGGCGGGATGCTCGCCGGCAGAGGGCGAGGCAGCCGAGCGCGTGACCGTGGGAGCCAAGTAACGCCGTGTGCTCACCCTTTCACGCACCCGCAGCTGGGGCACCTGCCAGCCCGTCCCAGAACGATGTGGGCAGCGGTGCGCCACAGGCCGCGAGAACCAGCGCCACCCGTCCCAACGACGACGACGCCGTAACCTTCGCCGCTCGCACGCCCCGTTGAAACCTGCGGTCTCCGGCCAGGCCAGCCGCCCGGCATCACGGAACGACTGACGTGAAGGTCAGGGCTCTCGGACAGGCTCAAGGAATTCGAGTCGGTTGCCCAGCTTGTCGAACGTGTGGAAGCGGTCGTAGCCAGGAAAGTGGTCATCCCAGGTGACGCTCACTCCCCCGTCTTCCAACCGCTGGGCGAGAGCTTGGAGCGAGGTCACAAGGATGCCCGGATGCGCCTTCCTGTTCGGGCGGAAGTCCTCTTCGACGCCCAGGTGGACCTCCAGGCCACCGCCTCGGAACCAGCATCCACCGCGAGCTGCGAGCGCTGGCGGCTTTTCGAGCTCGGTCATGCCGAGGGTGTCGCCCCAGAACTCTCGGCAGAGTTCCTCAGCGCCCGGAGGGATCGCAAGCTGTATGTGATGCAGGCCGTTCAAGGAGTATCCGAGCGTTGTCTGGGTCACGTCTCTCCCCCCGCCATAGAATCTTGACATCAAGATAATGAGAGCCGGGCGGCCCTGACAAGGGCGCGAGCTCGATGCTGAGCGGCGTCGGTCCCCTTGATGAACGCGTCCTGGAAGCACCGCAGCCGCTCGGCCGTGCGAGCGAGGGCCTCCGCGTCCGTACGGGACGGTCAAAGTCCACAGCGCCGTCAGGTCGACCGTCTGACGGCGCCCGGGGCCTCGTTCGTCACGCCCGTACCTCTTCGACGCACACACCGCCCGTGCCGGTCGCCCAGCAACCGGCACGGTGACGGACGCCTGCCACGAGCCGCCGCGTGCGTGTCACCAAGACGCTGGGATCGTCTTCGGGCGGCGGAAGAAGAGGCCCTCGTGCCAGCGGATCTCCTCGGGTCCCACGGTCAGGTGGAGGCCGGGTTGGTGGGACACCGCGCGGACCATTGCGTCGATCAGGCAGCGGGCCAGGCGGTTCCCGGGGCAGAAGTTCGGGCCGTGGCCGAAGCCGAGGTGTCCCGGACCCTGGCGCTCCGGGATGAACCTGTCGGGGTCGCCGAAGGCGTCCGGGTCGTGGTTGGCGGCCTCCAGCGAGACCATCGCCACCTCTCCCGCCCGGATCGGCACGCCGTCGATGTCCGCGTCCTCGATGGCCATCCGTTTGGCAGCCCCGGTCGACAGCGGCGTGTGGCGCAGGAGTTCCTCCACAGTGCCCGGGATCAGCTCGGGGTCACGGTGCAGCCGAGCGACGACCTCCGGGTGGCGCAACAGGGTGATCACAGCGCCGCACAGGAACCCCGAGGTCGTGGGGTATCCCGCGATCAGCAGAAGCGCGGCGATCTCGGAGAGCGCGGCATCGCTGAGCGGGCCGGCCTTCGCCGGGGCTTCGGCGAGCCGCTTCAGCAGGTGGTCGCCGGGGCCCCCGGCCAGCCGGCGGGCGTGGGTGGTGAAGAACCGGTGGATGTCGATCAGGCCCTGGCGCTGTTCCTCGGCGGTCGCCCCGCAGAACTGCAACGCAAGATCAGTCCGGTCGCGGAGCAGTGCGGCTTCCTCAGCGCTGAGTTCACCGAGCAGGACACGGGACGTCATCCCCACCACTAACGGCAACACGAAGTCCGCCGCGAGATCGACCGGGCCGTCACGCTCGGCGAGGGCGCCCAGCAGTGCGTCGGCCCGATCGCGGAGCCACCGCTCGTGGCGCCGGGCCGCGCGCTCCCCGAGCCCCTCGGTGAAGACCGAACGCAGGCCCGCTTCGCTCAGCACCGACACCCCGTCACCGGTCGTCCCAGGGGCACGCAGCTCCACCGGCTCCTGACGGGGCGCGCCGGGAGCCATCGCAGCCGTCGAGCTGAACCGCGGGTCCTCCAGCAGCCGCTTCGCGGTGGCGTACCGGGTCACGAGCCACAGTTGGTCCCCGGTGTACTCGGAGACGACGGGGCAAGCCGGCGCATCGGCTTCACGTAGTCGTCTGTGGTGCGCAGACAGCTCCTGACTCCAGTCGTGGAAGGGAAAGGTGAGGGGGCCTGGTGCAGTGGTCACAGTGCAACACTCCTTCGCGTACGAGGCGCGGCCCGCTCCTCCTGACGGGGCGCGGGTCCGCCGATACCGGTACCGGTGAGGGTGCGGGGTGCGGTCGGGTCAGTGCTGTGACGCGTGGTCCTCAAGGAGGATGAAGCCCTGGTTCGCCGCGGCGTGCAGGGGACCGGCCTCGGTGTAGAGCAGATCGGCGAACCCCACGGGCGCGTGGTAGCTGACCAATGACGAGGGGACGCCGAGGATGCTCGGGGTGTTCATGAAGAAGGGCAGCTCGTCGATGAGGTACTCCAGGGCCAGGGCAGTGGCATCGCTGCCCGAAGCCCCCGGCATCGCGGCGCCGTCCTCGGACCGCCCGGCTGAAGCCCCGGGTTCCCTTGCCGTCCCGGTGCCCGCTGACGTCGTCGGGACGGCACGGGCGGATATGTTCCGGCAGATGGCACGGACCCGTTCGTCGGTGGTCAGCGCGTCCTGCACACGCGCGTGCAGGTGCCGGTAGGCATCGCACTGCGCAAGGTCGGACAGCAGGTGAGTACGCTGGAGTTCCTCGGGGACCTCGCTGCGTTCCCAGGCACGGCGGATGCGCCTGCGGACACAGGACACCTCCGTCCGCGCCTTCTTCCGCGCCGCCTGCTCCGCATAGCCCTGCGCGCGGTAGTTGGACGCCAGGGAACGGTCGGGAACGATGACGTCCACCCGCTCGAAAGAGGCACAGGCCCAGCGGAACATCCGGGTGAGGGTGGGGATGCTGAAGTAGCCGTTGCCGGGACTCACCCCGATCAGCAGGTGGTCGGCGTCCCGCAGGAGCCGACGGCAGTTGGGCGTGTACGGCAGCGGAACGAAACCGCCGTCCACAGCGGACACGGCCATGGGCGGGGTCGTCGTGAGGGAATGCGACACAAGGAACCCTTCGGATGGATGCGTACGGGGCTCTGCTCGGTGCGGACGTACATGACCGGCGCCCCCCGTCACGGGAAGAACGACGTGACGGAGTTACCCGGCGCAAACGCCGGAACGGCGTGAATCCAGGGGGTCACGTCTCCGGAACCGCCACGGCGGCGGCAACCTCCTCGACGACACCCGACACACGTCGACCCAGGCCATCGGGCAACTCAACAATGTCTACGTAATGCTGCGACGCAGCGGCGGGCCGCCTGCTCTCGCCGCGTACCGCGGACCGAGCCAGGCGCGGAACCCGGTCTCCTCCAGCGGCTTCAGGGCGTGGCGAGGAGGGCGCGCAGCCGTGTTCCGCAGCGGTCAGTCACTTCCGTGATGCCTGCGCTCGACGCAGCCAAGCGTCACCATGTGCTCGGTGACCACCCGGACCGCGTCCGGTAATCGCCGCCTCCACCAAACAACTACTCCCTCTGTCCCTTGGCGAACTCCCAGACATCGGCTTCAGCCGACCCGAAATCCCCGGCGGAGTCGAGCTCAGACACCACACCTCACGGACGAGGCGGTGTCGTACTCTTTGCCGGGCAGATTGATGCGGTAGCCGCTCCTCAACTCGTACGATGCACCACAGTAATTCGCGCGCCGGTACCCGTGGCACATGACGCCGACGTCGTTGGACCAGGCGATCAGTTGGCCGTTCACCCGGACGTCGCCCAGGTTCAGGAAACGACCTCCCCAGAGAAGGGAGACACCACCGCCCCTGAAAACACCGTCCCTTACCCAGACACAGGCTGCCAGCCCACCAGTTAAAACCCGAGAAGTGAAAGACAACCGACAGGCCGTAGACAGCCTCAACCACGGCGAGGGCGGCGATAAAACCGACGGTGATGAAAAGGATGACTGCAAGCAGAGACACACAGAACCCCAAGTAAGCGGCGGTGACTACAAGCAGGGACGTGCGGAACCCCAAGTAAGCGGCTATCCGTCATGACATCAGATTAGGATCGGGCGGCAGCTGGCTACCAGGGCGTGACATGCTCAGGCAGCCCCCTTGATGACACACTCGCGGTGCCGTAGAACCCGCAGTGAACACGAGGAAACACCACCCCGGCACGGACCAGGCAGAGCCCTCCCCGCAAGGACAGATCGCTCGCGGCAGCTACCCGCAAACACCACCTCGACCACCACACCACTCCCCCCGTCACCCAGCCGCCACAGAAACCCAGCACCAACGAATAGCACCCGCCCCCGGTAACCAACACCACAAACCAAAAGCCACAAATCCCTCCACCACAACCCCAAACCACCCAGCCACAGCAAAGCCGAGCAGACAGGATTCCGAGGCCGTAGCGGTACTCCGGCCGCTGGGAGTCGATCGACACGGTCGTGGTCAGGGCGTTCTGCTGCTCCGCCGGGAGCAGGCCGCCCTTCAGTAGGGCCCGGAAAAACATCTAAAGATCCCAGGAGATGGGCTTACCCAAGTGCACCGCAGTAGCCTTGGGCTAAACCCGCGCGAGGCCCGTGGCCAAGCCCGCCGCCCCTGGAATTCAGCACCGGGACGTGACGTGAACGATCCACTTCCGTGCGTCATGGACGGAGCCGAAGATGGCGTTCTGCTCTGGTGCCGTGCCGCGCGAGACCACTCCGTGCACGGTCCAGGTGCCGTCTTTCTCGGTCAGCAGCGGGCCGCCGGAATCGCCGGCGCGGGTGGTCTGCGGCCACTTGCCCTTGCCGGGCAGGGCAGCTGCGCACAGTTCGTTCGGGGCCATCGGCTCGCCGCTGAACCCCTTGCAGCGTTCTGGGTCGGTGATGTGGGTGTCGAGCTGTCGCAGCATGGTCGGGAACGGAAGCCAGGGATTACCCGGCTCCGGAATCTCATGGTCGCCCCAACCGATCGTGCGTACCCCGTCACCGGGGTCCAGCTCGCTCTGGGGCAGCGCCGCGGGGGTGGCCCGAACCGGGGAGTCGAGCTTGATCAACGCTACGTCCTGCCCGGAGATCTCGGCTCCCGGCGTCGCCTCGAACCGCACCGCACGGCGGACCTCGCCTCCCTCGGTCCGGTTGTTGCTGCCCAGCCGCACCTGGACGGACCGGGGGTACTTGAGGTTTCCGTCGACGTCCACCAGGCAGTGCTTGGCGGTGACGATCCACTGCCGATCGATGAGCGTGCCGCCGCAGAAGTGCTCGCCATCAGCGCGTTCCTGCAACGACGCCATGAACGGATACACCTCGGCGGCCTGTTCACCGCCACTGATGGCTGACGCGGGAGCCGCCCCCGCCAGCACCATGGCTGCTCCGGTCCCTATGGTCACCAGCGCCCGACGACGCCCTGCTCCTGCTCTCCACTTCCCTGCAAAGTTCATGCGCCAGAGCCAACCGCACCGAACATTGCAGCAGGATAAGCCCGCCGCATGCATCAAGTGCGCTACGAGCCAGAACAGATGGCGTGGGACGTCACGAAGCCGGCTTGCCCTCCTCGGCGTAACGGGCCAGACCTTCCGCCATGCCCTGCATGAACTTCTGGAGGTAGCGCGGCATGATCCAGCGCAGCAGCCAGCTCGTCTCGTACGTGCCGTGCCAGTGGATGACCGTGCCTCCGCTCGCTGTCGGTGTGAGCTCGATGCGCGCGCGATAGTTGCGCATCGTCGAGATGAACGCGTCTTCGTAGGCCAGGAGGCGTTGCTCGACCTTCTCGGTCAGCCGCTCCCCGGTCACGGTGCGCCCCGTCCGGAAGGCCCGGACTGCGCCGACGCCGTCGTCGCCGCCGGGGTCGAGGCCGACGGAGCGGGTGGTGTCCAGGCTGTCCACCTTGGACCACAGCGGCCAGCTCGCGGCGTCGACCAACAGCTTCCAGACGACTGCCGGCGGGGCGGAGGTGGTCACGGTGACGTCGTACGCGTGCATGGTCAAGAGCTCCTGTGAGTGGTGGTGGACGGCCTTCCGGCCAGGTGGATGTCGGTCTGGTGCGGGCCTGCGCCGAACGGCTTCCCCCATCGCCTGCGCGGATGGTCATCCATCAAGGAACCGCAGGAGTTCGGCGGTGACGAACTGAGGGTTCTCCTCGACGAGCCAGTGGCCGGCCTTCGGGACGTCCGTCGCCCGCACGACGTTGGTGATGCGCGGGGCCACTGTGCCCCGGATCGCGTCGAGCTGCCCTTGAGCGGTCATGAGCAGGGCCGGAGCACGTACGGGTGCTGCCGCGACTGTGTCGCGGACGTCCTTGTCGAGGGCGCGATAGAGCTCGAAGCCGCCCGCCAGGGCCTGGGGTCGGCTGTAGGTGCGTGCGTACTCGTTGACTTCGGTGGTGGTGAACGGAGACCGGGTGGCGGTCCCGCCGAACGCCGTGCCGCCGAAGGAGACCTGAGGGTAGAACAGTGCCAGGTACTCACGGACGTCGTCCCCCACGACCGTCTCGGGCACTCGCCGCTGGGAGTGGAAGGCGATGTGCCAGCTCAGTGTTCGGTAGGTGGGCGCGTCGATCGCGGGCCCCGGCAGCGGCAGGTCGAGGTAGCCGAGGCGGGCGGTGTCGGCGGGGAACTGGCTGGCGTACTGGAATGCCACCGCGGCGCCGAAGTCGTGCCCGACGACACGGGCGTCGCGGATCCCGAGCCGATCCGCGATCAGCTTGTGGACGTACCGCGCGAGCGTGGCCTTGTCGTAACCGGTCGGTGAGCCGGTGCTGTCGCCCAGCCCGGGCAGGTCGACGGCGTAGACGGTGTGGTGCTTGGCGAGTTCCGGCATGATCGGCCACCAGCCGTACCAGGTCTGCGGCCAACCGTGGACCAGCACGACCGGTGTGCCGCTGCCGCCGGTCACGTAGTGCATGCGGACGCCGTCGACGTCGGCGAACTCGTGCCGGAAGGTGTCCGTGAACCGGGGGTCGTTCTGGGTGGCTGCGGCGTGGGCGGGAACGTCGCCGTCTGCCGACGGTGTGGAACAGGCCGCGGTGGCGATCGTCAGCAGCAGGGCGAGCACGACGATCGCCACCGTGCGCGCGGATCGGTGGACGGGGCGCGGCAGCTGCTGGGGTGCTGTGATCATGTGTTCCCGTTCCGGAAAGGTGGCTCGGTGGCCGGTGATTTGCCGCCGAAGAGTTCGCGGAGGACGCTCACGTGGCATGGGTGTCGGCCGGATTCCTTGAACGTGTGGGTGAGGGTCCCAGCGGGTGCTGGGAGCGGTGCGGTCCGGCCGTGCGTCAGTCTTGCCAAGGCGCCATGGCGTGGCACGGATTCTTGCGGTTACGGCAAGATGGCCTGATGGATCGCAAGACGGACGACGACGTACTCGACGCGGTGGGGCCCCGCCTTCGTGCGCTGCGTCGTGACCGCGGCATCACCCTCGCCGAGCTGGCGGCGACGACCGGTGTCTCGGAGAGCACCCTGTCCCGGCTGGAGAGCGGGCTACGCCGGCCGAGCCTCGAACTGCTGCTCCCCCTGGCCCGTATCTACGACGTTCCGTTGGACGACCTCGTGGGTGCCCCACGCACGGGCGACCCGCGGATGCACCTCAAGCCGATCAAGCGGTTCGGGATGACGTTCGTCCCGCTGTCCCGGCGGCCGGGCGGGGTGCACGCGTTCAAGATGATCATTCCCGCACTGCCGAAACCGCTCGAACCGACCCCGCAGACCCACGAGGGCTTCGAATGGCTCTACGTGCTCAGCGGGCGTCTACGGCTGGTGATCGGCGAGCGTGATCTGACACTGCCGCCCGGTGAAGCAGCCGAGTTCGACACGTCCCTGCCTCACTGGCTGGGCAGTGCCGACGGCGGCGCGGTCGAGCTTCTCATCCTGTTCAGCGTGCAGGGGGTGCGTACGCACGTGCGTACCGAACCTCATCCATCGCCACCGGCCGGGAGCTGACGGCGCAGCGGACGCTGAGGACGAGGGGGCTCGACTGTCGCCGTGCGTCTTCCCGGCCGACCGGGCTTGATCGTCCGGAGCAGCGGGAGCTGTCAGTGGCAGCACCTACGATCCGCCCATGAGCATGATCGGACAGTACGCCCGCCTCGCCCCCGCGGAATGGGAGCGGGCGATCCAGGAACCCGACTGGGCCTGGGACTTCGTCGAGGAGCACTTGGCCGCGGATCCGGGCGACGGAACGCCCGTCGCCGGAGGCCGTCTGCACAGCACCGGGAAGATGTGGCACGCGCTGGAGTACCTGCTCAAGCTCCGCGGGGTCGAGGTGAACGTGGTGCACGGCGAGGAAGAGCTTCCCGGCGCGGACGACTGGGGGTACGGACCGCCTCGCACCATCAGCCCGGAGCAGGTGCAGGCCGCTGCCCGGGCCATGGGGGCGATCACCCCGGAGGGTCTCGTGGAGGGAGTCGCGCCAGCTGAGCTCGCGGATGCGGGGATCTATCCGTACTCCGGGTCCGACCCCGGGGAACGGCTGGACGACACGGCCATCGCCTACCAGGACCTCAGGGCGTTCTTCCAGACGACGGCCCGCCTTCGGCAGGGGCTACTCGTGTGGATCGCCTGACGGGCTGCCTGGGCTTTTGACCTGCGCCCCGCCGATGGGGGCTTGACCCCGTGGTTGATCCGTCTCCGAGCCTTCCCAGGGCATGCGCGCCGATGGGACCGCTCACCGGGCGCACAGCGCGTGGCCGATCAGTGTGCTCGCCGCGTTCTCCTGTTCCAGGACGTGCTCAAGGGTGTCGCCGCGAGCTTCGGACATGGAGACCGCGGCGCTTCGTCTGCCGTCCTCGGTGACTCCGTTGAGGGTGACGTGGCCGCCGTCTCCGCCCTCGTGGCTCCAGTAGGTTCCGCCGCAGCTCAGGGGGCGGGGGGATCCGGGCCAGCGCTGGGCAGGAGGCTCGCTCGTGCTCGTCGCTCCTCATCACGTGGCCCTTTGGGAGGTCGGTGGCGGTGTGGTCGACCGGGGCGTCCCCCGTGGCCGCTCGGTCGTCCCCCGGGCGGGCTCGTCCGCTCGGGTGAGGAAGGTGCGGGCGGTGATGTCGAGAATCCGTGCCTGGCTCCGTCCCCGTAGTGAAGGCGACCACAATGGGTCGCACCAGCGCTCAGGGAGAAACACGATGGCGAAGTACTTGCTGCTCAAGCACTACCGTGGCGCTCCGGCCTCGGTCAACGACGTGCCGATGGACCGGTGGACGCCCGCGGAGATCTCGGCCCACGTGCAGTACATGCAGGACTTCGCTGCACGGTTGGAGGAGACCGGCGAGTTCGTCGACAGCCAGGCACTCGCTCCTGAGGGGATGTTCGTCCGGTACGACGGGGAGGGCCGCCCGCCCGTCACCGACGGGCCGTTCGCCGAGACCAAGGACCTCATCGCCGGTTGGATGGTGATCGACGTCGACAGCAGCGAGCGCGCCGTCGAGCTGGCCGGAGAGCTGTCGGCGGCGCCCGGGGCGGGTGGGAGGCCCCTTCACGAGTGGCTGGAAGTACGCCCGTTCCTCGGCGCGGCGCCCTGCATCACCGAGTGACTCCGTCGATGGACGAGGCGCTGCTCAGAAGCCTCACGCCGGGCGTGCTCGGGATCCTCGTCCGCCGCGGAGCCGACTTCGCGGCGGCCGAGGACGCCGTACAGGACGCGCTGATGGAGGCCGTACGGACCTGGCCTGCCGACCCGCCGCGGGATGCGAAGGCGTGGCTGGTCACCGTGGCCTGGCGCAAGTTCCTCGACGCGCAGCGGGCGGACGCCGCCCGCCGCAGGCGTGAGGACCTCGTCGACGACGAGCCGCCGCCGGGGCTCGCGCCCGCGGTGGACGACACGTTGCAGCTCTACTTCCTGTGCGCCCATCCGTCGCTCACGCCGTCGTCCGCGGTCGCGCTGACGCTGCGCGCCGTCGGCGGGCTCACCACCCGGCAGATCGCCCGGGCGTACCTCGTGCCCGAGGCGACCGTGGCGCAGCGCATCAGCCGTGCGAAGCGCACCGTCACCCACGTCCGTTTGGACCAGCCCGGTGACGTCGCGACCGTGCTGCGGGTGCTGTACCTCGTCTTCAACGAGGGCTACACGGGCGACGTCGACCTCGCCGCGGAGGCGATCCGGCTGACCCGGCAGCTCGTGGCAGGGATCGACCACCCCGAGGTCGCGGGGCTGCTCGCGCTCATGCTGCTGCACCACGCCCGTCGCGCGGCTCGGACCGCGCCCGACGGCAGGCTGGTGCCGCTCGCCGAGCAGGACCGCGACCGTTGGGACACCGCTGCGATCGCCGAGGGCGTCGAAGTCCTTCAGGCGGCCCTCGCGCGCGACCGACTGGGTGAGTACCAGGCGCAGGCAGCCGTTGCCGCGCTCCACGCCGATGCGCCCACCGCGGAGGAGACCGACTGGGTGCAGATCGTTGAGTGGTACGACGAACTGGTGCGGCTGACCGACAGCCCGGTCGTCCGGTTGAACCGTGCCGTGGCCGTCGGCGAGGCGGACGGGCCGCGCGCCGGGCTGGCGGCCCTGGCATTGGTGGACCCGTCCGTCCCTCGTCACGCCGCGGTGGCCGCGTACCTCCACGAACGCGACGGCGACCTCCAGGCTGCGGCACGGCTGTACGCCGAGGCCGCCTGCCGGGCGCCCAACCTCGCCGAACGCGATCACCTCACCCGGCGGGCCGCCCGCATCAACACCCGCCAACGGGGTTGAGCTGGCGCCCGGGGGCCTTTCACTTGCGCCAGAACAGGTGGTGGGCCACGCCGCTTGAGCTGGGGACGACCTCCAGGTGGTAGCGGTCGAGCAGTTCTTCGGGGGACTCCCACAGCCGCAGTCCGGGCCCGAGCTTCACCGGCGCGACCGCCACGTGCAGGGTGTCGACGAGGTCGGCGTCAAGGAACTGACGGATGGTGGTGACGCCGCCGCCGAGCCGGACGTCCTTGCCCTGCGCCGCGTCGCGCGCCCGTTCAAGGACCGCGCTCGGGTCGCCGGAGACGAAGTGGAACGTGGTGTCGGAGAGTGTGAACGACGGCCGCTCGTGGTGGGTCATCACGAACACCGGGGTGTGGAACGGGGGCTCGTCGCCCCACCAGCCGCGCCACTCGTGGTCCTGCCAGGGCCCGCGCTGGGGGCCGAACTTGTTGCGGCCCATGATCTCGGCACCGATGTTGTGCGCGAAGTCGCGGGTGAAGTAGTCGTCGAGGCCCCGGGTGCCACCGGGCTCGGTGCGCCGGGGCCAGCTCGCGGTGGCACCGGCCCAGGCGAACAGCTTCTCGGGGTCGAGGTCGCCGAAGGGACGCTCAAGGCTCTGGTGCTCGCCGGCTCCGACACCGTCCGTCGAGACGTTGAAGTTCTGCACTCTCAGCAACTGGGGCACGTGCTCCTCCTCGGACGGTTCATCGTGACAGATAGGACTGCCCCAGTTGATCAAACTCATCGGTCGGTATCGCCATGACGTGACGGTTCCGTGTCGGACGAGTCGGGGTCGTCGGGTCGGTCGGAAGGGTCTGCCGGAGCGGAGGGCGGTGACGGTGGGGGCTCGGTCGGCGTCGGCGCATCGGGGCTACGGAAACCTTCGAGGGCGCGTGTCAGGTCCTCCACCACCGCTCGGGCCGCGCGCACGCCGTGGGTGTTGTCGGCTTCCACCGTGATCGTGTTGCGGCCGTTGGGTTCGTCGCTCTCCCAGGTCACGGTGAAGCGCCCGGTCCGTGAGCGGAGCCAGGACTCCAGGGCGACACCGAGGACCGCGACCGTGACGACGCCGAGTTCGATCGCCAGGCCGTAGAGGTCGGCTCCCAGCTCGCCCCGGGCGACGGGGCGCCGCAGTTCCTCGATGCGGCCCAGGTCGGGTTCGGCTTCCAGTCGGGAGCGAAGGTCCCGCCAGTCGTCGGGGGTGATGTCGTCCGGGGACGCCGTGGAGAAGATCAGGCGCACGGTGCTGTCGGCCTTTCCGTTGCAGGGGCGGGGGATGGGTTCGTCTAGTCGTCGCCGCAGAGCTGTTCGTTCGACGGACCGGCGACTTCCGGCAGGTCGGAGGCTGCCGGCGGGGTCTGGGTGCGCAGCCGGCTGCACAGGGCGGTGGCGAGGTGGTCGGGGGCGAGTGCGGAGACGAGGACGGTGCCGTCCGCCGCGGCGACGGCGAGGTCGGCCTTCGAGGTGAGGGCCAGGGCCGTGATGGCGCCCTCCCGGGCGGGGAGGGTGGTGATCGTGTGCCAGTCGCCGGTCGCGGTCCGGCGTGCGAGCCGGACGCTGCCGCGTGCGTCGCCGAGCGCCAGCAGGGATCCGTCGGGGGTGAGGGCCGCGGCGGTGACGGTCGTACCGGGTGCGGTGACGTCACGTTCCCGTCCTTCGGACTTGCGTACGTCCTCGGCGGCGTTGCTGGCTCCCACCAGCAGGGTGGTGTCGCCGCCCGTGACGAGCCGCTGCTGGTCCGCGGCCGGCTTCGGGGCCGCGGAGGCAAGAGGGACGGCTCGTGCCGCCGTCGTGGGCGTACCGGAAACGGCGCGCGGTGTGGGGTGGGTGAGATCCCACCACTTTCCGGCGTATGCGAGGGTGCCGTCGACAGAGAGGGCGACCGGTTCCGTGGGGAGGGGCGGGGCGGCTGCGACGTCCATGATGCGGCGTGGGTTCGTGGGACGGTCGGTGTCCCACAGCACGACCCTTCGCTCCGGCGTGGAGACCAGCAGCCGTGCTGCACCGGCCGCGGGAGCCGCCCGTACGCCGGGCAGGGTGGCCAGGGGGCGGGACGCTGCGCCGTCCTCCGCGTCCCACAGTTCCACGCCCTTGCCCCGGACGACCATCACGGTGCGCCCGTCGTGCAGGAACGCCAAGTCCGTCACGGGGCTGCCGGTGCCGCCACCCAGGTCGACGGGTTCGGCAGCGCCGGCCGCGGCACGGATCCGCACCGCGCCCTCGTGGGTTCCCACCGCGACGAGCGTGCCGTCGGGGGACAAGGCGCTCGCGACGGGACCCGGTACGGGCAGTTCCGTGCGGGCGGCCGGCTGGCGCAACGGCAACGCACTCCACAGGCCGCTCGTCACGCCGTCGGAGACGAACAGCGCCGGATGGCCCGGGGCGGATGGCGGGCCGAACAGCAGCAACTTCGGCGTTGAGCGCCACTCATGGACCGTCGTCAGGGTGGGCCGGGCCGGGACTCGGGCGTCCCACAGCGCGACTCGGCCATTGCCTTCGGACACGGCCAGGAACCGGCTGTCGCCGGAGAATTCCAGGAGCCCGGTGGTGGCGGTGGAGGTGAGCGGGTCCATCCGGAGGACGGTGGGGCTGTCGAGCTGCCAGCGGTCGACGGTGCCGTCCGCGCGCCGGGCCGCCAGTGCGGTGCCGTCGGGGGCGACGGCGGGCAGTCCGACGTACTTGCCGGTGGCGCCCGGCAGCGGGACGGCGGATCGGGTGCCCTGGCGCACCGTGGGCCGACGGTCGCGGTCCAGTCCGGCGAGGAGGGTGCCGCCCGCGACGTACGCGAGGCTCTCGCCGTCAAGGATGCGACGCTCGCCGGCGGGGGTGACGGGCAGGAGTTCGGTGGCCTCCTCGCTGGTGACGGCCACGGTGGAGCCGTCCTTGGACAGGCTGACCCTCCAGGTCTCCCCCGGGGAGGGGCGCACGGCGAGGACGTGGGCGGGCTGTCCCTCCACGGAGGTGGCATCCCAGACGTGTGCCTCGGCTCCGCCGGGGCCGGTGGTGAGCACCACGACGCGTCGGCCGTCTCCTGAGTGGGCCACGTCGAGCGGGGTGCGCCGGTCGCCGCGCGGGGTGAGGGTGCCGATGCCGCGACCGGTGACGGTGCTCCACAGGCGTACGCGGCCTCCGGTCACCAGGGCCACCAGCGGTTCCCGGGGTGCGAAGGACGCGGCCGTCACCGCGGGCAGGCGCGTCGCGGCCGTGGCTGCTTGGGGCAGGGGGTGCGGACCTCGGGACAGGGAGATCAGGGCCGACCACGCTTCGTCGCCGCCGCGGTGCCGTGCGGCGAGGGCCAGCCGGGCGGCGTGCGCCGGCTCCAGGTCCCGCAGGTCCATGGCGGCACGGGCCTGGTCGCGGGCCTGTCGGGTCTCCCGTTCGGCGGTGGCGTCGCGTTGGGCGCGCGTTCCCGTCGTGCCGAGGACGACCGCCGCGACGAGGCTGCCCGCGGTGGCGACGGCGAGCACCGGCCCCAGCCGCCCGCGCAGCCGGTGCCGACGCGCGCCGTGGCGCTCGCTGCGTACCGATGCGTCGAGGAACCGCGCCACGTCCTCCCCCACGTCGAGCCGTGGTCGGTCGCGGACGAGGTCCAGGGCTTCGGCCAGGGTGTGTCCCCGGTAGAGGTCGTCGGCGCGTTCGCCCGAGACCCGCCACGCCTCGGTCGCTGCACGCACCTGGCCGTGGCGCAGTCGCCAGTGGGGGTCGTCGGCGAGCCATCCGCGCATCAGGTGCCAGTCCCGCAGGAGGGTGTCGTGGGCTGGTTGGACGAGGTCGCCGGAGGGGACGAGCAGACCGGCGCGCAGGAAGCGGTCGACGAGGGCGTCGGCGGTGGCGCGGCGTTGGGGGTCGGGGCCGCAGAGTTCCCGTACCAGGGCGTGCCGGTCTACTGGTTGGCGGGTCGGCGGCACGCCTTCGAGGGGGCGGCCGGGGCGTACGGTGCGCAGCAGCAGGTGGCGGCTGAGGATGCGTTCGTCGGGGGTGAGGTCGGCGAAGACGGCGTCGGCGGTGGCGGTGAGGACGCCGACGATGCCGCCGGTGGCGCGGTAGCCGCGGACGGTGAGGGTGCCGTGTTCGCGCCGCTGCCAGGTGGCGGCGAGGGCTTGGGCGAGGTGGACCGTGGAGCCGAGTGCCCCCTGGGCAGGCCGGGGTGGTCCGGTGTCGGGGTCCGGGCCGTGCCAGCCGTTGCGGTCGTGACCGAGGTCGGCGAGGACGAGTTCGAGCAGGCCGTCCTCGACCCGGAGGTTCTCCTGGTGGGCGGGGTCGAGCACGGCGGCGCGGATGCCTGCGGCGTCCAGCGGTGGCACCACGGTCTGCTGGTGCGACAGGGCACGGGTGAGTTCGGGGCGTTCGGCGCACTGGGCGTAGTACAGGGCGCTGACGCACAGCAGTACGCGGAGTGTGGTGCGGGGGCCGGTGGTCGAGCCGGACACGGGGCCGGGGGCCGCGGCCGGGCCGGCGAGGGTCGTCAGCGCGCGGAGGAAGGCGGTGCGTTCGGCTTCGTCGTCACAGAGGGTGAAGACCTCTTCGAACTGGTCGACGCAGATCAGGACGGCCGTCCCGGGGCGGTGCAGGGCGCGGGCGACCCGGGTGGGAGCAGTGGTCAGCTGGCGTTGGAGAGCGGGGCCGTCCGCGCCGGTGAGCGGTGCAAGGGCGTTAGCGAGGACGCGCAGAGGGCGCCCGGTAGGGGTCACCAGCACCGTCGTCCAGGTCCGGGCGGGGCGTTCGGCGTCCGGTGAGCTTCGGCGCAGCGCGGGCAGGAGACCGGCGCGCAGCAGGGAGGACTTGCCGACGCCGGAGACGCCGAGCAGCATCAGCGGCAGGTCCGGGTGCGGAGGTCTGGTCACGGTGTGCAGCAGGTCGTCGACGAGGCCCTGGCGTCCGTGGAACCAGCGGTGGTTGGTCTCGTCGAAGGCGGCGAGTCCGGGGTAGGGGCACGTTCCGCTGTCCCGGTTCGCACGGACTTCCCGCGGGGTGACGGTGGGGGCGGTGTTGCGGGCGAGGGGAAAGCTCGCGCTGGTGGAGTCCAGCCGGGCCCGGGGGCTCATGCCCCGGCCGGTCAGGGCGTGCTGCACGTCTTCCAGGGTGAGCAGGTGCGGCGCTCCGGTCACTCCGTCGTTCAGCAGGTCGATCAGGGCGCCGGAGAAGGTGGTGTGGGCTCGACCGGGTGGGGCGAGGGCGGCCTGATCACGGGCGGCGGCGGGCAGCAGGTAGTGGTGGCGCAGGCCGGTGACGGGCTCGTCGGCGGCGCGTTCGGCGTGGCAGCAGTCGAGGACGGCGACGAGTCGATCGGGGCGGTGGGGCCGGATGACGTCGAGGAGGTCGGCAAAGGAGACGGTGGTGAAGCGCAGTTCGTCCTGAGCCCCGGTGGTGGACCGGGTGCAGAGGCGCAGTTCGTTGCGGGGGCCGACGAGACCGTGGCCGACGTAGTGGAGGAACAGGGTGTCGGTGGTGGCCCGTGCCGCTCGGGCGACGGCGCGGGCGAGGGCTGCCGGGTCGGTCGGGTCGACCACGACGTCCAGGCGTTCCGGGTGCAGACCGCAGTGGGTCAGCAGCGCCTCCCGCAGGTCGGCGAGGGTGCGGTGCACCGCGTCGACGGGCGGCAGTTCGTCGGGGTCGGCGGTGCCGGCGGTGCCGATGAGCAGCGCCCGTGATCCGGGGGTGGCGAGGCCGGGCAGGGCGTCGTTCATCGGTGTGTCCCCTCCCCCGTCCTCGCGGCGCGGGCGGGGAGTCGGTCGGAGGCTGCTTTCGGTCGTCTGGCGTTACGGGGCAGGACCAGGCGGAGTAGTACGGCTCTGGCCCGCGTCCGTCCGGGCAGCAGTTGCGCGCGGATCGACTCCTGGTACAGCCAGGCCAGTTCGGCGTCGGTTGCGTCCAAGGCACCGGGCCCCGGTGGCGTACCGGTGCCTGCGGGGGCGGGTTCGCAGTAGCGGGCGCGGGAGGCGAGCAGGGCGAGTGCGACGGCGGCGGGTTCGGTGGCGGGGTTGCGGTGCGCTGCCATGGTCCGCGCCGATTCCACGTAGGTGTCGCTGCGTGCGGGTGGGGCGGCTCCGCTGTACCGGTAGTCCTCGACGGCTTCGTGCCAGGCGGCGAGGACTCTGGTGGTGGGGGCCGGCGACCGGCGGCCCCGGCGCTGTCGCAGCGCGGGCCCGACGAGGACGGTGGCCGTCCGCACGGCTGTGGCGAGCGCCAGGAGGCCGATGAGGGACCACAGGGCGACGTTCAGCCAGGGGACGGCGGTCTTCGGGGCGTGCGGGGTGGTGCCGCTCGCTTGGCTCTGCTGTGTCTCGCCGGTCGTCGGGGTCTGGCCGGAGGGCGTCGGGCTGGGGGCGTCGGGCCGGGCTGCGGCCGAGGGCGGCGGGTGGTCGGTGTCCTGCACGGTGGTGGGCGGCGCCGGGTCGAAGGGCACCCAGCCGGCACCGGCGAGGGCGGCCTCGGCCCACACGCGGGCGTCGCCCGCGACGATCGTGCTCCGCTGGCCGCCGGTGTCGAAGCCGATGACGATGCGGCTGGGTACGCCGTGCAGACGTGCGGCGAGGGCGAAGGCGGCGGCGAAGTCGACGGCCGTGCCCCGGCGTTGTTCCAGGAAGCGGGCGAGCGCACCGGTCGACTGGGCGTAGGGCGCGCCCCGCAGCCGTACGTAGCCGTCGTCGCGCAGCGCGTTGCGCAGGGCGGTCAGCCGGCCGTACGGGGAGGGGGCGGCGCTGCGGGTGCGGTCGGCCAACTCGGTCAGGGCAGCGGGGACGGTGACGGGAGTCTGCCGTGCCTGTTCCAGATGGCTCCCGCCGCTGGCCGGGGCCTGCCGCGCCAGGGTCGCGGGCGCAGGGGGCTCCGCCCGTACGGCACTGACGCGGTAGCGGGTCTGTTCGCCGGGGGCGAGGGCGGCGTGCTCGTGCCGGTTGTAGGCGGTCCCGGTTGGGGCCGCGAGGTCGAACGCCCGTTCAGGGAGCGGCAGCAAGGGTCCAGTGAGTCCGGTGAGTTCCACCTGGAGGCGCAGCGGATCGCTCGGGGGTGTCGGGGTGTCGTCGTCGGGTGGGGGCAGGGGGCCGGCGACCGTGGTGAAGGGGCCGTAGGGCGACCATTGCAGCCCGTCGTAGGCGCTGAGGGTGGCCCAGCGCCAGCGACCGGGCGGTGCGGCCGAGGCCCGGAACAGCTCCTGGCGGGGGTGGCGTTCCCAGTCCGCGAGTCGGGCCATGGGGTGGCCCGCGGTGAGCGTGCGGGTGCGGGAGGCCCGGTGGTCACGCGGGTCGTACGGGGCGCTGCCGGGCTGCCACAGGTTGACGACGGCGACGAAGGCGACGGCGCCCACCGGGACGGTCCACGCCACCGCGTGCAGCCGGCGCCGTACTGCGGTGCGGCGCGCGGCGGCCCCTGGCGCCCGTGCGGGTCCCGGCGCGAGGAGCACGGTCGCGGCCGCGACGAGCACGAGGGCCTGTGGCACCAGCGTGCCCCTGCCGGGGAGGCAGGCCGCGACCGCGCACACGAAGGCGGCGGGCCCCGGGAGCGCCCCGGCGATGCCCGGTGTCCTGAGGACCAGCTCGGCCCCTGCGGCCGACGCCAGCCAGGTGAGGGTGAAGGGCACGGTCGTCAGGACGGGGTCAGCCTCGGTGGGCACGGGGGTGTCCAGGAGCGTGCCCCATCCTTGGGCCGCCGCGTCGAGGGCGTCGGACACGGCAGTCGGCACCCCGGCCGGGGACGTCGCGCCGTGGACGGTGACGGCGGCGGCCGGTAGCCACAGGACGGCTGACAGCGGCAGGGTCACTTCCAGCGGTCGCAGCCGTCGTCGGACGAGGAGGAGCAGCAGGACCGGCAGCAGTGCTGCGATCGTGACGGGCACCAGCAGCGTCCGGAGTCCGACGGCCTGGTGGAAGACGAAGCCGCAGGAGGCTGCCGCCGCGAACACGGCGAGCAGTCGCACGTACGGCACCGGGACGGCGTGGGACGGCGCGGCTCGACGCGGCCCGGTCATCAGCGCCCGCTCCGGAGGTTCCCGCTCCGGATCGTCGTGTGGGTGCGCGCGGCCACGCTCCACAGCAGCAGCGCGCGGGCGGCGTCCGCGGCGTGCCGGTGGCGGACCGGTTCTCCGCCCTCGAACCCCGTGCCGTCCCGTCGATCCGTGGTGTGGCCCGACGTCCCGTCAGAGCCGCCAGGGCCGTCCGGGGCCGTGGGGCCGAGGTGGATCACGACGGCGCGTCCGTGGCCCGGAGGCCGGCCGGGCAGAGGGAGCGCGGAGTCCGCGTCCCCCGTCAGGACGGTCAGCAGGCCGCGGGCGGCGATCGGCGCCATGGGCGAGGCAGGCGGAGTGCGCGGGTCCCGCTCGTCGAGAGGGACCCGCAGCAGGAAGTCGACCACCCGGGCCGCGGCCGGCCGTCCTGCGGGGCAGTGCAGGTCGGCGCCGGCGGAGGTCCACAGGCGTACGGACTCCCCGCCGTGGACGGCGTCCACGGCGAGCGACGCCGCCGTGTCGACCGCTTCCTCGAACGCCTCGGCCGACCGGTAGGCGCCGGGGCGGGCGTCCAGCCAGAGGTAGCGGCTGGGGGTGTCCAGGGCGGTGTCCTGACGCACCAGGAGCGTGCCGGTCCGTGCGCTGCTCGCCCAGTGCACCCGTCGGACGTCGTCACCTGGCCGGTACTCCCGCAGGGCGTACGGCTCGACCTCGGTACCGTCCGGTGCGGACAGCGCGCAGGCGCGTCCGTCGGGGGCCGGGGCGCGGCGGACGTCACGCAGGGGCACGGGCAGGACGCGGGGCAGCACCAGCACGGTCAGCGGAGTGTCGAGGACCGTGGTGGTACGGGCCAGCGCCAGGGGGTCGACGCGGCGCACCGTCACGGGGTCGATGCGCAAGGGACCGTGGCGGGTGGTGGGAAGCGGGTAGCCGGCTTCCGCCGGGCCGGGCGTCGGCTCGGCGGGCACGGCCGTGCGGCCGAACGCGGGCGAGGCCAGGCCCACTTCCGGGGCGGGCAGCCAGCGCGGCCCGGCGGGCAGTGCGAGCAGGAGGCGCAGGGGCTCGCCGCGTTCGACCACTGCGTGTTCCACACGCACCCGCACCGCTCGTCGGCGACCCGTCGAAGCGGCCACCAGGGTCCCGAGCGCCGTCAGGACGGCGAGCAGGCCGCAGGCCGCCAGCGCCGCGAGCACCGGGGTCGCCAGGGTGTGTGCGGCGGCGCCCAGGGCGAGGGAGCAGAGCAGCAGCGCCGTTCCGCGGGTCGTGGGCACGGGGAGCGACCGGAGCCGGTTCACCGCGGCACCGGCACGGTCTTGAGGATCTTCCGCAGCACTTCCGCCCCGCTCACCCCCGACATCACGGCCCGGTCGGTGAGCAGCAGCCGATGGGCCAGGACGGGCATCGCCAGGTCTTTGACGTCGTCGGGGATGACTCCGTAGCGGCCGAGGGCGAGGGCGTGCACCCGGGCGGCCCGCAGGAGTTGGAGGCCGGCGCGGGTGCTGGCGCCCAGTCGGAGGGTGTCGCGGTGCTCCGGGGAGCGGGTCTCCCGCAGCAGCAGGGCGATGTAGCGGTGGAGTTCGGGGGCGACCGTGACCCGGCGCGCCGCTGCGATCATCTCGACCAGGGTGTCCTCGTCGAGGACGCCGGTCACGGACGCGGCCCCCAACGGCTCCTGGTGCTCCCTGGCGAGGATCTCGCTCTCGGTCGCCACGTCGGGCGGGCCGATGCCCACGCGCATCAGGAACCGGTCCACCTGGGCTTCGGGCAGGGGGTAGGTGCCGGCGAAGTCCACCGGGTTCTGGGTGGCGACGACCATGAAGGGGGTCGGCACCCGGTGGGTCTCCCCCGCGACCGACACCTGACGTTCCTCCATCACTTCCAGCAGCGCGGCCTGTGCCTTGGGCGAGGCGCGGTTGATCTCGTCGCAGACGACCACGTGCGCGAAGACGGGCCCGGGCACGAAGACGAAGGCGCCGCCGCCCCGGTGCACCTGAACGCCGGTGATGTCGGACGGCATCAGGTCGGGGGTGAACTGGACGCGCCCGCTCGACACCCCGAACACGGCTGCGAGTGCACGGGCCAGGGACGTCTTGCCCACGCCGGGAACGTCCTCGATCAGGAGGTGTCCTTCGGCGAGCAGGCACACCAACGCGTGCCGCACGACGGCGTCCTTGCCGCGCAGCACGTGGCCGAGGGCATCGGCAGCCAGGTCGAAGCGGTCGCGGAAGCCCGTCAGTACCTCGTCCGTTGACCTGCCGTGCCGATCGATCACCGCATCCTCCACAGGCGCACGTCCTTGTCCGTACCCAACGCCAGCACCCGGCCGCCCTCGCCGAAGGCCACGGTCCGGACGGCCTCGTCGCCACCGGGGACCGTGCCGAGCTTGCGGAAGCCGCCGTCGGTCGTTCGGCGCCACATGGTCACCGGTCCGCGTTGCTGGGGCGCGGGGCCGGCTGCGACAAGCCGCCCGTCCGGGCTGATCGCCACGGCTCCGGCGGTGGTGGCACCGGGCACCGGGCGTTCCTTCGGAGCTGACGGGTTGGAGACGTCCCACACCGAGAGGGCCCCGTTCGTGCCGCTGGCGACCATCCACCGGCCGTCGGCCGTGAAGTCCGGGACCACGGAGGTCCGCAGGGACGTGGTGTGGGTGCGCGCGGCCTGGGGTTCGGTCAGGTCCACGAGCACCAGGGACGGCTCACGGCCCATGTTCATGACGGGCACGGCGAGGAGCGGTGCCGCGGGGCTGAACACGGGCTTGGCGAGCAGCACCCCCGGACCGCCGACGGCAGCTCCGGTGTCGATGCGCCGAGGGGAGTCGGGGTCCGAGAAGTCCAGCACGGTCAGCTCGCCCCGTGCCGAACGGTCCGTGGTGGCCATCGCCATCAGCGAGCCGGCCGCGTCCACCGCCGTGTGCGTCACTGCCCCTGAGGGGACGAAGAACGTCGGCCAGTGGTGGCGTACCCGTGGGGCGCGGGGATTCGTCATGTCGTAGACGCCGACGTCGCCGTTGGCCACCGCGAGGAACAGCGAACGCCAGTCGGGGGTGAACTCCATCCCGAATGACTCCGAGGCCCCGAACAGGGGCACGCTGCCACTCCTGGCGTAGCCCGTGCCCCGGCGGACCCATACGTCGATCCGGTCCCTCGCCGGTGTGTGCACCGCGATGGCCCGGCCGTCGGGCGCGAAGCTCAGCCGGCCGGCCGGTGCGGCGAGCGTGCCCGTCAGAACGGGGGCGAACGCGCCGCTCGCACTGGGTTTCGGAGTACGGGAGGGGGTCGGCTCAGCCGTGGGCTTCGGGGCGGGTGACGGCGACGCGCTGGGCGACGCGGACGGCGTCGAGGAGGGCGACGCGCTGGGCGAGGCGGACGGTGCCGGCCGCTCCTTCGGGTACTTCCGCAGGACCCGCACCTCCCTGGCGTCGCCCACCATCGCGAGCGGACCGCCGGGATCGTTGGCCCAGATCCACTCGCCGCGGGCGAAGGCCGTGAGCCCGGGGGCGGGTCCGTCGGCCAGTCGGGCGGCTTCGCCGCCGCGCCCGGTGCCCGGGCCGTACGCGAGAATCCGCCCCGTGCCGCGGTCGGGCACCCAGATGCGCCCGCCGTGCTCGACCGGGTCGCCGAACTGCCCTCCCTCCTCGTCCGGCAGCCGTAATCGGGCCGCGGCACGGCCCGTCGCCGTGTCGACGGTCACCAGGGTGTTGGTGGGTTCCGCCACGACGTGCAGGCGACCCCGCGCCCCGGGGCCGACGGCGGCCACGCGCTCACCGGCGGCCAGCGGCAGCGAGACCGGGCCGCCGCGGTCACCTCCGGTCAGGACGGCGTACGTGCCGGCCTTCGTGTCGACGGCCGCCGCTGTCCCGCCGCCACCGCCGACCAGTCGCACGTCATGACCGGGCTGCGACACCCTGACGGTCCCGTCGACACCGCTGCGCCCCACTCTGCGGGCCTCCCCGGTCGTCGGCAGGTGCGCCCACAGTCCCCCTGCTCCGTCCTCGACCACGGCGCCGATCCGGCCGCCCAGCGCGAAGTCCTCGGCCCGGGGAACGCGCGGGCTCTCGCCGACCGCCACCCGGCCCGAGACGGAGTCCAGCGTGAACACGTTCGTACCGGAAGCGGCGACGGACACTCGCAGCGGCAGCCGCAGCACCCGTGGGTCGGTGGCGAGCAGCCGGTTGTCGAGGACCACCGCGCTGCCTGGTCTTCCC
This sequence comes from Streptomyces sp. NPDC048057, assembly GCF_040653095.1. NCBI lineage: Bacteria > Bacillati > Actinomycetota > Actinomycetes > Kitasatosporales > Streptomycetaceae > Streptomyces > Streptomyces sp. NPDC048057. Next base: position 32,693 of record NZ_JBEZNF010000042.1, read on the forward strand.
TGCTCACGCCCGGGCACGAGTTGTGCCACCGCCCGATCGTCCCCCTGGTGCATCTCGACGCGCCCGCCGCTGCCCAACGCGCCTTCGGGGAAGGGAACGTGGGCCACGGGCCGGGCGGAGGAGGGGTCGACGGAGGTGAACAGGCCGGGCGGGTCGCTGGCCAGCCACACCAGGCCGGGGTCGAGTTCGAGTACGGACGCCGCTCTGGGTTCGCCCAGGGCGGTGAGCAGCCAGCCCACCAGGACACAGAACACCGTGACGACCGCTCCGGACCTCCGCGCCCGCGGCGCACCGATCCGCATCCCCCCGTTTGTCGGCATCCCGCCTCCGTGTCCGCTGATCGTGACGGCGCGCAGGTCGTGGAGGCCGGTCCGCGCGTACGCAACGCAACGTTCGAGGTGCGTCGGCCATGGTCGCAAACGCGGCAGCGTCTGTCAGTAGTTCGGCGAAAGCCGCGGCCCCGGGCGGACGCGGCCGGGGGTGGATACTCGGTGGCGGGCGACGCGTTGCGTTGTTAGACAGATGCGATGACGGGCACGACGAACACACCCGGTGGCGGCACACGGCTGCGCCCCGCGACGGCGCAGGACGCCGACTTCCTGACGGAGATGCTGCTGGCGGCGTTCAACTGGGACCGGCCCCGGTTCACCCGCGACGAGTTGCTCGGAACGCCGCACATCGCGCACTACGTCACCGACTGGTCGAGACCCGGTGACTTCGGCGTCGTCGCCGAGGACGCGGCGGGGAGCTTGGTGGGCGCGGCCTGGGCGCGGGTCTTTCCGGCGGACGACCCGGGGTACGGATACGTCGGCCCGGGGGTGCCGGAGCTCACCCTCGGCGTCGTGCCCGCGTACCGGGGGCGCGGCGTCGGCAGCGCTCTGTTGGACGCGTTGGTGAAGGCCGCGATCGAGCAGCCCGTCGAGGGGCTGAGCCTGAGTGTGGAGGACGGCAACGCGGCGGTGCGCCTGTACATGACCCGCGGTTTCCTCGCCGTGGGACGTGAGGGGTCCTCGGACACGATGCTGCTCGACCTCGCCCACGCGCCGGCGGGGCGGGCCGGCACGTAGTCACAGGTCGGCCGGGGGCGCCGCCGATCGGGCCAGGCTGGTGGCCCGGTCCGGCATGGCGGCGGGTGATCGGGCGGGGCGTCTGGATGCTGGGAGCCGCAACCAGGCAGGAGGGACCGTGGTCGATCACAGCGGCCGAGGGGCACGGAGTTCGGCGGGCGCCGGCACGGGGCGCGGCGTCACCGGGCAGCCGGGGGTCATCGGGATCGCGCTCGCCGCCGTGTTGGCGGCGACGTTCGCGCAGGGGTCGTGGCAGTGGTTCGCCACGTACATCGGGATCACGCTGCTGGTGGTGGTCTTCTCCCTGTACCGGCTGCCGGAGTGGGCTCCGGGGCTGCGGTCTGGGTACGTGCGTAATCTCGTGGCGTTTTCGCTGGTCGTCGGCTTGTGCGTGGCGATCGCACTGGCTCCGATGATGCAGCGTTGGGCGTGGCTGTTCCCGATGCCCGGCACGCGGACGCGCTGTCCGCTGCTGGGTGCGTACGAGAGCGTACGGACGGAGGCGCAGCTCGGGGACCTGGCCGGTCGCGACGGTGCGGCCTTGGCCCAGGCGCAGGAGTCCGGGAGTCAGGCCGCCGTCGCCGACTGTCTGTCCGCGACGACGACCCTGTGGCTGCCGGTGTACGCGGCGGGCGCGGCCGTGTTGGTGGGGTTGGGTGCGTGGTGCGTCGACCGGGCTCGGGCGCGGGCGGGCGGTGACCTCAGCCGGGTGTGAGGGACACCTCGGGGCCGGCGGCGCGGGTGCCCCAGTTGGTGTTGCCGCAGGTGGCGATCGCGTACCAGCGCACCGCCCGTAGCACCGTGCCGGCCCACAGCAGGGCCAGGGGCGTCAGCAGCCAGGTGGCGATCTGGTACGTGGAGGTCTCGTCGTCGCGGCGCACGGTGAGGTAGCGCAGGGCCTGGGCGTAGCCGAGGGCCAGCGGGACGGCGATCAACCAGGGCGAGGGGGCCGTACCGTGGCGCAGGTGGAGGACGACGAGCCAGCAGATCGCGCCGGTGCACAGCAACTGGCGGAACCAGCGCAGGACTTGGACGACGAAGGCGGGGTGGCTCAGGGGGAGGTAACGGGCGCGCCACAGGGAGCGGATGGTGGAGCCGCGTATCCAGCGCAGGTGGTGTCCCGGTCGTTCGGGCATCGCCGTGAGCACGACCGCGGTGGGCTGTTGCACGACGCGCCCCCTCAGTAGGGCGAAGAGCGTCAGCAGGGAGTCGTCGGAGAACTGGACGCGGCGCCCGAGGAAGCGCTCTGTGAGGTAGGTGTCGAGGTTGTCGGTCAGTACGGCCGCGCGGTACGCGGCGAGGCTGCCCGGGGACACCGTGACCGCGCCGAGGGGGACAGCGCCGAGCGGTCGACGAGTTGGTTGGCGACGAAGTAGAGGTCGGTGAAGCGGGAGAGCAGGGTGTTGCGGTGGTTGGCGGCGAGGACGAGTCCTGCGCACCCCTGGACGCGGGGGTCGGCGAAGGGCTGGAGGATCTCGTCGATGGCGTCGTGGGCGAGTTTGGCGTCGGAGTCGACGGTGACCACGATGTCCGGGGTCCCGGCCCTCTTGAGCGCCTGCGCTTGGGCGTGGCGCTTGCCCTGGTTCGCGGTGCGCTGCCAGGTGGTGCGGATGTCCGCCGCGCGGGCGTGCTCGGTCCACCAGGTGCGCACCTCGGTGTAGTCGTGCGCCGATCCGTCGTCGACGACGTGGACGGCGTCGGGGCGGCGCGTCTGGGCGGCGAGTGCGGTGAGGGCGGCGCGCAGATAGGCGGGGTCCTCGTTGTAGACCGGCATGAGGACCGCGACGTGCCAGGATTCGGTGGCGGATTGCTGTGCGCGGTGCGGGCGTTCGCAGGCGAACAGGACGGTCTGCACGACCAGGAGCGCGCCGACCGGTGCCCACAGCCAGGCGTGCGCCAGCCCCGGCCCTTCGGTCAGCCGGCCGCCTCGATGCCGCGCAGCGCGGCCCAGACGGCGGCGACGAGCAGGGGGAGTGCCGCAGCGGCGATCACGACGCCGGAGTGCCGGCCGACGACCGGCACGAGTGGGGGCGGGAGCAGGGGCGTTGGTGCGTCGATCACCGCTGTGGCCGCTCGCGGCGGAAGCCGAGGCGGACGAGCAGGGTGCCGGTGACCACCAGCAGCGCCGCCACCACGACCAGCCACTCCCCCGCGACGGTCAGTCCGTCGATCGCCACCGTGCCCATGCCCGTGTGGGCGAGTTTGTTGCCGTACATGCCAGACCCTTCGCGATGGGTGCGATTATCCGGCTGGTGATCATGCAGGAACGTCGGAGGCGGGATCGGCAACCGGGCCGTTCGCGCGATCCGACGTGACGGCGCTTCAGTCGAACGGCGGCGTCCGCGCGTTCCGCTCCCGCTCCCGCGGCGTGCGGGAGCGGGAGCGGAGCCGGGTCAGGCGTACGTGTAGTGCGGGGTGTGGTCCAGGACGCTCTGCGGGGTGGCGTTCGTCCAGGGCGGCATCGGGTCGTTCAGGTCGATCACGTCGGGCGTGGTCCCGGCGGGCAGGTACTCGGCGCTGGTGGGGTGGAGTGCGTGCCAGTCGACCCAGAGCTTGTCGACGAACGCGTGGTGCAGCCAGAACACCGGGTCGTTCGGGGAGACGCTCGTCTGCATCTGCCCCCAGACCCAGCTGTGCACCCGGTTGTGCATGCTCAGATAGCCCGACGTGCCTTCGAGCTCGGAACGGAAGCCCGCCGATGCGTCGCGCCAGGGGGCGGAGTCGTACGTGGGGATGGCGAGGGCCGCGTCGACCTCGGCCCGGGTCGGCAGGGTGGGAACCCGGTAGGCGAGGTTGCGCTTGAGGAAGGGGTCGGAGTCGGCAAGGACCGTGATGTTCCACTTGCCGGCGGAGTACGCGAAGGGGCCGTCCATGACCTGGTCGTCCAGGGCGCGGCCGGTGCCGCCGAGGAAGTCCGGAGCCCAGAGGGACGAGGCGGCGGTGTTGTCGACGGTCCAGTCCCAGTACGGGATCGACACCGCCGGGTTGACCTGCTGGAGCGCCTTCTCGAAGTCGATGAGGTACTTGCGGTGCCAGGGCAGGAAGGAGGGGCCGAAGTGGCCCACGTATATCCCGGTGTTCATGTCGAGCGAGAACCGGAGCCGGTGGGCGGCGACGAACTCGTCGTACACGCCGATGCGCTTGACTTCGAGCACGGCGTCGACGAACGCCTTCTTCTCGGCGGCGGTGAGCGTCGCCTGGTTCTTCCGTACGGTCATGGCGGCTGCTCCCGGCTCAGACGGTGGGATAGAAGGGGACGACGTCGGCACCCTTGAGCGTGACGACCGCGGTGCGGGCGGCGTCGAGCGGGTTCTCGAACCTCTCGTAGTGGTTGATCGAGCTGCTCCAGCCGCTCTTGCCGTGCTGCATGACGTGGAGTTCGCGACCGTCGATCATGACGCGGTAGCCGGTGCCGTGGTCGGCGTGGGCGTGGGCCTTCGCAGCCGTGCCCTGGATGCGGCGGCCTTGGAAGACCTCGTCGAAGGGCGCGGGGCTGCCGCCGGGTGCCGCGGCCCTGGCCGGTGCGCTGTCGGCGCTCGCGGTGGCGGCGCCGACGAGCGCCGTGCCCGCCGCCGCGCCGGCGACGACTCCGATCACCTGGCGACGCGTGAGTCTGGACATGACGGATGGACCTCCGGGAGGTACGTGGCCGAAGCGGCCCCCTGGCAGTCGCGGGGCCGCGGCGATCATGACTACCCGTGTCGGGCCGACCACAGAAGTGCGCGACCGTCGGTTGGCTGGCATATGGACACGTCTTCGCAGGCCATAAAGGTGCATTAGGCAACGGCCTCACCGTCCGTCACGACTCATTGATCATGGAGGTGAAGATTCCACCGCGAGAGCATCACCTGTGTGAAGTTCTTGCGGGAAGCGCCGGGGCGTCGCGACGTCGGGGCCACGATCCGCACATGGCTGGAATTCACGGCACCGCCTTGTCCGACACGTCCGAACTGCCGGAATCGTTCCGTAGTGGGCACGGATGCTTCACGACGCTCGGGTTCAGCGACGAGACGACGGGCGGAGCGGCACGGACCGTAAAATGCGTCACGGACGCTGATCGGCCCGCCGGCCAGGATCCGGCAGAGGGGGCGCATGGTTCACCCGGGCGAAGACGACGAACACCCGCGCAGTCCCGTTGGCGCTGCGCGAAGAAGACGGCGGCTCGGTCGGTCGTGGTCCGTCGTCGCCCCCTTACGTCTCAGTCGCGTCCTGGTCGTCGTGGGCACCTTGCTCGCCGTCGTCCCCCTCGGGGTGCAGTGGATGACCTCGCCGTCGTCGCAGGACGGAAGGGCGGCGCCGCAGCGCACCGATCGGAGTTTCGTCGAGAAGCTGGACCGCGCTCGCGCCGAACTCTTCACCGGCGACCTGGTCTATACCGAGCCCGCGTCGTTGACGCTGACCGCCGGGGAGCCGGCCTACTTCCGCGCGGAGGTGTTCGGTCAGTGGCGGGCGTCGCAGCAGGATGGCCGAGCCAGCGCGAAGGTGAAGGTCGGCGGTCAGGTGGCCGTCAAACTCCACTGCTCGGGCGCCGCCTCCTGCACGCTCATCTCCTCCCGGCGCCAACCGGTGACGGACGGCCGTGACGCCGAGGAGGCGACGGCCTGGCTCTGGGAGGTCACGCCGAAGAAGGCCGGACGGGTGAACCTCGCGCTGACCGTGACGTCGTACTACGAAGGCACGGAGACGGTGCTGTACGAGAAGCCGCCCGTCGTCGCGCAGGCGAAGGTCGAGGAGGCGCCGCGGGACGACGGGGCCTTCGGCTGGCTCGTCGACTCCTACGGCTGGGTGAAGCGGACGTTCGAGGAGTTGGCTCTGTTCGCGGGAGCCCTCACCGTGATCCTGGGGCTGTGGATCGCGTGGAAGACGCGCAACTCCCCTCCCGTCGTCGCCGGGTCGCCGCCGATCACGGACGGCGGCCAGGCGCAGGAGGCCCGGTCCGGGCCGGTGCGGTCGCGTGCGGACGGCACCACGACCACGGGCCGGACGACCGGCAGCAGCCCACCGGGCGAAGCCCCGTGAGCTCGACTGCCTCATGTGCGCGGTGTCACTCCGCGGACGCCTCGGGCTTGCCCTCGGGCCCGGTGGCGGCAGCGGACTCCTGCTGCTGCGTGGAGTCGGGCGTGGTGTAGAAGACGGAGGTGCCCTGCTTGCTGCGGTGCGCCAGGTTCCGGGCGACGAGCCCTTCGAGGGTGGTGCGCACCACGGTCGCCTTGATGGTGCGGTCGGGGTGCACCTTGCTCAGGGCTGCGGTGACCTCGGCCGCGGAGCGCGGCTCGCCCTGCTCCACCAGGTGAAGGCGGATCAGTTCGACCAGGGTCGGCTGAACAGCGCTCTTCGCCGCTGACTCCTTCGCGGCTCCACCCTTCTTAGCTGCACCCTTCGACGCCGCAGCCTTGGGCGCGGCAGCCTTGGGCGCTGCGCTCTTCACGGCTGCGCCCTTGGCTGCGGGACGTGCCGCCGGGGACTTCTTCGCCGCCTTGCGGGTACCGGAAGCCGCGGTGCTGCGCTTGCGGGGCGCGGGCACGGTGGCCTTGCCGCTCTCCGCGGGCTCCGTCGCCTTCGCGGGGACGCCGAGGGCACCTTGCATGTTGACCAGTACGGTGTGGTCGTGTTGCAGGGTGGTCAACTGCTCCTGGAGCGCGGTGATCTCGGCCGTGATCCGCTCCTGCTCCTTGGTGTTGCGTTCCAGGTCGCTGGCCACCTGGTTGATGTACTGGGATCTCAACTCGGTGCTCGACGTCGTGTTGTCGGACATCTTTCTCCTTGAATCACTGGCCACCGGAGGCGCGCCGGGCACCCGTCATCGAGTTAAGGGGCGCGCGGGGCTCCGGACGGGGTCTTGGCGCAGTGATGATACGGGCGTTTGCCCCGCTTCTGCTCACGGGCCACTGACACTTGGGTCGGTGCGGGCCGGTCATGAGGGCTGGTTTCGGGTTCGGGCCTGTCTTACGGATCGGGCTGGATCAGGGTGGGGGTGCCCCCACGCCCTCCGGGCGTAGGGGGAGGGGTCTGGTGCCGTGGATCTCAAGGCGGAGGAGGGAGCCAATGCGGTGGGGGTACCACCGTGCCCGCAGGGCACAGGGGGCTATTGGCGACCGCCGACAACGCGGCGTGGGGGTACCTCCCGGGCCGAAGGCCCAGGGGGAGCGGTGCCAGGGCACGCGAGCCCGGCAAGATCCGGAAGAGCGGGCCTAGCTAGTGCGGGGAGAGACGCACCGTGCGCAGCTTGGGTGACCTCAGGATGTCGGACTCGCAGAAGCGTTCACGTACCAGCTCCCCCTCGGCGAACGGTTCGGCCTGGTCGGCGTGGTGTGCGGACACGGGGTTGGTCGACTGCGAGTAGGTCAGCAGGCTCTCGGTGTCGGGGCACTGGGTACCGTTGAAGGTGACGAGTTGGATGAAGCTCGATCCATGGACGATGTCGGGTTCGCCCTGGTCATCGGGGGCGTTCACGATCATGTTGAGTACGCCGAGAGGCTCGTCGGCCCCAGGTACGGGGATGCGTTTGCCCTGGTGGGTGACGTACTGGCGCTCGCCGATGGGAGCCGTCAACGGAATGCGTGCTGCGCGCAGTTCACCGATGGCGTCGCCCAGTGCGGTGCGCACCGCGGGGTGGGACGTGTCCAACGTGTGCGGGGTGGTCACCGGGTGTTCGGGGTCGAACGGGGTCTTCCACACGTCGGGTGCCGCGGCCTCCGTCACCTTCGTCCAGACGGTGTTGAAGAGCAGGGATCCCGCGCTGGTGGCGGTGAAGGCGCGGTCCCAGTCGGCGAGTACGTCGCAGGCTTCGTCCACCGGCACCGATCCGCCGGCCGAGGTCGGTGCCTTGCCGCCGGGCAGTGCGGTGCACAGGTCGGTGAACCCCTGTGCGGTGAGGTCACCGATCATGCTGCGGTTGTCGAACAGGGCTTCCCGTAGGGCCTCGGTCGACATCTTCCGTCCGGCGCCGATGCGTTCCTCGACGGCGGTGATGCCCCTGCGGGTACGCGGGGTGCGCTCGGTGTGCACGTCGCCGACGACTCGTGGATAGCTGGTCATCGGCTGTTTCGGGTTGGTCAGCCAGGGGCTGTCGTTGGAGTTGGCGACGTAGTCGCGCCGAACGGTCTGCGGGAGCCGGGAGGGGCCGAAGATGCCGCTCTGCGGGGCGTCGGGGTCGCTGCCCCAGGCGCAGCTGCCACGTGAGCCGTCGAGCACGGCGATGCCGGTGGCGTCGAAGGCGTCGGGGTTCACCCCGCAGCGGGCGGCGAGGTCGTCGGTAATGTGGGGGACGGCCTGGATGTCGGCGAAGAGTGCCTTGCCCGAGTCGTCGGTGGCCACGGTGTTCACCCACGGCAGTCCCACGTGCTTCGACAGTGCCCGGCTGATGTCTTCGGTGCTGTGGGCCAGGCCGAGTTCGAACCAGGTGTTCAGTCCGCGGAGGTTGCCGCGGTTGGCGTCGCGTACGGCGTGGGCGGTGTCCTTCCCCCAGGGGAGGGTTTCGGTGCCGGCGCCCGAGGTGAGGGGGCCGTAGCGGGTGGACCACAGGGTCCGTTGGACCCGGGACATGCTGCCGTCGGCGTTCTTCACCCGCACGGTGACCTTCTGCGCGGTCATGCGTTCCGGTCGGCCGTCGACGAGGTACGTCGTCGGCGAGCCTGGCTTGAGGCGCAGTCGGTACAGGCCGTAGGGGGCGGCGGTGGAGACGGTGTGGCTCCAGGCCGCGCCCGCGGTGTGGCCGATCTGGACCAGGGGGATGCCGAGGATGCTCGCGCCGGACACGTTCATCTTCCCCGGCACCGTCAGTTGGGCCTGCCAGAAGCGTTCCGCTCCCTGCCAGGGGTAGTGCGGGTTGGCGAGGAGCATGCCGCGGCCGGTGCGGGTGGCGGTGGATCCGACGGCGACGGCGTTGCTGCCGAGCGCGGCCCGGGGCTCTTCCGGGGCGGCCGGCCGGGCGTCGGCCGCCGGACGGGCGCCGGGGGCGGCGGAGACGATCTCGCTGATCATCGAGCCGTGGCCGCTGACGGTGGCCAGGGCGTGGAAGTGTCGGTAGAAGTCGATTTCGGAGATCGGGCGCACCCAGTCGGCGCCGCGGCAGGAGGGGTCGGAGATCCCGTCGACCCCGCTGTCCTTCACGTACCGGTTGTAGCCCGAGACGTAGCCGCGGACGATGTCGCGCACTTCGCTGCGGGGCGCTGACGGGCCGCGCAGCGCGTTCTCCACGACCTTGGAGTCGTTGACGTGCTGGTAGTAGAGGTCGCTGTCGAGGTTGGTGCGCGCTCGGGCGAAGGCGGCGTCCGCCGCGCCGTCCTCGGGTGCGGCGTCGGCCGGCAGATGGTGCGAGCGCTCGGCGCCGACGGTGAGGTACGTGGCCGCGAGGACGCAGACGTTGTCCCTGGCGGCTGCGTAGCCGTAGCCGTAGCCCAGGCCGTGGTAGGTGTCGGCCTTGATGTGGGGCACGCCGAGTTCGGTGTAGCGGATGGCGACGCCGTCGTCCGCGCCGCGTCCCGTCGTGACGGGGTTCGGTGCGGCGACCAGTAAGGCGGCGAGCACCGCACCCGCGATGTTCCTCACCTTGCGGATCACGACGCCGCCGCCACGAGGTCCTGGTACTTGGCGTCGGTGGCCAGCAGTTCGTCGTGTCGGCCCGCGGCGTGCACCTGGCCGCCTTCCATCATGATGACCTGGTCCGCCTGGAGGGCGATGGGCAGTCGGTGGGTGACGGCGATGACGACCTTGTCGCCGGCGTGTTCGGCGAGGGACGCCAGCAGGACGCGTTCGCTGTGCGGGTCGAGTTGGGACGTCGCCTCGTCGAGCAGCAGGACCTCGCTGGGCCTCAACAGGGCGCGGGCGACGGCGAGCCGTTGGCGCTGTCCGCCGGAGATGTGCAGGCCGCGCTCCCCCACCTCGGTGTCGAGGCCGTCCGGCAGGCCGGTGATCCAGTCCGTCAGGCCCACGGACTTGAGGATGACGGCGAGTTGGTCGGGGTCGACGTCGGGTGCGCCGTAGGAGGCTGCCTCTCGGATGGTCTCGCCGAGGAGCGGCGCTTCCTGTTGGACGTAGGCGACGCGTTCGCGCAGTTCGCTCAGGTCCATCTCGTGGATGTCGGCACCGTTGAGCAGGATGCGTCCGCCGTCGGGTTCGAGGAAGCGTTCGATGAGGCTGAGGACGGTCGTCTTGCCCGTGCCGGAAGGTCCGACCAGGACGGTGAGTCCCTTGGGTGCGTCGATGGTGACGTCCTTGAGGACGGTCCGGTTGGAGTAGCCGAAGGTCACGCCGTCCAGTCGGACGCCGGGCTCGGCGTCCGGGTCGGACGTCCGGTGGGCGGCCCGTGCGGCTGCGGGGGCTTCGGACTCCAGTTGGAGGAGTTCGTCCACCCGCCGTGCGGCGGCCAGACCTTCTGACAGTTGACCGGCCGAGGTCACCAGGGAGCCCACCGGCTCCTGGATGTACACCACGTACAACAGGAGGGCCACCAGGTCGCCGATGTTCATCTCCCCGGCGCTGACGCGGATGGCGCCGATGCCGAGGACGAGCAGGAAGGTGACCTCGACCGAGCCGAGCGCGGCGGTGTCCGCGACGGCTTCGGTGCGTGCGGCGCTGATCCCCGCACGATAGGAGCCGCGGGCTTCCTTGTCGAAGGCTTCGGCCTCGTGCTTCTCGGTGCGGGACGCCTTGACCGTGCGGAAGGCGAGCAGCACCCGCTGCATGACGCCCGTCATGGTGCCGAGGTAGCTCTGAGCGCGTTCGGTCTGTTCGCTGACCCGTTGGAAGGCCCAGGTCTCGACGACGGTGGCCACGGCGAGCATGACGACCACGGTCACCGCGAGCACGGGGTCGATGACGACCATGAGGACGACCGCGATGACGATGGTGAAGGGGACGATGAGCAGCTCGACGGTGCTGCTGATGACGGTCTGCCGGAGCAGTGTGGTGTCCGCGCCGACGCGTGACAGGACGTCACCCGTCGAGCTGCTCTCGATTTTCGGCACGCGGGCGCCGAAGAGCTTGCGGGCGAGTTGGCTCCGGATGCGCAGGACGAAGCTCTCACCGACCCGCCCGTGCACGTACACGCCCACGTAGTTGAGGACCATGCCGATCGCGGCGAGGCTGCCGAGCACCACGACCGGGCCGATCAGGCTCCCGCCCTGTTGCACGCCCTCGACGACCCGGCTGGCGACGAGCGGTTGGACCAGGGCCGTCCCGTGCGCGGCGAGCTGGAGGAGGAAGACCCCCAGCAGGACGAAGCGGAACGGCGCCAGCAAGCTCACCAACACCCGCAAAGATGATCTTGATTGCGCCTTCACGGGCTGGTTCACGCCTTACTCCTACGGATGGGTGCGTGCGACGGCTGGACCCGACCGGGTCTGGGGCACGCCGATGGGGGCCGTTCCTCGACAGGCGTACGAGCCCGATCCGCTATGGCGGGTCCCTACGATTTCACGCCTGCCGGTCAGCCATCCCCGTGTCCCCTGGTGCGGTGGCGATCCTCGCAGACAAATGGATGAGGAAGCAACCGTGTTTAAATTCAGCCACTGTGGGCTGGGTCACTGCACGATTGATCGTTAGGCGCCTAGCGTGACGGGGTCATTGCCCGAAGCGTTGCGCTCGACGACCGTCATGATGCGCTCTCACGCTTCTTTGACCGCATGGTGTGACACCACGGGGCAGCCGCGATTGACCATCGAGGCTGCCGTGTAAGGGGGTTCTTGGTTGTGTGTAAGGTGACGCCATCTTGTTGCTCTTCCCGTAGATAGAGCATCAACGAGGCCAGGCAGCATGTGATTCCAAGGCACTGACGCCGCTTCAGGCGCCATTTCACGCCTCCGACCGCATCGAAGATCACGACGTGGACCGCCGCGCCCCCACGGCGCCCGGCGCTTGTCGTGCACCTGACGTGCCCCACTGCGCCACGGTTTCTCCATTGCTCATTTAATTTTCACCAATTCCTTGCCACGCCCTTTCCTGGGCGGCCGGGTTTGGTTTTCGCATGAATTTTTTCAAGCGCACGCCGTAGGGGGAATTAGTGTCTGCTCGGCCAAGCCATCACCTTCGACTCACATCGGCCCAGGCGGGTATCTGGTACGCACAACATCTGGATCCGGCCAATCCCGCCTACAACATCGCCGAGTACTTCGAGATCGATGGCGCGGTCGACGCCGACGTGCTCCAGAGGGCGCTCCAGCAGGTGGTGGACGAGGCTCCGGCGCTGCGGGCCCGGTTCGAGCCGGGGGCCGGCGGTCCCGTCCAGGTGATCGAGCCGGCCGTCTCGGTGCAACTGCAACGAGTGGACCTCACGGGCGCAGCTGACCCGGGTGCCGCGGCCGAGGATTGGCTGGAGACGGAGTCCGAGCGCGTGATCGACCCCGCGGTCGGCCCGCTGTTCACCTTCGCGCTGCTCCAGCTCTCCCCCGAGCGCCACATCTGGCTCCACCGGTACCACCACCTGGTGATGGACGGCTTCACCGGTTCGCTCGTGGCCCGACGGGTGGCCGAGGTCTACACCGGGCTGGTCCGCGGTGAGCCGGTCGGCGCGGCCCCGTTCGCGCCGCTCGAAACCCTCGTCGAGGGCGAGCAGGAGTACCGGGCGTCCCCGCGGTTCGAGGAGGACCGCGCGTACTGGAACGACCTCTTCGCCGATCGGCCCGAGCCGGTGGGCCTGACCGACGGACGGCGTGCGCGGGCCCGTGGCGTACGGCGCGTCAGCAGCAGGATCGCCGCGGACGACGTGGCCGAACTGCGCTCCGTCTCCCGACAGATGCGGCTGCCCTGGCAGCCCGTCCTGGTCGGCGCCGTGGCGCTGTACCTGAGCCGGATGACCGGCTCCGACGACGTCCTCCTCGGGCTGCCGGTCACGGCCCGCACCGGCCCCGAAGCACGCAGGACGCCCGGCATGGCGTCCAACGAGGTGCCGCTGCGCCTCGCGGTGCGCCCGGAGTCGACCGTCGCCGAACTGGGCCGGCGCACGGCCGACCAGATGCGGGCGGCGCTGCGCCACCAGCGGTACCGCTACGAGGACCTACGGCGCGATCTGGCCATGGTCGGGGACGAGCAGCACCTGATCGGGCCCGCGGTCAACATCATGGTCTTCGACTACGACCTGAGGTTCGACGGTGCACCGGCCAGGGCGCAGAACCTGTCCATCGGTCCCGTCGATGATCTCGCCGTGATTGTGTGCGACCGGGGCGACGGCAACGGCCTGGAGATCGACCTCCACGCCAACCCCGACCTCTACGCCGCGCCGGAACTCACCGCCCACCTGGAGCGCCTGGTCCAGGTGCTGGGGCGGCTGGTGCGCGCGGGCGGGGCCGGTGCCGTCGCCGCCGTGGACGTGCTGACCGCGGCCGAACGCGACCAGTTGGACGGCTGGCAGGAACAGGGCGTACCTCCGCTGTCCACCGGCACGCTCGTCGACGCCTTCGAGGCCCAGGTCACCGCCACCCCCGACGCCATCGCGTCGGTCGGCGCTGACGGCCCCCTGACGTTCGCCGAACTCAACTCCCGGGCCAACCGGCTCGCCCGCCGCCTCATCGCCGACGGCGCCGGCCCCGGCTCCCTGGTGGCCCTCGCCCTGCCGCGCACCGGTGAACTGCTGACCGGGCTCCTCGCCGTCCTCAAGTCCGGTGCCGGCTATCTGCCGATCGACCTGGAGTACCCGGCGGAGCGCATCGCCTTCATGCTGGCGGACGCCCGGCCGGCGCTCGCCCTGGCCACCGTCGACACGGTGCACGCACTGGGCGGCGCGGCGCCGCGGACCGTCGTGCTGGACCACCTCCCGGAGCTGGCCGCGCTGTCCGACGAGAACGTCACCGACGCCCAGCGCACCGCCCCGCTGCGCCCCGTCGACGTGGCGTACACCATCTACACGTCCGGTTCCACCGGCCGCCCCAAGGGCGTCGTCGTGGAGCACCGCAGCGTGGTGAACCTCCTTCAGGCGCACCGCGCGGGGTTCTTCGCCACCGCGTCGGCGGGCCGGCGCTGCGCCGTCGCCCTCAGCGCCTCGATCGCCTTCGACACGGCGTGGGACGAGCTGCTGTGGATGTGGGCGGGCCACGAGCTGCACCTCGTCGACGACGACACCCGGCGCGATCCGGACGCCCTGCACCGCTACGCCGTGGCGCACGCGGTCGACCTGCTCGACGTGACGCCCAGCTACGCCCAGTACCTGGTGTCCCAGGGGCTGTTGGACGGCCCGTGCCCGCGGGTGCTCGTCGTCGGCGGCGAGGCCGTGCCCGGGCCGCTGTGGGAGCAGCTCGCGGCGAGCCCGCGGGAGGTCTACAACTTCTACGGCCCCACGGAGTCCACCGTCGACGCCGCCTACGCACGGGTGACGCCGGGCTCCCAGCCCGTCGTCGGCCGCCCGGTCGCGGGGATGCGCGCGCGGGTGTTGGACACGTCCTTGCGGCCGGTGCCCCCGGGGACCGCGGGAGAGCTCTATCTCGCGGGCGCCGGCCTGGCCCGCGGCTATCTGGACCGTCCCGGGCTCACCGGTGAGCGCTTCGTCGCCGACCCGTACGGCCCGGCGGGTGCGCGCATGTACCGCACCGGCGACCTGGTGCGCTGGAGCGGCGAGGGCGAGCTGGAGTTCCTGGGCCGCACCGACGACCAGGTCAAGATCCGCGGATTCCGCATCGAGCTGGGCGAGGTCGAGGCCGTCCTCGGCAGCCATCCGTCCGTGGCACAGGTCGCGGTCGTCGTACGCGAGGACGCCCGGGGCGAGCGGCAGTTGGTCGCCTACGCGGTGACCGGGGCCGACGTCGCCGAGGTGCGCGCCCACGCCGGTGAGCGGCTGCCGGACCACATGGTGCCCCTCGTCGTCCGGCTGCCCGAGCTGCCGCTGACGCCGCACGGCAAGGTGGACCGCAAGGCGCTGCCCGAGCCGGACTTCGCCGCCGCCCTGCCGCGGTCGGGCCGTGGTCCGCGCACCGAGGTGGAGAGGCTGCTGTGCCACGCCTTCGCCGAGGTCCTGGGGGTGGATTCCGTCGGGGTCGACGACAACTTCTTCCACCTCGGCGGGCACTCGCTGTCCGCGACCCGGCTCATCGGGCGGATCCGTGCCTCCCTGGGCGCCGACGTGTCCGTCCGGTCCGTCTTCGAGGCGCCGACGGTCGCCGCGTTGGCGGCGCGGTGTGCCCCGGGCACGGCGCGCCGGGCGCCGCTGGTGCCGGTGGCGCGCCCCGAGAGCGTTCCGCTGTCGTTCGCCCAGCGCCGGCTGTGGTTCCTGAACCGGTTGGAGGGGCCGAGCGCGACGTACAACATGCCGCTGACGCTGCGACTCGCCGGCGAGCTGGACCACGAGGCGCTGCGCGCCGCCGTCGCGGACGTCGTGGCCCGCCACGAGAGCCTGCGGACCGTGTTCCCCGAGACGGACGGCGAGCCGCGGCAGTTGGTGACCGACCGCGCCGGCGAGCTGGAGGTCGTGCACACCACCGAGGAGGAGCTGCCGGAGCTGTTGACCGCGGTCTGCGGGCACGCCTTCGACCTCACCGTCGAGCCCCCGCTGCGGACCTGGCTCGGGGTGACCGGCGAAGGCACGGCCGTCCTCGCCCTGGTCCTGCACCACATCGCCGCCGACGGCTGGTCGATGGGGCCGTTGGCCACCGACCTCGCCGCCGCCTACGCCGCGCGCTGCCGCGGCGAGCGCCCCGACCTCACCCCGCTGCCGGTGCAGTACGCGGACTTCGCCGTCGCCCAGCAGGACGCGCTGGGCCGTGAGGACGCGCCGGACAGCGTCATCGCCCGGCAGGCGGCGTACTGGGCGCAGGCGCTCGACGGACTCCCCGAGGAGGCGACGCTGCCGGCGGACCGGCCGCGGCCCGCTGCGGCGTCGCACCGCGGGCGCAGCGTCCGCGTCGCCCTCGACGCCGGGCTGCACGCGGAGCTGTCCCGCCTCGCCCGGGGTCACGACGCGACCGTGTTCATGGTGGTGCAGGCCGCGCTGGCGACACTGATGTCACGTCTGGGCGCGGGCTCGGACGTCCCGATCGGCACCCCCGTCGCCGGGCGGGGCGACCAGGCGCTGGACGACCTCGTCGGCGTGTTCGTCAACACGCTCGTGCTGCGCACGGACACCTCGGGCCGACCTTCGTTCGCCGAGCTGTTGCGGCGGGTCCGGCGGGCCGACCTGGCCGCCTACGCACATCAGGAGCTGCCCTTCGAGCGGGTGGTGGACCTGGTGGACCCGGTGCGTTCGCTGGCCCGGCATCCGCTGTTCCAGGTGATGCTGTCGTGGGAGACGAGCGAATATCCCGGCGTCGACCTGCCCGGGCTCGTCGTCGAGGAGTACCGGCAGGCCAACACGGTCGCGAAGTTCGACCTCACGCTGAGCCTCGCCGAGAGCCACGGCGCGGACGGTGCGCCCGCGGGTCTGCACGGCGAGTTGGAGTACGCGACCGATCTGTACGACGAGGAGAGCGTGCGCGGCCTGCTGGCGCGGCTGGTGCGGATCCTCACCACGGTCGCGGCCAATCACCGCGTGATCATCGACGACGTCGACCTGTTCGACGCCGAGGAGCGCGCCGGGCTCCTCGCGGCCGGCCGGGGTGGCGCGATCACGACCTCCCCGGTGACGCTGCCGCGGTTGTTCGAGGAGACGGCGGCGGCGCGTCCGCAGGACACGGCGCTGGTCTTCGGTTCCACGTCCATGACGTACCGGCAGCTCAACGAGCGGGCGAACCGGTTGGCTCGGCTGCTCATCGAGCACGGTGCAGGTCCGGAGCGGACGGTGGCGCTCGCCCTGCCCCGCTCGGCCGAGCTGGTCGTGGCGCTGCTCGCCGTCTTGAAGTCCGGCGCCGCGTATCTGCCGCTCGACCCCGGGCAGCCGGTGGAGCGTCTGGCGTACGTGGTGGCGGACGCCGCGCCCGTCGCGGTGGTGGCGGACGCGGCGACCCCGGACCTGTCCGCGGGTGGCGGTCCGCGACGGATCGAGGTGGACGCCGCCGAGACCGCGGCGCGCCTCGCGGCGCTGGACGCGGGCGATCTGACCGACGGCGAACGCGCCTCGGCGCTGCTGTCGTCCCACCCTGCGTATCTGATGTACACCTCCGGCTCCACGGGCCGCCCCAAGGGGGTGGTGGTGGAGCACCGCAGCGTGGTGAACCTCCTTGAGGCCCATCGGGTCGACTTCTTCCGCAGCTGCCTGGAGCGCAGCGGACGGGACCGCTTCCGCGTGGCGCTCACGGCCGCCGTCGGCTTCGACACGGCGTGGGACGAGCTGCTGTGGATGTGGGCGGGCCACGAGCTGCACCTCGTCGACGACGACACCCGGCGCGATCCGGACGCGCTCGGCAGCTACGCCCGTGCGCACGGGATCAACCTGCTGGACGTCACTCCGTCGTTCGCCCAGCACCTCGTGGAGACGGGCCTGTTCGAGGGCGGTCAGGGCCGCCCCGAGGTGCTCGTCGTGGGTGGTGAGGCCCTCGGAGCGGCGCTGTGGCAGCGACTCGCGGCCTTGGACGGCCTGGCCGTCCACAACTTCTACGGCCCCACCGAGACCACCGTGGACGCCACGTCCACCGTGGTGACCTCCGGTGTCCGGCCGGTGATCGGGCGCCCGGTCGGGGGCGTGCGGGTGCAGGTCCTGGACGCCGGGCTGAATCTGGTGCCCCGGGGCGTCGTCGGCGAGTTGTACGTGGCCGGCGGCGGGCTGGCCCGAGGCTATCTGGGCCGTCGGGACCTGACGTCGCAGCGCTTCGTCGCCGACCCGTACGGCCCCGCAGGATCACGCATGTACCGCACCGGCGACCTGGTGCGCTGGAGCGAACAGGGCCAGTTGGAGTTCCTGGGCCGCACCGACGACCAGGTGAAGGTGCGGGGCTTCCGGATCGAGCTCGGGGAGGTCGAAGCCGCCGTCACCGCCCATCCGGGCGTGGCTCAGGCGTCCGTGGTGGCGCTGGAGCACTCGGGTGCGACCATGCTGGCCGCGTACGTGGTGCCCGTGGAGCCCGGTGGCGCGATCGGCGGTGAGCTGCGGGAGTACCTGGCGTCCCGGCTGCCGGACTACTTCGTACCGGCGGCGTTCGTCGAGCTGGCCGCGCTGCCGCTCACCGCGAACGGGAAGGTCGACCGGCGGGCGCTGCCCGCGCCGGACCTCGGCGCGCTGGCGAACCGGTCCGGGCGCGGTCCGCGCTCCGAGGTGGAGCGGGTGCTGTGCGCGGTGTTCGCCGAGGTGCTGGGCGTACCGCAGGTCGGCATCGACGACAGCTTCTTCGACCTCGGCGGCGACAGCATCGTCTCCATCCAACTCGTCAGCCGCGCCCGCAAGGCGGGGGTGGCGGTCAGTCCGCGGGACGTGTTCCTCCACAAGACCGTCGAGGCGCTGGCCGCGGTCGTCGGGTCGTCCCGCACGGCCCTGGTCGAGGAGGCCGGGGCCGGCGTCGGTGAGGTGCCGGCGACGCCCATCGTGCTGGACACCGACGCGGCCGGGCCGTGGCGCCAGTTCCACCAGTCCACCGTGGTCGAGGTGCCGGCCGGCGCCGGCGTGGAGCGGCTCACCGGGGCGCTGCAAGCCGTCGTCGACCATCACGACGTGCTGCGTTCACGGCTGCTGCGCACCGGGTCCGGCCTCGCCTGGACCGTGGAGCCGCGGGGTGCGGTGGACGCGGCGCAGTGCCTGCTGCGCGTCGATGCCGAGGGCGTCGGGCGGGACGGTCTGGCGGCGCTCATCGAGACGCACGGCGAGTCCGTGCGCGGGTGGTTCTCGCCTGAGGACGGCCGTCTGGTGCGGGCGGTGTGGTTCGATGCGGGGGCGGACGTGAACGGTCGGCTGCTGGTCGCCGTGCACCACCTCGCCGTGGACGCGGTGTCCTGGCGGATCCTGCTGCCGGACCTGGCGTCGGCGTGGGAGCAGGCCGGCACCGGGGCCGCGATCACGCTGGACCCCGTGGGGACGTCCTTCCGCACCTGGGCGCGACAGTTGCAGTCGGCGGCGACCGACCCCGGTCGCGTCGGTGCGGAGCTCGACCTGTGGAAGCGTCAGCTGCCCTCGTCCGAGGTGCGGCTCGGCGAGCGGGCGTTGGATCCGGCGGTGGACACCGCCGACACCGAGCGGGAGTGGCTGACGTCGCTGCCGGCCCGGTGGACGGAGCCGCTGCTGACGACGGTGCCCGCCGCGTTTCGCGCGGGAGTCAACGACGTGTTGCTGACGGCGCTGGCGCTGGCCGTGGCCCGCTGGCGCGGGGCGAGCGACGTCACCGTGGATCTGGAGGGTCACGGCCGCGAAGAACAGGTCGTCGACGGCGCCGACCTCTCCCGCACCGTCGGCT
>NZ_JBEZNF010000043.1:0-51010 GCF_040653095.1 Streptomyces sp. NPDC048057
AAGGAACGGACGCTTCCTTCAAGTCCCTCTCAGGACCCTCCGGGCTTTTCCCTTCGGTCTTGCGTTTCCAACCTTACCAGATGTTTTCTCGTCCGTTTCCGGACTTCGATTTCCATCAGGTGGCCGATTGGATTGGCCTTTTGCCTTTCGGCTGATCCGACTTTATCAGAAGCTTTTGACTGATCTGATCAGTCATTTGCGATCCGGATAAGGAGTCGGTGGGCTCAGTGGAACGCGATGTCCCGACCAGAGCGAGAGAGATACTACCCGTTGCACTCGACGATGTCTCGTCCGGGGCAACCGTTAGAATCTACCTCCCCACACGATCCGTGTCAACGGTCTTGTGGTCCGGAGAGGACAGTAGCAGCTCCGAGGGGGTAGATGCACATCACGCCGCGGTGGGCAGCCGGGCACTCTGATCTGCGGTGTCCACGTCTCCGGCCTCGCCCGCGCGGGCCGCGCGGCCACCCAGGACGTAGACGTACGCGAGGAACGCCAGCTCGGCAGCGATGCCGATGGTGATGCGGGCCCAGGTCGGCAGGCCGGACGGGGTCACGAAGCCCTCGATCACTCCGGAGACGAAGAGGACGAGCGCGAGGCCGATGGCCATGCCGAGGGCGGCACGTCCTTGTTGCGCCAGGGCCACTCGGCGCGTCTGCGGGCCGGGGTCGATCACCGTCCAACCGAGGCGGAGGCCCGTCCCGGCTGCGACGAAGACCGCGGTCAGTTCGAGCAGGCCGTGCGGGAGGACCAGGCCGAGGAAGACGTCGAGGCGGCCGGCCGCGGACATCAGACCGATGCCGATGCCCAGGTTCACCATGTTGAGGAGGAGGATCCAGATCACCGGGATGCCGAGGAAGGCGCCCAGGGTGAGGCAGATGGCGGCTGCCTGCGCGTTGTTCGTCCAGACCTGGGCAGCGAAGGACGCGGCCGGATTGCTGGAGTAGTACGTCTCGTACTCGCCGCCCGGGCGGGTCATCTCGCGGAGGTCCTCGGGGGCGCCGATCGACGCCTGTACCTCGGGGTGGGTGCCGATCCACCAGCCGATGAGCGCGGCGACCAGGGTGGAGAGGACCGCCGCGGGTATCCACCAGTGGCGCGTTCGGTACACGGCCGCGGGGAATCCGGCGGTGAGGAAGTGGACCGCGTCGCGCCAGCTCGCGCGGCGGGTGCCGGTGACCGTGGCACGGGCGCGCGCGACGAGCTGGGTGAGCCGGCCGACCAGGGTGGGGTCCGGGGCGCTGGACTGAATCAGGGACAGGTGCGTGGAAGTGCGCTGGTAGAGAGCGACGAGTTCGTCGGCCTCGGCGCCGGTGAGGTGGCGGCCTCGGCGCAGGAGCTGGTCCAGGCGGTCCCACTCGGCGCGGTGGGCTGTCACGAAGACATCGAGGTCCATGTCGGCTGCTGCTCCAGGCACTGGGTGCGTACGTTCGTACTACTGCGACGCGCTTCGGGTCAGCTTGGCAGACTGTGAGCGCGTTGTACGGGGCAGGGCGATGGCGGGCGAGCAGGGGAGACGGCAGCGGTGAGTGCGCTTGTGACGGGGGACGCGGTCGTCCTGGGCTTGCAGCCGGCGAAGGTGCCGAGCCGTGCGCTGGCCGTGATCATCGACCTGGTCGTCGCGTGGTCCCTCTACTTGACGGTCGCCCTGGTGCTCCAGTTGCTCACCGCTTCCTTGGACGACGCCGCTTTCGCTGCGATTTCCGTCGCGTCCCTTCTGTTGTTGCTGGTGGGTGCGCCGATCGCGGTGGAGACGCTGTCCCGGGGGCGGTCGCTGGGGAAGCTGGCGTGCGGGCTGCGGGTGGTGCGGGACGACGGGGGGCCGATCCGGTTCCGGCACGCGCTGGTGCGCGGGGCCATGGGCTTCGTGGAGATCACGCTGACCTTCGGGGTCGTCGCGTGCATCGCGTCGTTGGTGTCGGCGCGGGGGCGGCGGCTCGGGGACGTGTTCGCGGGGACCTTGGTCGTACGGGAGCGCGTGGCGGCGACGCAGGGCGCGATGGTGCCGCCGCCTCCGCCGTGGCTCGTGGGGCGGTTCACCCAGCTCGATCTGTCGGGGGTGCCGGACGACCTGTGGTTGGCCGTACGGCAGTACCTGACGCGGATGGGACAGCTGGACCCGGCGGTGAGCTGGCCGATGGCCGAGCGGTTGGCCACGGAGCTCGTGGCGCGCACGGGGGCGCCGGCTCCCGCGGGGGTGCCGGCAGCTGCGTATCTGGCCGCCGTCGTGCACGAGCGGCAGACGCGGGACGCGCACCGGGCCTTCGGGGCGCAGGCGGTGCCGCCGGTGGTCGGGCCCCCCGTGGCGGGGGTGCCCCCGATGGTGCCGACGCCGACCGCCGTCCCTCCTCCTCCAGCGCCCGTTCCTCCCGCTGCCCCCGCGCCGGTCGACGGGCGGGACGACCGTGCGGCGGGACCGTCGTCGACGGGGTTCGCGCCGCCGGCCTAGCCCTGGGTGGGATCCGGGAAGACGGACGGTGGGGTCTCCAGGTCTTCGAGCTCGATGCCGGGGGCTGCGAGGACCACGTCCCCGGCGATGTGCACCGTGTGCTGCTCCCCCGTGTCGAGCGCGCTGACCTGGTATTCGTCCACCATCAAGGGGCCGTTGTCAGTGGCGTGCGCTTCACTTCTCAGCAGAGCCCAGGACTGATCGACGGTACGAGGGGCGAGGACGGGTTCCGTGAAGGCGACGAGGCGGACCCGGGTCGCCGGGGATCGGGGGATGAGACGCAGCAGACGTGCGGTGGCGACGAGGAAGGCCGGCGAGGTGCCGGTGAAGGCGTAGGCGCGGACGTTGCCTTCGGTGGCGTGGGTGCCCGTGGGGTCGGTGCGGACCCAGGTGACGCCGTCCAGGGCGGCGCCGCGGACCTGCCAGCTCGCGGCGTGGAGTTCGAGGCGCTGGGGGCGGCCGAGTTCGTCGATCGCGAGGTCGACGGAGCCTCGGTGCTCGCCGGAGGGAGCGGTGGTCTGGGAGACGTAGCGCCAGCCGGAGGGGCCGGGCGCGCAGTGGAAGTGTTCCTCACCGAGGGGGGTGTGATCGTGCGGATCGTGCAGCGAATATCGGCCGCGGGGCATGGGGGCGTCACAGTCCTTCTGCGGTGAGGTGCGCGCAGCGGTGCAGCTTGCTGCGTCGTGCAGCGTGGTGCGTCGGAGTCGGCTTCGGAGTCGGAGGGGGCGTACGGGGCAGGCCCCCGGCACGGGGGTGCGGGGGCCTGCTGAGCACTGCGTCGTACCGCGGCGCACGGGCGGCGCGGCCGATCGGTCAGTAGCGGTAGTGGTCCGGCTTGTACGGGCCCTCGACCTTGACGCCGATGTAGTCGGCCTGCTCCTGGCGGAGCGTGGTCAGCTTGACGCCGAGCGAGTCGAGGTGCAGGCGGGCGACCTTCTCGTCGAGGTGCTTGGGGAGCACGTAGACGTCGGTCGGGTACTCCTGCGGCTTGGTGAAGAGCTCGATCTGCGCCAGCGTCTGGTCCGCGAAGCTGTTGGACATCACGAAGGAGGGGTGGCCGGTCGCGTTGCCGAGGTTCAGCAGGCGGCCCTCGGACAGCACGATGATGACCTTGCCGTCGGGGAAGGTCCAGGTGTGGACCTGCGGCTTGACCTCGTCCTTGACGATGCCCGGGATCTTCGCGAGGCCGGCCATGTCGATCTCGTTGTCGAAGTGGCCGATGTTGCCGACGATGGCCTGGTGCTTCATCTTGGCCATGTCCGCGGCCATGATGATGTCCTTGTTGCCCGTGGTGGTGACGAAGATGTCGGCCAAGCCGACGACGTCGTCGAGGGTGGCGACCTGGTAGCCGTCCATCGCGGCCTGGAGGGCGCAGATGGGGTCGATCTCCGTGATGATCACGCGCGCGCCCTGGCCCCGGAGGGACTCGGCGCAGCCCTTGCCCACGTCGCCGTAGCCGCAGATGACCGCGACCTTGCCGCCGATCAGGACGTCGGTGGCGCGGTTGATGCCGTCGACGAGGGAGTGGCGGCAGCCGTACTTGTTGTCGAACTTCGACTTGGTGACGGCGTCGTTGACGTTGATCGCCGGGAAGAGGAGGTTGCCGTCGCGCTGCATCTCGTACAGGCGGTGGACACCGGTGGTGGTCTCCTCGGTGACGCCGCGGATCTCGGACGCCAGGCGGGTCCACTTCTGCGGGTCCTCGGTGAGGGTGCGGTTCAGCAGGGTGAGGATGTGGGCGAACTCCTCGCTGTCCGCGGTCGAGGGGTCGGGGGCCGCGCCGGCCTTCTCGAACTCGACGCCCTTGTGGACGAGGAGGGTGGCGTCACCACCGTCGTCCAGGATCATGTTCGGGCCGCCGGTGGGGGTGTTCGGCCAGGTCAGGGCCTGCTCGGTGCACCACCAGTACTCCTCCAGCGTCTCGCCCTTCCAGGCGAAGACGGGGACGCCCCTGGGGTCCTCGGGGGTGCCGTTCGGGCCGACGGCGATGGCCGCGGCGGCGTGGTCCTGGGTGGAGAAGATGTTGCACGAGGCCCAGCGGACCTCGGCGCCGAGGGCGACCAGGGTCTCGATGAGGACGGCGGTCTGCACCGTCATGTGCAGGGAGCCGGTGATGCGGGCGCCCGCGAGCGGCTGCTGCTCGGCGTACTCGTTGCGGATCGACATGAGGCCGGGCATCTCGTGCTCGGCGAGGGTGATCTCCTTGCGGCCGAAGTCGGCGAGGGAGATGTCGGCGACCTTGAAGTCCTGGTCGGAGGCGACAGTCGTCATCGGTGCTGCTCCTCAATGGTGGTCGAGGTGGGTACGGGGCTGGCTCTGCGACGGCAGGTGCACGGGCATGCGAATGCCCGACACCTCGCGCAGTGCAGTCCGTCGGAGGCCCTCTCTCCCTCGGCCGGACCGCAAGGGGCCGACCGACCGCCATCAGCAGCGACGTCTGACTCTCGCCCCGAATCTACACCGCCGGGCGCGGCGGGCCCCAGCCCTCATCAGGATTGTCCGGATGCGAACGCCCGCGCGGACGGGCTCGGGGACCGCCGCACGGGAGGTCCGACGGGAGGTCCGACGGACCTCGGGTCAGTGGGCAGGGGTGGAGCCGGGGCCGCCGGGTGACCTACCCGGGTTCGTGCCGGCCGCTGCCGCCGACGCGCTGTAGACGTCCGGTTCCAGATAGATCACGCGCGCGATGGGGCAGGCGGCGCGGATGCGGTCCTCGGCCGCGTTGATGGCGGCGGCGACCTGGGTGGCGGTGTTGTCGTGGCGCACCGCGATCTTGGCGGCGACGAGCAGTTCCTCCGGGCCGAGGTGGAGCGTCCGCATGTGGATGAGGCGGGTGACGGACGTGCCGTCGACGACGGCCTCCTCGATGGTGCGGAGGTCGGCGGCGCTGGCGGATTCGCCCAGCAGCAGGGACTTCGTCTCCACGGCGAGGACGAGCGCGATGAGGATCAGCAGGGTGCCGATGCAGAGGGTGCCGATGCCGTCCCAGACGCCGTCGCCGGTGGCGAGGGCGAGGCTGACGCCGGCGAGGGCCAGCACCAGGCCGATCAGCGCGCCGAGGTCTTCGAGGAGGACGACGGGGAGTTCGGGGGCCTTGGCGCGCCGGACGAACTCCTTCCAGGACTGGCTGCCGCGCAGGACGTTGGACTCCTTGATCGCGGTGCGGAAGGAGAACGTCTCGGCGACGATCGCGAAGAGGAGGACGCCGACGGGCCAGTACCAGGCTTCGATGGCGTGCGGGTGCTTGATCTTCTCGTAGCCCTCGTACAACGCGAACATGCCGCCGACGGAGAAGAGGACGATGGAGACGAGGAAGGCGTAGATGTAGCGCTCGCGGCCGTAGCCGAAGGGGTGCTCGGGGGTGGCCGCGCGGCGGGCGCGCTTGCCGCCGAGCAGGAGCAGTCCCTGGTTGCCGGAGTCGGCGAGCGAGTGGACGCTCTCGGCGAGCATCGAGGACGAGCCGCTGAAGAGGAACGCGACGAACTTGGCGACCGCGATGGCGAGGTTGGCGGCCAGCGCCGCCACGATCGCTTTGGTTCCGCCGGACGCGCTCATGGGTGGGTGTCCCTTCGGACGGTGTGCCGGTGCGCGCGAGCCGGTTCGACCCGATCCGGTCGGTACGGGCCACTCCATGGCGGTACGGGGCAGTTCGCAAGCGTCTCGGGCCCGGGGACGGGCCGTTCCGTCGGGCGGCGCTGCCGGCGTGGCTGCTGTCGGGGCGCCAGTCTGGCAGTTGAAACGGGGGTTTTCCGGTCAGATGGCGACCGTGGCGCGGAAGAGGGTCCCCGAGTCTCCGCTCGCGCCGGAGATTTCCACCATGTCGCCCGCCGGCACGAACACCGATTCGCCCTGCGCGAGCGTCAGTTCGCCCACGGTGACGCGGCCCGCGGTGCAGAGCAGGATCTGCGGCGCGTCGACGGTGACGTCGCACGGGGCCGCGTCGGCGGCGACGAGGTGGCGCGACAGCCGGAACTCGGGCGCCGGCGTGTCGTACACCTCCTCGCCGGTCGGGGACGCCTCCGGGCGCAGGACGGCCGGGTCGGTGGCCTCGAAGCGGACGACCTCCAGCAGCTCGGGCACGTCCACGTGCTTGGGGGTGAGCCCGCAGCGCAGGACGTTGTCGGAGTTGGCCATGATCTCGACGCCGAGGCCGTCGAGGTACGCGTGGGGGACGCCGGCGCCCAGGTAGAGGGCCTCGCCGGGCTGGAGCCGCACGTGGTTGAGCAGCATCGCGGCGATCACGCCGGGGTCGCCCGGGAAGTGGTGGGCGAGCTGCGCGTACGGGGCGTACGGGCCGCCGAGGCGGGTGGCGGCGGCAGCGGCCTCCGCGACGGTGTCCGCCACGGCTTCGCGCTCGGCCGTCAGGACGGCGGTGAGGACCTCGCGCAGGGCGGCGTCCTCGGGGTGGGCGTGCAGGACGTCGACGTACGGCTTGAGCGAGTCGACGCCGAGCCCGGCGATGAGGTCGGCGCTCGCGGCGGGGGTGCGGAAGCCGCACAGCCCGTCGAAGGGGGTGAGCGCGCAGATCAGTTCCGGCTTGTGGTTGGCGTCCTTGTAGTTGCGGTGGGGGGCGTCGACGGGGATGCCGGCGCGCTCCTCGGCGGCGTACCCCTCCCTGGCCCGGGCGAGGTCGGGGTGGACCTGGAGGGAGAGCGGTGCGCCGGCGGCGAGCAGCTTGAGGAGGAAGGGGAGGTGGGGGCCGTACGCGCCGACGACCCGGCCGCCGAGTTCCCGTACGGGGTCGGCGGCGATGACCGCGTCGAGCGGGCCGCGGTCCAGGTGGGAGGGGGCGCCGGGGTGGGCGCCCAGCCACAGCTCGGCCTGGGGTTCACCGGTGGGAGCGACGCCGAGCAGCGCGGGGATGGCAGTGGTGGAGCCCCAGGCGTACGGGCGGATGGGGTTGGTGAGGCGGTCCATCGGCGTGCGACTTCTTTCGGCTGTGGCTCGGGGCTCGGTGATGCGGGGTCGGTGGAGCGGTGCCTGCGCGGTGTGCGGCGGCGCGGTGTGCAGTGCAGTGCTGTGCTGTGGATACGTGTGGCTGCGCGGGTCAGGAGGGCGTCGCGGGGGTCGCGAGCGCGAGGTACACGGCCGCGAAGTCCGTCACCGCGAGCAGCTCCGCGAGCGACTCCAGGTCGGTGCCCTCCTCCGGCTCCAGCTCGCTGATCGGGGTGTCGTGGCCGAGGGCGAGTTCGCGGGCGGCGGGGGCGGCGGTCAGGCCGCCCGCCGGCCGGTCGCGCAGCAGGACCACGCGGGCGCGCAGCGCCTGCTGCTCCTCGACGCGGTCGCGGAAGAAGTCGTCCGGGTCGGCCCCGGCGGCGAGGTCGCCGACGAGGAGCACGCCGTGCGCGGGCAGGGCCTCGGGCAGTTCGGCGGCGAGCGCGGGGCGGCCGGCGAGTTCGGCGAGCACGGCGGCGAAGCGGCGGCCCGTCGGGGCCGCGCCGGGGCCTTCGGTCCAGATCAGCGGGAGGCTGTCGGAGAGTTCGGCGGCGAGCGTCTTGGCGGGGTTGCTGTACGTCGCGATCGCGGGGCCGCAGCGTTCGGCGGCGCGGTCGAGGCGGTCGGCGACGCCCGCGAGCGCCTCGGGGGACGCTTCGAGGAGGCCGACGCGGTCGAGGAGCGCGAGGAGCGGGGTGAACAGGGCCCACAGGGCGCCGGGGCCGCCGGCGGCCTGGGACTCCTCGTACAGCTCGTACGGCGCCGTGGCCATCGGGACGACGAGGCCGTGCCGGCCGTCCACGCCCTCGGAGACCGGGGAGCGGCGGGGGGCGACGGCGACGACGGTGCAGCCGCGGCGGTACGCCTGCTCGGCGAGGAGTTCGAGGCCGGGCTCGGTGCCGTCCGTGGTGACGACCAGGAGGAGGTCGAGGGAGCCCGCCCAGCCGGGGAGGGCCCAGCGCAGGGCGCCGGGGGCGGGGGCGACGCCGGTGGGGTGCAGGCGGATCACCGGGGCGCCGGCGCCGGCGAGTGCGCCGACGAGGTCGGCGGCGCCGTTGGCGGCGGTGCCGGAGCCGGCGACGAGGACGGCGCGGGGGCGACCCTCGGGGGAAAGCTCGGCGATGCCGGCTTCGGCGGCGTGCCGGGCGGCGGTCCGCACCCGGGCGCCCGCCTCGGCGGCGCCCCTCAGCAGTCCTCTGCGGTCGGCACGGGCGAGGGCTTCCGGGTCGTCGAGAAGTGACTCGTCGAGCATGGGGGCGTGGCCTCCGATCGCCGGTTCGGTTGTCGGTCGCGGGCGGCGGGTGGGGTGTGCCGGAGGGGTGGGCCGGGGTGGGTGCGGCCCGTGCGCCTGGTGGGCGTCGTACGCCCGGTGCGCCTGGCGTCAGGCCGGGCGGCGGGCCTCGTCGACGAGGAGTACGGCGATGCCGTCGCGGACGGGGTACGCCAGGCCGCAGTCCGCACCGGTGCAGACCAGCTCGGAACCGGCGGCGTCCTGGGCCTGCGGGGTCTCCTCCTCGCGCAGGGCGCTGTGGCAGGCCGGGCAGGCGAGGATGTCGAGGAGTCCGGCTTCGAGCGCCATGGTGCGCGTCCCTTCGGGGTGGGCGGTGGGGGTGCCCGGGGCCGGGTGGCCGCGGGGTGGGCCGGGCGGCCTGCCTGGTTCGGCCTGCTGCCCGGCCCGGGCGACGTCAGCGTACCGCTGAGGGGTGGAGGGCGGCGCGCTCTGGGGTGGGCGGGGCGGGTGGGTTGTGCGGGGGTGGGTGTGACTCGCGCAGTTCCCCGCGCTTCCTTTTTGCACATCCGCCACTGCCCTGCGGGAGCGCTGGCCGCTGCGGGGCGGTGGGGCGCTTGTCGCGTAGCTCCGCCCCTGCGACCGCGCCCCTGCCCCTCGGCGCCTAACCCCGTACGAGAGCCAGGACCTCGTCGCGGACGCGTGCGAGGTCTTCGGGGGTCTTGGCTTCGACGTTGAGGCGGAGGAGGGGTTCGGTGTTGGAGGGGCGGAGGTTGAACCACCAGGTGGGGGTGGTCACGGTGAGGCCGTCCAGGGTGTCGATCGTCGTGTCGGGGCGGGACTCGAAGGACGCACGGACCTTCTCCGTCGTCGCCGTCTGGTCGGCGACCGTCGAGTTGATCTCGCCGGAGCCCCGGTAGCGGTCGTACTGGGCGACGAGTTCCGACAGCGGGCCCGGCTGGCCGCCGAGGGCCGCGAGGACGTGGAGGGCCGCGAGCATGCCGGTGTCCGCGTTCCAGAAGTCGCGGAAGTAGTAGTGCGCGGAGTGCTCGCCGCCGAAGATCGCGCCGGTGCTGGCCATCTCCTGCTTGATGAAGGAGTGGCCGACGCGGGTGCGCACGGGGGTCCCGCCGTGCTCGCGGACGACCTCGGGGACGGACCACGACGTGATCAGGTTGTGGATCACGGTGCCGCCGGGGTGCTTGCCGAGTTCGCGCGCCGCGACCAGCGCGGTGATCGCGGACGGGGACACGCCCTCGCCCCGCTCGTCCACCACGAAGCAGCGGTCCGCGTCGCCGTCGAAGGCGAGGCCGATGTCCGCGCCCTCGGCCCGTACGCGCTCCTGGAGGTCCACGACGTTCGCCGGGTCCAGGGGGTTGGCCTCGTGGTTGGGGAAGGTGCCGTCGAGTTCGAAGTACATCGGTACGAGGGTGATCGGCAGCGACTCGAAGACCGTCGGGACGGTGTGGCCGCCCATGCCGTTGCCCGCGTCGACGACGACCTTCAGCGGGCGCATGTCGGCGAGGTCGACCAGCGACAACAGGTGCGCCGCGTACTCGGAGAGGGTGTCGCGCTCGGTGATCGCGCCCCGGGTGGCGGCCGGTTCGGGCGCGCCATCGACGGACCAGGTCTCGACGAGTTCCCGGATGTCGGTGAGGCCGGTGTCCTGGCCCACGGGCGCGGCACCCGCGCGGCACATCTTGATGCCGTTGTACTGCGCGGGGTTGTGGGACGCGGTGAACATCGCGCCGGGCAGGCCGAGGTGGCCGGAGGCGAAGTACAACTGGTCGGTGGAGCACAGCCCGATCAGGGTGACGTCCGCGCCGCGGGCCGCCGCGCCGCGCGCGAACGCGCCCGAGAGCCCCGGCGACGACGGCCGCATGTCGTGCCCGACGACGATCGCGTCGGCGCCCGTCACCCGGACGAACGCCGCGCCGAAGAGCTCGGCGAGCTCCTCGTCCCACTGGTCCGGCACGACGCCGCGGACGTCGTACGCCTTCACGAGCTGAGACAGATCAGCAGCAGCCACGGGGCAGCCTTCCCTCAAGTCTGTGTGGTCCAAGTCAGTGTGGTCGCGCCAAATTATCCGGGTACGTCAGTCCTGGCCGTAGCGCGGGTCCACCGATTCGGGCGCGAGGCCGAGAAGTTCCGCCACTTGCTCCACGACGACCTCGTGGACCAGCAGCGCCCGCTCGTCGCGGTTCTTGGTGCGGATCTCCACGGGGCGCCGGTAGATGACGATCCGCGCGGGCCGGCCGCGCTCGGCGGGGACCGCGTCGCCGAGCGGCACGGTCTCCTCGGGCACGCCCGGCACGTCCAGTACGAGGAAGTCCACGTCGGCCAGTTGCGGAAGGCGGCGTTCCAGGCGTTCCACGGAGTCGCGCACCAGGTCGCGGAAGGTCTCGGCCCGGCTGAGCGCGAGCGGGACCTGGGGCGGGGCGATCGGGCCGCGCATCCCGCGGCCGTGGCGGTCCCTGCGCCGTGGACGCGGCTCGGTGGTTCCCGGGCCGGGGCCCTGGGTCGGGGGCGTACCGCCGCCCGGCGACGTGCCGGGCTCGGTCCGCGCCGGCTCCCCTGCCGGACGCTCGCCGGGGCCCGGCGGTACGGAGCTGTCCATCACTCACGCAGGGTAGCTCTCCGCGGGGTGCGGCAGCCGCATCCGCCACCATGCGAGCCGCACCGGGCCGGCCTGGCGGCCGAACTCGCCCCCCGACCTGCCTCCGACTGCGTTCCGCACGACGCCGTGTCGTCAATTGACCGTTCCGGCGGCGCTTCACGACGCTTGTGTGTCGTCCGGCGATCGTCGGGCGCTGCGCGACTGACCTGATTCACGTCACGTCATGACCGGTTCACCAACCGTCACGTCCCTTGCGTCGAGCCCTTCATCGCAGGTCAGTACGGCCCTCCCGGACCCGTACGAAACCCCGTCCGCACGACGACACGGTGGGGTGACCTGGTGGAGAGTCGTCGCAGCCCGTTCAAGAGTGCGGTACCGTCCAACGTCGTGAGCCCTGTACGTCGATGTTCGCGCACCGCGTGCGGCCGTCCTGCCGTGGCGACATTGACGTACGTCTATGCCGATTCGACCGCGGTCCTCGGCCCGCTCGCCACCTATGCGGAGCCCCACTGCTACGACCTGTGCGCCGAGCACAGCGAGCGGCTGACCGCGCCGCGCGGCTGGGAGGTCGTACGGCTGACGGACGGGTCGGCGCCGACCAGGCCCAGCGGTGACGACCTCGAAGCGCTCGCCAACGCCGTACGGGAAGCGGCCCGCCCCGCGCAGGGGCGCGTCGTCGCCGAAGGGCAGGGCGGGCGGCGCACGGCGGATCCGATGGAGGTCGCGCGCCGCGGGCACCTGAGGGTGCTGCGTTCGCCCGACTCCCAGGACCGCTGACTGCCCCGACGGGCTCTCAGTCGTCCAGTACTGACAGGTCCCGTTCCACTTCGGGCACCGCGACCGTGCTCCGGTCGTCCCTCAGCGTCTGGACCGTGAACATCTGCACGCCGCCGCGCGGCAGCGCGAGCGTGCGTGCCGCGTGGACCGGGCCGCCGGAGACCGTCTCGACGGTCAGGCCGTACGAGCCGGTCAGCCCTGCCGGCGCGGGCGGGGCGAACGAGAGCGTGGTGCCGGCCTTCACGGTGTAGGTGGCGACGGTCGGTTCGCCGCCCCCGGTGCCCGTCGAAGCGGTGACCCTGACCTTGCCGGTCGCGGTGGGTGCGGTCAGCGCGAGGGTGGTGCCCTGGGCGCGGTTGTCGGCGACGCTGGCGCGGTCGCCGACGGGCTCCGCGGCGGGGATGAAGGCGACTTCCTGCGCGGCCTTGGTGCCGCGGACCACCCGCAGGGCGGCGACGACGGGGGTGGCGAGGTCCTTGTGGGCGGGGGTGAGGAGCAGGGAGCCCGGTTCGCCCTTGGTGACGTCCGCCAGGTCCACGGTGGTCGTCATGCCCGACTTGACCCGTACGGTCTCGTGGCCGGCGGGGACGAGACTGCCGCCGGGGGCGGCGAGTTGGACCTTGAGTTCGGCGTCGGCCTCGCCGGGGGCGAAGAGGACCAGGCGCACCGAGGTGGCGTCGGCGGGGATGCCGGGCAGGACGGCGGTGGCGGAGGGGTCGGCGGAGGCGGCGAGCCAGTCGCTGCCGACGGCGTCCTCGGCGGTGCGCACGACGGCGCCGACCCGGCCGGAGCGGGTCGTGACGCGGACGGTCAGGTCCGGCAGCGCCTCGGTCGTCAGGGTGGAGAGCAGGACGGGCGCGCTGCCGCGGGCGGGGACGGAGAGGCCGTCGGTGAGGGTGGTCTTGAGCTGGCCGTCCTTGCCGTACAGCTCGATGTCGACGACGGAGTGGGTGTCGTCGGGGTTGGTGAGGTGGACGTAGTCGCGGCGGCCCTCGGCGGTGGAGGCGCCGGGGAACCACGCTTCGGTGTCGGGGCCGGTGCAGGCCGTGCCGAGCAGGCCGCGGGCGTCGCCGGCGGTGACCGCGGTGGTCGCTTGCGCCGTCCAGCCGGGGGCGAGGTGGCCGTCGGCCTGGCCGACGAGGGCGGGGGCGTCGCTGCCGTTGACGGTCGCCGCGGCGGGCTTGCCGGGGGCGGTGAGCGAGAGCACCGGCTTGCCGGTGCCGCCGTCGGGCTTCTTGGTGGTTTCGGTTGCGGTGGCGACCAGTTGGACGGTGCCCGGGCGCAGCTCCGCGGTGCCCTTGGCGGCTTGCGTCGAGTGCGGCGGGCCGCTGGGCTTCGGCGTGAAGGAGGTGTACGTGGTCTCGGCGACCTCGGCGTTGCTGGGCGCGGGGCACAGCAGGTTCGACCGCTCGACCGGGAGACGGGGGGTGAGCTTGGTCTCCACTGTGGTCACGGGGGTGCCCGGGGCGGTGACGGCGGCGAGCGCGGTGACGGCGCCGAGCGCGGCCACGGCGGCGAGCAGGGAGGTGGTCGTGGGCTTCACTCGGACTCGCCTCGGGTGACGTCGGTGGTGCGGTGGTCGTAGGAGCTGCGCGGGGTCGGGTCGTACGGCTGCTCGTACGACGGGGGCGGGTCGTACGGCGCGGGGCGCTCGCCGTAGGCGGGGGCCGGGTCCTCGTACGACGGCTGGTGCGGGAGGTGGCCGGGGGGTGCCGGGGTGGGCTGGGGTCGCGGGCGTTCGCGCCGGTGCGACCTGCGACCCCCGGTCGTTCCGGTGGCCTCGGGCGCGTCGGCGGGGCCGGGTTGGGTCGGTACGCCGCCGGTGCGGGCGCCGGCGAAGGGGGCGGCGTCCGTCGTCTCCGGCAGGTCGTCGTCCTTCTCGCCGCGCCTGCCGGGCAGCGTCAGCACCACGAGGACCAGCACAAGGAAGCCCTGGGTCCAGAGCCAGACGGTGTGCGGGGCGCCCTGGTCGTAGGAGAGTTCCAGCCGGCCGCCCTCGGCGGGGAGTTCGAAGCCCTGGGCCCAGCCGTCGACGGTCTTCTTCGGCAGGGTGCGGCCGTTCAGGGTGGCGCGCCAGCCGTCGTCGGCGCGGTCGGCGACGCGCAGGACGCGGCCGTTCGCCCCGTCCGGGACGGTGGTGCTGGCCGTGACCGGGCCGGATCCGACGGGCAGCGGGTCGTCCTTGCCGCTGACGATCGTCACCCGGGCCACCTGGCGGTCCACCTGCCACAGGGCGCTGCCGTCGAGTTGGCTCAGCCGGCTGAGTCCGGGGGTCGCGTCGAGGACGCGGGCGGTCTGCCGGGGCGCGCCGTCGCGGACGAGGACGTAACGAATCGCGAAGCCGCTCAGCTCGGCGGTCTGGTCGGCGCCGGAGCCGGCGACGAGTCGGGAGACGACCCGGTCGAGCCCGGGGTCGCGGTCCGCGGCGGCGGCGAGTTCGGCGTCCCCGAGGCGGGCGCCGGAGCCGCGGACGAGGGCGTACGGGACGCGGGCGGCGCTGGTGCCGCCGATGACGAGGGTGCGCGGCTGGTCCCGGGTGATGCTCTCCTCGGCGACGAACGCGGGCACCTGGACCGGGTCGCGCCGCTCCAGCGGGCCGGCGGCGCCGCTGAGCATCCAGCCGATGGCGAGGTGCGCGGGGGCGAGGGCGGCGACGCCGGCGACGAGGACGGCGACGGGCTGGCGCCAGCCGAAGTCGCGGGTGGAGACGCGGGTGCGGCCCAGTTCGGCGCCGAGGAGGGCGGCGGCGATCAGCGCGAGGGCGTACACGAGGGTCGCGGGGCCGGCCCACGAGCCGCCGTCGGACCCGGCGTTCGTGACGGCGGCGAAGACGAAGCCGGTCAGGGCGGTCGCCCAGGCCGTGCGGATGGCGAGTCGGCGCTCGTCGCGCAGCAGGGCGGCGAGCGCGGCGGCGATGACGCCGAGCAGCAGGACCGTGCCGGCGGCCTTCGGGCCGCCGGGGCTGAAGGTCAGCAGGTCGAAGCCGGAGGCGCGGCCTCCGCCGATGTCGAGCCCGGCCTCGTCGAAGAAGCGGGACGGTGATGTCAGCAGCGTCAGCGACCAGGGCGCGAGGACGACCAGCGGGGTGGCGAGGACGGCGAGGAAGCGCAGCCCGGCCGCGACGGGGTCGGCACGGCGCACCACGAGCCCGCCGACGCCGAGGACGAGGGCGAACAGCCAGACGACGGGCGTGAACGCGGTGGCGAGGGTGAGCAGCAGGGCGTACGTCCACACGGCGCGCCAACTGCCCCTGGTCGGGCCGCCGGTCGTGAAGCCGTGCGCGGCGACCGCGGCGCGCGCGATCAGCGGCAGCAGCACGGCGAGGACGGCGGTGCCGAGGCGGCCGGCGGCGAGGGCGCCCGTCACGGCCGGCAGGAAGGCGTAGGTGACGCTGCCCCAGGCGCGCAGCAGCCGGGACGTCACGAGGGGGCGGGAGGCGACGTACGCGCTGAGTCCGGCGAGCGGCACGGAGCACACCAGCAGCACGGTGAGCGCGAGGCCGGTGGAGCCGAGGAAGACCGCGGCGATCCCGGCGAGGACGCCGAGGTACGGCGGGGCGGTCTGAGTGCCTCCGGTGCCGAGCGGGTGCCACTGGTCGGCGTACCTGCCCCACAGCTCGGACACGTCGCCGGGCGCGGGCAGCAGGGCGCCGCCGGCGAGGGCGCCGGAGGAGAACAGTGCACGGCAGGCGACGAGGGAGACCAGGAGCAGGACGGCGAAGAGCGCGGGCGCGGGGCGGCGGGCGAGCTTCCTCAGCCGGGCGAACTGTTCGACCTCCAGATAGTCCGCGTCTTCGCCGCCGGGGCCGGACTCGACGGCGCCGCCGCCGGCGCTCTGGCGGGAGCGGGAGCCGGTGCCACCGCTGCCCCGGCCACCGCCGAAGTAGCCGGCGGCGCGCTCGAAGGTGACGCGGACGGTGGCCCAGGCGGGCGGGAAGAGCGGGCGCAGTTCGCGGGTGTCGACGCGGCGGGCCTTCTTGCGGCGGGCGCGGCCGGCGATGATGCGCCCGGGGCGCAGCAGGGCGCCGCTCAGGCCGGTGATCTCGTCGACGGCGTGCCGCGGGGCCTTGCCGACGAGGTAGGCGAGGGCGCGCAGCAGGGTGCCGAGCAGGATGCGCAGCAGGACGAACGGGAGCAGCGCGGCACGGGCGTTGGTGAGCAGGGCGTACACGGCGCCCGCCTTGTCGACGCGGTGCGGGCTGGCGGAGGTGCGGCCCGCGCAGTCCACGGTGCGGCGCTCGCGGGCCGCGGCCTCGGCGTGGTGCAGGACCGCTTCGGGCGCCACGAGGACGCGGTGGCCGGCGGCGTGCGCGCGCCAGCACAGGTCGACGTCGTCGCGCATCAGGGGCAGTCGGCGGTCGAAGCCGCCGAGTTCCCGGAAGACGTCCCGGCGCACGAGCATGCCGGCCGAGGAGACCGAGAGCACCGGCCTGACCTGGTCGTGCTGGCCCTGGTCCTGCTCGCGGCGGTCCAGGCCGGTCCAGCGGCGGCCGCTGTTGGCGATCGAGACGCCCGTTTCGAGGAGTTGCTTGCGGTCGTACCAGCCGCGGAGCTTGGGGCCGACGATCACCGTGTGGTCGTCGGCGTCGACGACGCGCAGCAGTTCGGCGAGGGCCGCGGGTTCGGGGGCGCTGTCGTCGTGGAGCAGCCACAGCCACTGCACCGGTTCGCCGTACGGCAACTCCGGCATGTCGTACGCCTCGTCCTGCCAGGTCCGGGTGACCGGGTCCCACCCGCTGGGCCGCTTCAGATACGGCAGGTCGTCGGGGGTGAGGACGGCGGCGGTGCGGGCGGCCTCCTCGACGGCGGCGCCGAAGCCGGTGCGGCGCGCGAGGTGCAGGACGCGTTCCGCGCCGAGCGCTTCGGCGAGCAGCGTGGCGGACTCGTCGGCGCTGCCGGTGTCGGCGGCGATGACGTTCTGCACCGGGCGGGCCTGCGCGAGGAGGCCGGTGAGGGTGTGCGGGAGCCAGCGTGCGCCGTCGTGGGAGACGACGACGGCGGTGACGACGTGCCGGGGGAATTCCTGCGGGTGGGAGGTCGTGAACGCGGCGGTGGTGGCGGACATCGGGTTGGGGCCCTCCGGCCAGGGATCGCCCGGGAGGGGCGCTTCAGCGTCTGGGACGGGGCCACACGATATCGGTAGGCGGGAGGGGTGTGGTGCGGGTTGTGTGACGGTGCGGGAGGTGTGGGGCGGGGTGGGGGGTGCGGGTTGCTTGCGGCGCGCGCTGCGCGGGGCGCGGGCGCTTGACGCTCGGGTTGCCCGTTGCGTACGGGTCCCGGGGTCGCGGGGTGCCCGCGGGTGCGGGTTCGGGTGCTTGGTGCGCGGGTACGGTCGCTCGGTGCGCGGGCTCTCGTGGCGTGCGGGCACCGGGGGCCCTCCGGGCTCACCTCCTCGCGGTCGGCGGCATCCGGGTCACACGCGCCGGCAAGGTCGCTCGGCCGCCGATCCGCTGCGGGGGCGACCCTGCACGCCCCCTCCCAGCAGACAGACCGAAGGCCCGGGCCATCCCGACGTACAGGCCGGTTGCGCGGTGCGCGGGCTGCCGCGACGTACGGGCCGAAGGCGCGGGTCAGCGGCGTACGGGCACGGGGGCCGGGCGGCCGGGTGCGCGTGGCGTACGGGCCGTCAACACGGCGGGGAGGTCGTCCGTCTGACGGGGCAACGGAACACCCCCGGCGCGGGCCGGGGGTGTGGCGGGTCGTGGTCGTGTCGGCGGCCGGTGGCGGGTATCAGACCGCCGCCTTCTTCAGCCGGCGGCGCTCACGCTCCGAGAGCCCGCCCCAGATGCCGAATCGCTCGTCATTCGCCAGGGCGTACTCAAGGCATTCCGAGCGGACTTCACAGGCGAGGCACACCTTTTTGGCCTCCCGCGTGGAGCCGCCTTTCTCGGGGAAGAAGGACTCGGGATCGGTCTGGGCGCACAATGCGCGCTCCTGCCAGCCGATTTCGTCATCCGCGTCCTCGACCAGCAGTTGTTCGAACAGCTCGGTCATGTGCGCCCCTCGTCTGTCTTGGCGTCCCCGTGATGTTGCCGTGATCGATTCGGCCGAACGACACGAGTGAAATTACAAGTGTGTGGCTCCGGGGCAGTCAAGCGGAGATCTGCTATTGGGCCCCGTATTCACTCTGCGGAACCAAGGGTATACGGAAAGTGTTCAAATCAGCAAAAATCTGACACTTACCGCCAACCGCCCCTGACCTGTCCGCATCCTCCCTTCTCACCGAGGAAGACGCCCGTCAGTTCGATCTTGTTGCAGACGGGTGCGCGAAGCGATCCGGATCACAGTCGGGTCACGGAGCGGCCCGAGGCGGTCACGCGATCGCAGCGCGATGTCCCTGACGGTGGCACTGCATAAACCTTTCTTCGCGCTCCGTAACCGGATGAGGTGAAAGATTGCCGCCAAAGGGGGCGCGGAGTTGACACGAATGAGGGGCAGCCGCCACCTTTGGTGGCATGTCATCAGCAGCCTCCGCGCCTTTCGCGACCCCTGTCCGTGGGTTCCGCAGCGCTGTGCAGGCTCGCTGTCGCTGTTGTCGTCAGCGCTGACGCGGCACGCACGCCCTCTTCAGTTCTTCCGCGCACGCCCCTGCGCCCTTCTTGCTGCTCCGCCCTTTCCCGGCGCGGCCACGCACTGGCGCACCCCGAATGCGAAACGCACGCTTCCAGCCGAGGAACCACCGCACCATGAACAGCGACAGCGACCTCCAGATCGCCGGCGACATCCTCTCCGTACAGCACCTCCTCCAGCCCCCGCGCGAGCACCCGGCCACCGTGGCCGACTTCGTGGGGCTCTCGCGCGCGCTCGCCGCCGATCGGGGGCAGTGGGCGCACCTCGTCGAGTACGACGCCACCAGCCGCTGGTACCACCGGCTGCGCACCGGGCCCGGGTACGAGGTGTGGCTGCTGTCGTGGCTGCCGGGCCAGGGCACCGGGCTGCACGACCACGGGCCGTCGTCCGGGGTGCTGACCGTGCTCGAAGGGCGGCTCACCGAGCGGTCGGAGCACGCCTCGCAGGGGCTGGCGCCGGGCGCGCACCGGGTGTTCGCGCCGGGGTACGTGCACGAAGTGGTCAACGAAGCGTTCGAACCCGCCGTTTCCCTGCACGTCTACCACCCGGGTCTGACCGAGATGCCGATGCACGCCGCCCGGTGCGCACCGGCCGCCCGGGACGCGGTGCCCGCCTGAGAAACTGCGGGCATGCGAATTGTGGTTCTGGCCGGCGGCATCGGCGGCGCCCGTTTCCTGCGCGGTCTTCAGCGGGCCGCGCCCGAAGCGGACGTCACCGTGATCGGGAACACCGGTGACGACATCCATCTGTTCGGGCTCAAGGTCTGCCCCGACCTCGACACCGTGATGTACACCCTCGGCGGCGGCATCAACGAAGAGCAGGGCTGGGGGCGTACCGACGAGAGCTTCCGTGTGAAGGAGGAACTGGCGGCGTACGGGGTCGGCCCCGAGTGGTTCGGGTTGGGCGACCGGGACTTCGCCACCCACATCGTCCGTACGCAGATGCTCGCCGCGGGCTATCCGCTCAGCGCCGTCACGGAGGCGCTGTGCACCCGGTGGAACCCGGGCGTGCGGCTGCTGCCGATGTCGGACGACCGGGTGGAGACCCACGTCGCCGTCGAGATCGACGGCGAGCGCAAGGTCGTCCACTTCCAGGAGTACTGGGTCAAGCTGCGGGCGTCCGTGGCCGCGGAGGCCGTCGTGCCGGTAGGCGCGGAGCAGGCGAAGCCCGCGCCGGGCGTGCTGGAGGCGATCGCCGCGGCCGACGTGATCCTCTTCCCGCCGTCGAATCCGGTGGTCAGCGTGGGCACGATCCTCGCCGTGCCCGGGATGCGCGAGGCGATCGCCGAGGCGGGCGTGCCCGTCGTCGGCCTCTCCCCCATCGTGGGGAACGCCCCGGTGCGCGGCATGGCGGACAAGGTGCTCGCCGCCGTCGGCGTGGAGGCGACCGCCGCGGCCGTCGCCGCGCACTACGGCTCCGGGCTGCTGGACGGCTGGCTCGTCGACACCGTCGACGCGGACGCCGTCGCCACCGTCGAGGCCGCGGGGATCCGCTGCCGCGCGGTGCCGCTGATGATGACCGACGAGGACGCGACGGCCGAGATGGCGCGGCAGGCGCTGGCGCTGGCGGCGGAGGTGCGCGCATGAGCGGGCCCGCCGCCTCGTACCGGGTGTGGGCCCCCGACGGGGTGCCCGAGGTGCACCCCGGGGACGACCTCGCCGAACTGATCGCCGCGGCGGAGCCCGGGCTGGCCGACGGGGACGTCGTGCTCCTCACCTCCAAGGTCGTCAGCAAGGCGGAGGGACGCGTCATCGCCGCCCGGGACCGGGAGGCCGCGATAGACGCGGAGACCGTACGGGTCGTGGCCCGCCGCGGCGAGCTGCGCATCGTGGAGAACCGCCAGGGCCTGGTGATGGCCGCGGCCGGCGTCGACGCCTCCAACACCCCCGCCGGGACCGTGCTGTTGCTGCCCGAGGACTCCGACGCGTCCGCGCGCACCGTGCGCGCGGGCCTGCGGAAGGCGCTCGGCGTCGACGTGGGCGTGATCGTCACCGACACCTTCGGCCGCCCCTGGCGCAACGGGCTGACCGACGTCGCGATCGGCGCCGCGGGCGTCCGCGTCCTGGACGACCTGCGCGGCGGCACCGACCCGCACGGCAACGCACTGGCCGCGACCATCACCGCGACCGCGGACGAACTCGCCGCGGCCGGCGACCTGGTGAAGGGGAAGGCCACGGGGCGGCCCGTGGCCGTGGTCCGCGGGCTGGCGCACGTGGTGGCCCACGACGACGCCGACGGGGCGCGCGCGCTGGTGCGGGACGCGGCGGAGGACATGTTCCGGCTCGGTGCGTCCGAGGCCGTACGGGAAGCGGTGACCCAGCGGCGCACGGTCCGCGAGTTCACCGACGAGCCCGTCGACCCCGGCACGGTGCGGCGCGCGGTCGCCGCCGCGGTCACCGCGCCCGCCCCGCACCACACCACGCCCTGGCGGTTCGTGCTGCTGGAGTCCGCGCAGTCGCGCGTACGGCTGCTGGACGCCATGCGGGACGCCTGGATCGCCGACCTGCGGCGCGACGGCAAGTCCGAGGAGTCCATCACCAAGCGGATCCGCCGCGGCGACGTGCTGCGCCGGGCGCCGTACCTCGTCGTGCCGTGCCTCGTCATGGACGGCTCGCACCACTACGGCGACGAGCGGCGCGACGGCGCGGAGCGCGAGATGTTCGTGGTCGCCACGGGCGCCGGCGTGCAGAACTTCCTCGTGGCCCTCGCCGGCGAGGGGCTCGGCTCGGCGTGGGTCTCCTCGACGATGTTCTGCCGCGACGTGGTGCGCGAGGTGCTGGCCCTGCCGTCCGACTGGGACCCGATGGGCGCGGTCGCGGTGGGCCGCGCAGCGGGCCCCCCGAAGCCGCGGGGCCCGAGGGACGCGGCGGAGTTCGTGACCGTGCGGTAGATCGGTGCGGGGCGCCTGCGGTGCGCAGGTTGCCTGTGGGTTGCGGGTCTGGGCCCTTCACCCGCGGGCTCTTGCGGGGTGCGGGTGCGGGGGCCCTCCGGGCTCACCTCCTCGCGGTCGGCGGCATGCAGGCCACTCGTAGCGGCGAGGTCGCCAGGCCGCCGATCCGCTGCGGGGGCGACCCTGCACGCCCCCACCAGGAGCACAGGCCAAAAGGACCGGAGCCAGCCCCGCGACGCACGAGCCAGGTACTCGGTGCGCAGGTCGCCCGTGGTCCATGGCGCACGCGGGTCGGTTGTCAGTGAGGGCGCCTACTCTCGTAGGCACGAGACCATCCATTCCCGAGGACCCCGTGTCTGGCCGCTTCGCACCCCGAGTTCCCACCGCCCGACGGCTGACCGCGCAGAGCGCTCACGCCGGCGGGGCCGTGCGTCGTTGGACTCCACCGTGGCCCGTCGACCTGGGCCTGGTGCTGGGCGTACTGCGGCGCGGGCCCGCCG
This sequence comes from Streptomyces sp. NPDC048057, assembly GCF_040653095.1. NCBI lineage: Bacteria > Bacillati > Actinomycetota > Actinomycetes > Kitasatosporales > Streptomycetaceae > Streptomyces > Streptomyces sp. NPDC048057. The sequence continues at coordinate 21,966 of NZ_JBEZNF010000043.1, forward strand.
ACCCCGCGTACCGCACCGCGTCCGACGGCTCCATCTGGCGCACCGCCCGCACCCCCACCGGGCCGGGCACCCTCTGCGTACGGCCCGGCGGCGCGGGTGACGTGGTCGCCGAGGCGTGGGGGGACGGCGCCGAGTGGCTGCTCGACGCGCTGCCCGGGCTGCTCGGCGCCGACGACGAGCCCGACGCCTTCACCCCGCGCCACCGCCTGGTCGCGCACTCCCGTCACCGCCGTCCCGGGCTGCGGCTGACCCGCACCGGACTCGTGATGGAGTCCCTGATCCCGTCGGTCCTGGAGCAGAAGGTGACGACGGACGAGGCGTACCGCGCCTGGCGGCTGCTGGTGCGCAAGTACGGGGAGCCCGCGCCCGGTCCCGCGGCGGGAGCCGGGATGTACGTGATGCCCGAGCCCCGTGCCTGGGCGCTCATCCCCTCCTGGGAGTGGCACCGCGCCGGGGTCGACGACAAGCGCGCGGCGACGATCGTGCGCGCGGCCCGCGTCGCCCGGCGTCTGGAGGAGGCCGTGGCGATGGAGCCGGAGGCCGCGATGGCCCGGCTGGAGTTGGTGCCCGGCGTCGGCCCGTGGACCTCCGCCGAGACCGTGCAGCGCAGCCACGCCGCGCCGGACGCGCTCACCCTCGGCGATCTGCACCTGCCGCGGATCGTCGGCTACGCGCTGGCGGGCGACCGCGACGCCGACGACGCCGCGATGCTCGAACTGCTCGCGCCCTACGCCGGCCAGCGCCACCGCGCCGCACGCTACGTCCTGCTCGGCGGCCGGATACCGCCCCGCCGGAAGCCGAAGATGCCCAAGGTGGACATCGGCCTCCTGTAGCCCCCAGCCAGGACACCCGACCCGTGCGTCGCGGGGCTGGCTCCGGTCCTTTTGGCCTGTGCTCCTGGTGGGGGCGTGCAGGGTCGCCCCCGCAGCGGATCGGCGGCCTGGCGACCTCGCCGCTACGAGTGGCCTGCATGCCGCCGACCGCGAGGAGGTGAGCCCGGAGGGCCCCCGCACCCGCACCCCGCAAGAGCCCGCGGGTGAAGGGCCCAGACCCGCAACCCACAGGCAACCTGCGCACCGCAGGCGCCCCGCACCGGCCCGCGCTATCTCACGGGCGGCCCTGGTACTTCGCCGATGCCGTGCGGATGGTGCCCAGCTTGTTGTACAGGCGCGTGCCGGGGCAGTCCGTGGAGACGCCGTCGCGGTGGCCGGCGATCACGCCGAAGGTGACCTTTCTGCCCTTCTTGTACTTGCCGCTGCCCCCGGACGTCAGCGTCACCTTGCCCGTGGGGTTGCGGCCGAAGAGGCCGAGCTTCCAGGCGGTCAGGCGGGAGATCGCGGTCTGGACCGCGGCCGGCGGGTTCGTGCCGGTGAAGGTGCCGAGGACCGCGATGCCCATGGTGTTGGAGTTGAAGCCGAGGGTGTGCGCCCCGAGGACCGCCTTGGTCACGCCGCCCGCCCGGCCCTCGTAGATGGTGCCGCACTTGTCGATCGCGAAGTTGTAGCCGAAGTCCCGCCAGCCGCTGCTCACCACGTGGTAGCGGTAGATGCCGCGCAGCACGGAAGGGGCCTGCTTGCAGGTGTAGTTGTTGCCGGTGGAGGAGTGGTGGACGAAGGCCGCCTTCACGGTCGAGGTGTAGGCGTAGCCGCCTTCGCGCAGGGACTCGTCGGCGCCCCACTTCTTGCGGGTGACGATCGACGGGCGGGGGCCCACGTACTTCGCCGTGGCGTCCCGCAGCCCGGCGCCGCCCTCGTCGGCAGCGGCCGGGGCGAGCGCCCGGGGTCCGGGGGCCGGGCCCGGGTCGGCGGCGGGTGGGGTCTCGCCGGGGTCGACGAGTTCCAGGCGGAGCCCGCGCGGCAACGGCGCCGCGTCGGCGTCCCCGGCGTGCTCCCCGGCGTGCGCCGCGTCCTCGGGACGTACGCGCACCTCCACGCCGTCGGACGCGCCCACCCACAGCGGGGCGGTGGCGCCCCGGAGCCGGCCGGACGCGCCCTCCGCGCTGCCGGGGTCGGCGCCGTGGTCGGCGGTGTGGGTCTCCAGGTCCTGCCAGCCGGACCACGCGCCGGTGCCGGTCGCGCGGGTGCGGACCTGGACGGTGCCGTGGAGGTCGCTGCCGGCGTCCTCCCACACCACGCCGACCAGCGAGAACGGCTGGACCTCGCGCTGGTGCAGGGTCCGTTCGCGGGCCTTTGGGGCGATGGTGCGGTTGGTGGGCGAATCGGCGCCGGCCGGGATCGGGAGCGACTGGGTGACGCCCGGGACGTCAGGAACATCAGGAACATCAGGCACGTCGGGGACGGGGACCTCCGGGAGGCCGGCGCGCCCGGCTTCCGCTGGGTGCGCCGGCGGCGCCGGACGGTCGGAGTGCGCCGGCGCAGCAAGCGCACTCGCCGACAGCGAGAGCGGGAGTACGAGCGCGGCGCAGGCCGCGACACCGGTCGAGGAAGACAGGAATCCACGCATGGAGAAGATCCTGATGCCCCGTCACCGTCCCCGCTCGTCGGGAGGGCGCGCGCGTCGCGGGTTCGCAACGGGCCGACCGGTGGACCGCGTCACCGGTACGAGGGACGGCGCGACCGGGCCGCGCGTACCCTTGCGCAGGTGAACGCCAGCGACCGCACCCCCGCCGACCTGCTGCGATCCGCCCTCTCAGCGGACCCAGGGCGCCCCTTGATCACTTTCTACGACGACGCCACCGGTGAACGCGTGGAATTGTCCGTCGCAACCTTCGCCAATTGGGTGGCCAAGACGGCGAATCTGCTCCAGGGCGACCTCGCGGCCGAGCCCGGCGACCGGCTCGCGCTGCTGCTGCCGGCGCACTGGCAGAGCGCCGTCTGGCTGCTCGCCGCCGCCTCGGTCGGAGTGACGGTGGAGGTCGGCGGCGACCCCGCGGACGCGGACCTGGTGGTGAGCGGCCCGGACGCCCTGGAGGAGGCGCGGGCCTGCTCCGGCGAGCGGGTGGCCCTGGCGCTGCGTCCGCTGGGCGGGCGCTTCCCCCAGCCGCCGGTCGGCTTCATGGACTACGCGGTCGAGGTCCCGGGCCAGGGCGACCGCTTCGCCCCGTTCGTCCCCGTCGATCCGCAGGCGCCCGCGCTGCTCGTCGACGGCGCCGGGCTCAGCGCCGTACAGCTGGTCGAGCGGGCCCGGGCGGACGCCGCCGAGCTGGGGCTCGAAGCGGGGGCTCGACTGCTGACGGACCGGGGTTACGACTCCTGGGCGGGGCTGGCCGCCGGGCTGTACGCGCCGCTGGCGGCCGGCGCGTCCGTGGTGCTCTGCCGGCACCTGGACCGGCTGTCCGCCGACGGGCTGCGTCAGCGGGTCGAGAGCGAGCGGGTGACGCACACCGTGGTGGACGGCGCTCCGCAGTAGCCTCCGTACACGTACATCCAACGGCAAAGCGCCGGGAATACCCCCAGATGGCGCACATGGGGTCGAGCCCCCCGGGCTCGACCCCCAACTCCGTTGGATGATCGGCGATACCCGTGTTTTCAGGCACAACCAAGCGCGAGGTTCAGCCGTCTAGTCCTGCGATCGGCGGTCCAGCGCACCGCCGACACCGTGAAGGATGGACGCAGAAGTGACGGACAGTGCCGGCACACCGCCCGGCCCGGACGACCGGGACGGCCAGGAGCACCACGCCGCCCTCCCCGTCGAACCCAAGTTCACCCCCGAGGGCGAGGCGCCGCCGGGCGCGGGCGACGGCCCCAAGGGCAAACGGCACTGGCTCCGTTGGACCGCGCTCGGCGTCTCGGTCGTGCTGCTCGCGGGCGCGGCGACGACGTGGTGGTTCTACCGGAAGCTCGACGCGAACATCACCCCGGACACCGCGGCCGCGGCCGAGTTGGAGACGTACGAGAAGGAGCGGCCGGTCCCGGTCGCCCAGGACGCCAAGAACCTCCTGCTGCTCGGTTCGGACTCCCGCCGCGGCAAGGGGAACAGCAAGTACGGGCGGGACGACGGCGGCAGCCAGCGCGCGGACACCGCGATCCTGCTGCACCTGGCCGCCGACCGGCAGAGCGCCACGGCCGTGTCGATCCCGCGCGACCTGATGGTGAGGATCCCGAGCTGCCGCACGCCGGACGGGAGCCGGTCCGAGGAGCGGTTCGGGCAGTTCAACTCCGCCTTCGAGCGGGGCGGGGCCGCCTGCACCATCCGCACGGTCGAGAAGATGACCGGGGTGCGGATCGACCACCACATGGTGGTGGACTTCAGCGGCTTCAAGGAGATGGTCGACGCGGTCGACGGCGTCGAGGTCTGCTTGAAGGAGCCGGTGGACGACCCGGCCGCGCACCTGGAGCTGCCGGCCGGGCGCCAGACGCTCGACGGCGAGCAGGCGCTCGGGTACGTACGCGCCCGCAAGTCCATCGGGGACGGCAGCGACACCGAGCGGATGAGCCGCCAGCAGCAGTTCCTCGGCTCACTGGTGAAGAAGGTGCAGAGCGACGGTGTGCTGCTGAACCCGGCGAAGCTGTATCCGGTGCTGGACGCGGCGACGAAGTCGCTGACGACCGATCCGGGGCTGGCCTCGCTCAAGGACCTGTACGACCTGACGCGTTCGCTGCGCAGCATCCCGACCGAGCGGGTGCAGTTCCTGACCGTGCCGCGGCAGCCGTGGTCGGCGAATGCGAACCGGGACGAACTGGTGGAGCCGGAGGCGTCGCGGCTGTTCCAGCAGCTGCGCGAGGACCAGCCCATCACCGTGCGCCCGCCCGGCTCCGAGACCGACGGCACGAAGACCGACGACCCGAAGGCCGGCGGCACGAAGAGCGGCGACCCGAAGGCCGGCGGCACGGAGCGCGACGCGGCGGGCTCCCGGAGTCCGGACGTGGCCGGATCCCACCGCTCCCAGGCCCTCACGAACCCCTCGGGCGCGCCCGGTTCGTCCCCCAGTGAGGGGCCGAGCGCAAGCACCAGTCCCAGCTACTCCGGCACGAATGCGGCGGTGAACGTATGTGAGTAAACCGTGACGTGTGAGTAAAGCGATGTCCAAGCATGGAGTCGCACCACACGGATTGGGTGGAATGCCCGGTTGTAAGGGGCGTGGAATGTGTCACGCCCGTCGCTCCGCAATGAACCGGGCGGATAGTGTGACGCGATCCGGTACCCCGGCTTGCGTCGTGCGCTGCTGGAACGAGAGACCGTGCGCCCTTCGCGGAGGCGCAACGCGTGGCACCGACGGAGGAATCTGAATACCGTGGATGCGCATAGCCGCGGGCGGGCGGACGACATCGACCCCGCCGACCAGTGGGTGCTCAACCCGCAGACCGGCACGTACGAACTGCGACTGGACCAATCCCCAGCGCAGTCGTCGCCGTCGGCGAATCCCGCAGGGGCGCCGACCGTTCCCGGTTCCAGAGCGCCCGAAGGACACCGCACCGACGCCCCGGGACGCGGCCAGGCCCAGGCACCCGTGCCCGGCCAGCGCTCGCGCCGGGCGCGCGGCGGGGACGACGGCGCGCATTCGCCCTCCGCGGGGCGCCGCAAGCGCAAGCCCGGCGCGTCCCGCAAGAAGAAGGTCCTGATGTGGACGGGCGGCAGCCTCGCGCTGCTGATGACGGCCGGCGGCGTCGGCGCGTACGTCGTCTACCAGCGGCTCGAAGGCAACCTCAACACCATCGACGTGGGCGACGCGGGCACCGGCGGCTTCAAGAAGGACGAGGCCATCAACATCCTGGTGCTCGGCACCGACAAGCGGACCGGCACGGGGAACACCTCGTACGGCGACCGCAACAGCAAGGGGCACGCGGACACCTCCATCCTCTTCCACGTCTCCAAGGACCGGTCGAACGCGACGGCGCTGTCGATCCCCCGTGACCTGCTCACGGACATCCCCGACTGCAAGACGGCCGAGGGGCAGGCGATCCCCGGCACGCGGAACACCAAGTTCAACGAGAGCCTGGGCGTGGACGGCCGCAATCCGGGCTGCACCATGGAGACGGTCACCGAGCTGACCGGGATCGAGATCGACCACTTCATGATGGCGGACTTCAACGCCGTCAAGACGCTGTCGACGGCGGTGGGCGGGGTGGAGGTCTGCCTCGCGAAGCCGATCAACGACAAGGACTCCAAGCTCAACCTCCCGGCCGGCAAGCACAAGGTCAAGGGCGAGGAGGCGCTGGCCTTCGTGCGGACCCGCAAGTCCGTGGGCTTCGGCAGCGACCTCAGCCGGATCGAGCTCCAGCAGCAGTTCCTCAGCTCGATGATCCGCGAGATGAAGTCCAGCGAGACCCTGACCAGCCCCACGAAGATGTGGGACCTGGCGAACGCGGCCACCAAGGCGCTCACCGTCGACAAGGGCATAGGGAGCATCAAGAAGCTCCAGGAACTCGGCATGGAGATGTCGAAGGTCAACCCGAAGAACATCACCTTCGCGACCGTGCCGGTGGACGACAACGCCGACCGCTCCGCCGTCGTGCTCAAGGAGGAGAAGGCCCGGCAGCTGTTCGCGATGATCAGGAACGACGTGTCGCTGACCGAGGTGGAGCAGAAGGAGAAGGCGGGCAGGAAGAAGACGCCGGGACCGCTCGACGGCCCGCGGGCCGAAGCGTCCGACGTCAGGGTCGCGGTCTACAACGGCGGCGGCCCGACGGGCTCCGCGCAGAAGACCCTGACCTGGCTCCAGGGCAAGCAGGTGAACAAGTCGAGCAACGAGTCCAACGCGCCCGAGCAGGCGACCACGACCCTGGAGTACGGCCCCAACCAGGCCGACCAGGCGCGTGCGCTCGCCGATCTGATGGGCCTGCCCGCCACCGCGCTCAAGCCGAAGGCGGCGGACTCCGTGGGGACCGAGCCGATGAAGCTCGTCCTCGGCAAGGACTTCGACGAGCCCGGCGTACCCCTCCCCGGCGGCAAGACCAAGGCCCCGGAGGGCATCCAGAAGGTCGAAGCGGACAAGCAACTGTGCGCCAAGTGACCCGGTTGCTCCGGGTCCCGCGGCGCGCGTGACACCAGGGGGCATGGGGTGGGACGGAGCAGTACGCGGGAGGGCGCGCGGGGCGGGGTCGAGGGCCCCGCGTCCGGGCACGCGCAGGCACATTCACGGGCGCCCGAAGGCGCGCGCTCAGGCAGGACCGACGGCAAGACCAGAAAGAGCAGGAAAAAAGTGAAGAGCGGCAAGATACGCGCGCTCCGGTGGACCGCTTCCGTGCTTTCGCTCCTCATACTCGGCACGGCCGGGGCCGGATACCTCTACTACGAGTACCTCAACGGAAAACTCAAGAAGGACGAGCTGAACCTCGGCCAGGACATGGCCGACCACAAGCCGAACGCCGCCGGTCAGACGCCGCTGAACATCCTGCTCATCGGCTCCGACGCGCGGAACTCCAAGGAGAACCAGCGGCTCGGCGGCGCGAAGAAGACCTACGGCAACGCCCCGCTCGCCGACGTGCAGATGCTGGTGCACCTCTCCGCCGACCGCAGCAACATCTCCGTCATCAGCATGCCGCGCGACACGATGCTGGACATCCCGGAGTGCCGGGACCCCAAGAAGGACAAGACCAACCCGGCGAGCACCTTCACCCAGACCAACCAGTCGCTGGGGCGCGGGGGCCCCGGCTGCACGGTGGCCACCTGGTACAAGCTCACCGGCATACGCATCGACCACTTCATCATGCTCGACTTCGCGGGCGTGGTCTCCATGGCCGACGCGATAGGCGGCGTCCCGGTCTGCGTCGAGGAGAACGTCCACTCCCTCAACAGCAAGGGCGAAGGCTCCCATCTGAAGTTGAAGAAGGGCACCACCTCCATCAAGGGCGAGGAGGCGCTCCAGTGGCTGCGGACGCGCTACGGCTTCGGTGACGGCACCGACCTGTACCGCGCCCGGGCCCAGCACATGTACATGAACTCGATGGTGCGCGAGCTGCGGAAGAACGCCAAGCTCACCGACCCGAACAAGCTGCGGAAGCTGGCCAACGCGGCCGTTGATTCGCTCACCGTGAGCAAGACCATCGAGGACGTCAAGGGTCTGCTCGACATCGGAAACTCCCTCAAGAGCGTGCCGACGGAGCGCATCACGATGACGACGATGCCCAACGAGTACTCCACCCGGCCCGGGTTCCAGGGCAAGGTCGTGCCCAAGCCCGGTGACGCGGAGCAGCTGTTCCAGATGGTCCGCGACGACGTGCCGCTCGACGGCCGCGGCACCACCGGCAAGGCGAAGCCCAAGCCGTCGACCCCGCCGGCCGAGCCCACGTCGGGCGACCCCGCCGCGCCCGCCGACCAGATCCAGGTCCGGGTGCAGAACGGCACCGACGGCGACGGCGCGCCGGCCGCCCGCGGCCGGGCCGGCGAGATCACCGCGGCCCTCGGCGCCAAGGGCTTCACCCAGGCGGTGGCGACGTCCGTGAAGAACCCGCGGCAGAAGACGATCGTCCGGTACGAGACGAACGACCTCGAAGGCGACGCCCAGGCGGTCGCCAAGGCGCTGGGCATCCCGCTGACCGCGGTGAAGAAGGCCGCGCCGGGCAGCGGGACCAGCGGCATCACGCTGGTCGTCGGCGCGGACTGGCGCACGGGCGACGCCTTCCCGCAGCCGAAGCCGAAGGCCACGGGCGACGGCAAGGCGCCCGAGTCGGCGAAGCCGCTCGCCGGTGACGACGAGGGCGCGTGCATGCCGATCCAGCCCGGCTTCACCTGGTAGGAACATGACGTACGGAGAAGGGCCCCGGGCGCGTGCCCGGGGCCCTTCTCCGTGGGTGAACGGCGTCAGCTGGACGCGCTGCCCGACGACACCGTCGGCGCGGTCACCGCGGGGCGACGGCTGGCGATGACCTTCTCCGCCAGGGAGCGCGGGCTGGTCAGGAAGCCGAAGCCCCACGACATGTGCATGGTCGCCAGCGCCACCGGGATCCACGCCCGGGCCTTCGGCGACAGCCCCTTGCCCGCGGGCACCGAGCCGGCCGTGATCGCCGCCAGGTAGCCGCCGGGGACGAGCAGCCCCCACGGGGTCAGCACCGCGCCCACCACCAGCCCCGCCGCGATCGCGCACAGCGCGACCGGGGGCGCCAGGTAGCGCGGGTTGATCGAGCCGCGGTGGTAGCGGGCGACGACGTGCCGCCAGCGGCCGTAGTCCTTGTACTGCTTGGCCAGCGCCCGCACCGACGGCCGGGGGCGGTAGCTCACCCGCAGCTCCGGGGAGAACCAGATCCCGCCGCCCGCCTCGCGGATGCGGTAGTTCAGCTCCCAGTCCTGGGCGCGGACGAACTCCACGTTGTAGCCGCCCTGCTGCTCCAGCGCCTCGCGGCGGAACACGCCCAGGTAGACCGTTTCGGCGGGGCCGGCGACGCCACCGGTGTGGAAGGCCGCGTTGCCCACGCCGATCTTCGACGTCATGGCGGCGGCGACGGCGCGCTCCCAGTCGTTCTCGCCCTCGGCGTGCATGATGCCGCCGACGTTCTGCGCACCGGTCTCCGCCAGCAGGCGCACCGCGGTGGCGATGTAGTTCGCGGAGAGCATCCCGTGTCCGTCGACCCGTACCACGATCGGGTGGCTCGACGCCCGGATCGCCGCGTTCAGCGCGGCGGGGGTGCGGCCGGTCGGATTGGGCACCGTGCGGACGCGGAGGTCTTCGCGGACCAGCTCGGCGGCGATCTCGTCGGTGCGGTCGGTGGAGGGGCCGAGCGCGATCACCACCTCCATCTCGCCGCCGTAGTCCTGGCCGAGGATGTGGCGGACCGCGTCGCGCAGATGCCGCTCCTCGTTGAGGACCGGCATGATCACGGAGACGGGGGGCGTGGCGTTCATCGCTCGCCACGTTACCGCGAACGGGGGACACGGACGCGCGGCGGCAGGTCGGTGCGACCGACCGTCGATCGTATGGGCCTACGGTGTGCTGGATTCGCCCTTGTAGCCGCATCTCCCCTCACTCGTCCGGGAACCTCCCGGGTCCTCGGACCCGGTGGAATCCCGCCGTCGCAACGCGTCACCCACGGTAACCATTTCGTCACCCTATTGCTCCTCGCTCGTTCCCCCCGTGACCGACCTCGTCACCCGTGTGCACCAGCGCTCGGAACCGTTCCTCGCCCGCACCCCGCGGAGGTGTCCCCCTCGTGCCCACGCCGGCCCGCTCCCCCCGCCCCCGGCCGCGCCCCCCAGGCCCCCCGGTCAGGACCGGGAGCAGACGCCCAGCGCCGCCGGGGAGGAGGCGACCGCGCTGGGCTCTACGGGCGGCGACCGCGCTCTCCATGGCGGTGCTGGGCGCGGGCGCGATCGGCCACGCCCTGATGACGGGGCTGGACAGCGGCATCACCCGGGTCGACCCGTTCCGGGATATAAAAAACCGCCCGGCCAGCGGTCACGGCATGAACATCCTGGTCGTCGGCACCGACGGCCGCGAGAAGATCACCAAGGAGGAGAAGGAGAAGTACCGCCTCGGCGGTGCGCCCTGCAACTGCACCGACACGATGATGCTGGTGCACCTCTCCCGCGACCGGGACCGGGCGAGCGTGGTGAGCCTGCCCCGGGACAGCTACGCGGAGCTGCCCGCCCACACCGACCAGAACAGCGGCCGGCCGCACGAGGCGCACCCGGTGAAGCTGAACGCGGCGTACGCGGAGGGCGGCCCCGCGCTGACCGTGCGGACCGTCGAGCAGATGACCAAGGTGAAGATCGACCACTACCTGGAGGTCGACTTCACCAGCTTCATGAAGACGGTGGACGCGGTCGGCGGGGTGGAGGTGTGCACCACCAGCCCCATGAAGGACAAGTACACCGGCCTGGACCTGGCGGCCGGCTCGCACCGCTTCAACGGCGGCCAGGCGCTCCAGTACGTGCGCTCCCGCCATGTCGACGGCGGCTCCGACCTGGGGCGCATGCAGCGCCAGCAGCGCTTCGTCGCGGCCCTGATCAAGCAGGTGACCAGCAGCGGGGTGCTGCTGAACCCGGTGCGGTTCCGGGAGGTCGCGACGACCATGGTCAGCTCGGTGCGCGCGGACGAGAAGTTCGGCACGGACGAGATGCTGGCCCTCGGGCGGGCGATGCGCGGCTTCTCGGCGGCGTCGTCGGAGTTCACCTCCGTGCCCGTCACCTCCATGGGCCAGGTGCAGGGGCTGGGCTCGGCGCTGAAGTGGGACCCGGAGAAGTCGGAGCGGCTGTTCCGGATGATCCGCGAGGACCGTCCGCTGGCGGGCGCGCACACCAAGTCGGCGCAGAAGAAGAAGCTCGTCGAGGTCTCCCCGCAGCAGATCCGCGTCCAGGTCCTCAACGGCACGGCCACGGAGGGGCTGGGGCGGCGGGTCGACGCGGACCTGCGCAGCACGGGCTTCGCCACCACGCGGGCACCCCGCAACGACACCGACACCACGGTGCCGAAGACCTTCATCTCGTACGACCCGCGGTGGGACCGCTCGGCGCGGAGCCTGTCGACGGCGCTGAAGGGCTGCGAGATGCGGCCGGTGAAGGGCCAGGGGCCGACGCTGAGGGTGACCGCGGGCGAGGACTACGCGGGCGTGGTGCCGGTACGGGCGGAGAACGCCTTCCAGGGCGAGTTCGGCACGGTGACCGGGGACGAGGTGGTGTGCCCGTGAGGCACGGGCACGGCCGCCCGGGGCCGGGGGCTTCAGTCGTCGATGCCCTCGGCCGCGCGGCGCTCCCGTAGCTCCCGGATCGCCTGGCGGCGGGCGAGCCGGTGCGTACGGCGGATCTGCGCCTCCTGGTAGCGCCGCTTGTCGCGCTCGCTCTCCGGGGCGACCTGCGGTACGGGCCGGGGGCGGCCGTCCGCGTCCACCGCGGCGAAGACGAGGTAGGCGGAGCCGACCTGCTGGGCCGGGGTGGACTCGTTCCACCGCTCGGCCAGGACGCGCACGCCGACCTCCATCGAGGACCGGCCGGTCCAGTTGACCTGGGCCTTCACATGGACCAGATCGCCCACGCGGACCGGCTCCAGGAAGACCATCTCGTCCATGGAGGCGGTGACGGCGGGCCCGCCGGAGTGACGCCCGGCGACCGCGCCCGCGGCGTCGTCCACCAACTTCATGATCACACCGCCGTGCACCGTGCCGAGCAGGTTGGTGTCGCTGCCGGTCATGATGTGGCTGAGGGTGGTGCGGGAGGCGGAGGTCGGCTTCGTCGGGATCGCCGACGTTTCCGATGGCTGGACCTGGTCTGTCATGTCCTCCACCCTAAGCGGGCGTGGGCCCCCCACTCTTGGTGACCTTCCCCGCGTTTGCCCATGCGGGCCTGCGCCTCAGAAACCCCCTGACCTGCCGTCGCGCGTCTGCGGCCCGTCTATCGCTGTTCGCGCAGTTCCGCCCCCTATGCCCAGAGGGCATGGGGGGACCCCCAGCGCCCCTGTTTCACTGCCCCCGTCGCCTACCTGCGGGACGAGGGTTTTAGGGGCGCGGGGAACTGCGCGAACAAGCACATTCGGGCCGCAGACGCCGCGGAACGGCATCCCGCAGACGGACCCGCGCATACGCATAAACAGGGCGCAGACGCCATGTAAACGGCACCCCGCACGGGCGCCCGCGCCCGTTCCCAGCCCGGAGCGGAGCGCAAATGCATCAGGTTCGCTACGGGGTCGCCCCGAATCCCCATCCGCCCTGTCCCGGGGCGATTGTGAGCCGGCACACTTGTCGCATGAACGAATGGCCCGATGGATACGGACGCGGCAGCCAGGGTTCCGAACCCGAAGGCGCACGCGTGATGCGCCATGTGCAGCGGCCTCCGGTCCCGCACCAGCAGTCGCAGGGGTACGACGACCACGGCTCGCCCACCCCGTACGACAGCGGGTACAACACGGGCCAGGTCTACGGGACGCCGTCCAACCAGCAGGGCTACGGCCAGGGCCAGGGGCACGACGGCTACGGCAACCCGCCGGCGCCGCCCGGGCCGCCCCCGGGCCCCCCGCCGTACCGGCAGCCGCCGAACTGGCGCCGTCGGATAAAGATCGGTGCGCTGGTGCTGGTCGTCACCTTCGTCGCCGTCACCATCGGCACGTACTTCTGGGCGGACTCCAAGGTCCGACGCGAGGTCGACCTCTCGAAGGTCATCGAGCGGCCGAAGGAGGGCGACTGCACCACGTACCTGATCGTCGGCTCCGACAGCCGCGAGGGCATGTCGGCCGAGGAGAAGAAGCGGCTGCGCACGGGCTCCGCGGACGGCAAGCGCACGGACTCGATGATGATCCTCGCCGACTGCTCCAGCGGCCCGGTGATGGTGTCCCTGCCGCGCGACTCGGACGTGGAGATACCGTCGTACAAGGGCTCCGATTCCGGCAAGCTCTTCCCCGCCCAGGGCCGTCGGACCAAGCTGAACGCCGCGTACTCGGAGGACGGCCCCGAGCTGCTGGTGCGCACCGTCGAGCACAACACCGGCCTGCGGATCGACCACTACGCCGAGATCGGCTTCGCCGGCTTCGCGAGCATCGTGGACGCGATCGGCGGCGTCGAGATGGACATCCCTGAGGCGTTCAAGGACAAGAAGTCCGGCGCGGACTTCGAGGCGGGCAAGCAGACGCTCGACGGCGAGCAGGCGCTGGCGTTCGTACGGACCCGGTACGCCTTGAAGAACTCGGACCTGGATCGCACCAAGAACCAGCAGAAGTTCCTCGCGGCGCTGGCCAGCCAGACCGCGACGCCGGGCACGATCCTGAACCCCTTCAAGCTGTACCCGACGATGGGCGCCGGCCTGGACACGGTGATCGTGGACAAGGACATGTCGCTGTGGGACCTGGGGCAGATGTTCTTCGCGATGAAGGGCGTCACGGGCGGTGACGGCACCTCGATGAACATGCCGATCTCCGGCACCCGCGGGGGCAACCTGGTCTGGGACCGGGCGAAGGTGAAGGACCTCGTGGAGCAGATCCAGAAGGACCAGAAGGTCACCGTCACCGAGTAGGGACGTCGACGGGCGCTGACTCCAGCCGTCGTTCCCGCGCCCCGTTAGGGTGGGGGAACGACGGTTCTCCTTTGTGGGGTGGTGTGCGGGCGTGGACGCTCAGACGGCACGGCTGCGGGCCCTGGAAGCGGCTCGGGCGCTCTTCAACGAGCGCGGTGTCCAGGCCGTGGGCATGGACGCGATCCGGACCGCTTCCGGCGTCTCCCTCAAGCGGCTGTACCAGCTCTTCCCCTCGAAGGAGGCGCTGGTCGAGGCGGTGTTGCGGCGCCGGGACGAGGCGTTCCTCGCGGAGGTCGCCGCGCACGCCGAGCGGGCCGGTGCCCGGGCCCCGTACGACCGCGTGCTCGATGTCTTCGACCACTTCGCCGAATGGTTCGCCGAGCCCGGCTTCCGCGGGTGCGTCTTCCTGAACGCCCACGGTGAGCTGGGCGGGGTGTCGGCGGGCGTCACCGCCGTCGTACGGGAGCACAAGCAGGCGGTGCGCGGGTACTTCGCCGACCTGGTCGACGAGCTGGGCGCTCCCCCGGCCCTCGCCGGTCAGCTCGCGCTGCTCGCGGACGGCGCGATGGCCGGCGCCGGCGTCAGCGGTTCGCCCGCGGCGGCGGGGCAGGCGAAGGAGGCCGCGCGCGTCCTGATGGACGTCGCCCTGGGCCGCTGAGCCGCTCCTGCGGGGTCACGGCGGGCCCGAGCCGTGCAGCCAGAACGCCCCGTACACCGCCGCACCCGCCGCGGCCACGGCGATCACCGTCCACGCCAGCCGCGCCTTCGCGCGGGCCAGCGCCAGCGCGACCGGCAGGAGCAGCGGGAACGCCGGCATCAGCAGCCGCGGCTTGGAGCCGAAGTAGCCCGACGAGCACAGGGCGAGCGCGACGACGATGCCGCAGTACGTGAGGAGGGGCGCCGGCTGGCCCTGGCGCACGCCCCGCCAGTACAGCCAGGGCACCACCAGGACGCCCGCGGCGAGCGCGAGGCCCGCGGCCGGTGTGCTGGCGATCAGGTCGCCGATGAAGCGGACGAAGGCGAGACCGCCGTCGAAGCCGTTGCCCCAGGCGCCCTGCACGTCGAGGTAGCCGAAGAAGGGGCTGCCGGTGCGGACGCCCACCCACAGGACGTAGCCGGCCGCCCCGAGCGGAGCGAGCAGCGCCCCGAGCACCGGCCGCCACCGGGGACGTGTCTTGTCTGCGCGCAGGGCGAGCAGCGCACCGACCCACACCGCGGCGGCGACCGCGAGCCCGACGGGCCGGGTCAGCCCGGCGAGGGAGGCGAGCAGCCCGGCGGCGATCCAGTGGCCGCGCAGGGTCGCGTACAGCGCCCAGGCGGCGAGGGCGACGAACAGGGACTCGCTGTACGCCATGGACTGGACGACGCCGACGGGCAGCGCCGCGTACAGCGCGACCGCGAACAGCCCGGCGCGCCGCCCGTACACCAGCTCGACGACCTGGAAGATGCCCCAGGCGGCGGCGAGGGAGGCGACGGCGCTGACGGCGAGGCCGGCGTCAGCGGGGCCGAGCGGGGTGAGCGTCGAGACGCCCTCCTCCAGCCACGGCAGCAGCGGGAAGAAGGCCATGTTCGACAGGACGCGGCCGTCGGGGGCGGTGAGGGTGAAGTCGTAGCCGTGCTCGACGACGCGCACGTACCAGAGGGAGTCCCAGCGCTGGGACAGCAGCTGGCGGGCGCTGCGGTCCGCCAGGTGCGCCCAGCCGGCGAGGACGAGCAGGCCGAGGGCGCGGATCGCGGCGTACGCGAGGAGGGCGGGGGCGGCGGCGCGCAGCCGGTCGGCCGGGTGGGCCTGGCGGGGGCGGTCCGCCGTGTCCGGGGTGGCCGGGTTGGTGAGTGTCACGCCAGCGTCCAGGTCGTTTCGTCGTCGGGGGCCCGTCCAGTATCCGTGCCCGGGGTCCGGACGCGGGACGGCCCCCGGGGTCATCCACAGGTTGCCGACGCCGCCGCGGGCGAGCAGGTCGGGCTTCTTGTCGCCGCTGCAGTCACCGCGGCCGATGGTGGTGTACTTGCCCCAGCCGGAGCCGATGAGGTTGCGGGCGCCGAAGGTGCCGTTGCGGCCGCCGCGCCACATGTAGAAGTTGCCGGCGGTGTCGTTGGCGGCCAGGTCGTCCTTGCCGTCGCCGGTGACGTCACCGGGGACGTTCAAGGTTCTTGAAGCCACCCCAACCGCCGCTGATCCAATTGTCGTTGTCGGGGTGGTGGGCGTCCGTGAAGATGTAGCCGTTGTCCATGCGGTGGAGCACGTCGAGGTAACCGTCGTCGTCGAGGTCGCCGACCTGCTTGAGGACGTTGACGCCCGCCCAGTTGTCCCAGTACTTGGGTTTCTCGAAGCTGGTGCCGCTGAGGAACCGTCACCACGCGAGCGGGCCCCGGCCGGTCGGCCGGGGCCCGCTCCACAGTGCGCTTCGGGGGTGACTACGGGAGGTTGCGCGCCATGACGATGCGCTGGACCTGGTTGGTGCCCTCGTAGATCTGGGTGATCTTCGCGTCGCGCATCATGCGCTCCAGCGGGTAGTCACGGGTGTAGCCGTAGCCGCCGAGGAGCTGCACGGCGTCCGTGGTGACCTCCATGGCCACGTCGGAGGCGAAGCACTTGGCCGCCGCACCGAAGAAGGTGAGGTCGGAGTCGAGCCGCTCGGACTTGGCGGCGGCGGAGTACGTCAGCTGACGTGCGGCCTCCAGCTTCATCGCCATGTCGGCGAGCATGAACTGGACGCCCTGGAAGTCGCCGATCGGCTTGCCGAACTGCTTGCGCTCCTGAACGTACCCCTTGGCGTAGTCGAGGGCGCCCTGCGCGACGCCGAGGGCCTGGGCGGCGATGGTGATGCGGGTGTGGTCGAGGGTCTTCATCGCGGTGGCGAAGCCGGTGCCCTCCGCGCCGATCATGCGGTCCGCGGGGATGCGGACGTTGTCCAGGTAGACCTCGCGGGTCGGCGAGCCCTTGATGCCGAGCTTCTTCTCGGGGGCGCCGAAGGAGACGCCCTCGTCGGACTTCTCGACGACGAAGGCGGAGATGCCCTTGGAGCGCTTCTCGGGGTCGGTGACGGCCATCACGGTGTAGTACTCGGAGACGCCGGCGTTGGTGATCCAGCGCTTGACGCCGTTGAGCACCCAGTGGTCGCCGTCGCGCACCGCGCGGGTCTTCATGCCCGCCGCGTCGGAGCCGGCGTCCGGCTCGGACAGACAGTACGAGAACATCGCGTCGCCCTTGGCGAGCGGCGCCAGGTAGCGGGCCTTCAGCTCCTCCGAGCCGGAGAGCATGACCGGCAGCGAGCCGAGCTTGTTCACGGCCGGGATGAGGGAGGAGGAGACGCAGACCCGGGAGACCTCCTCGATCACGATCACGGTGGCGAGGGCGTCGGCGCCCGCGCCGCCGTAGGTCTCGGGCACGTGGACGGCGTGCAGGTCGTTGGCGACCAGGGCGTCCAGCGCCTCCTGGGGGAAGCGGGCCTGTTCGTCGACCTCGGCGGCGAAGGGAGCGATCTTCGCCTCGGCCAGGGAGCGGACGGTCTCACGGAGCATGTCGTGCTCCTCGGACGGGCGGTACAGGTCGAAGTCAGCCGATCCGGCCACGGTCACTCACTCCCCAAGCTGCTAATTACCGTTAAGTAACTAATTTTAGACGTGCTGTCCCGCTCCGGCATACGTGACCTGCGCGACAGCCGCAAGACCGCGCCCGGGGAGCGCTCGGTCGACGGCCGGGGCGCGGACTATGCTCGGGCGCGTTCCGACCGTCGGGCCCGCAGCGCCCCCGCTGCCCTCGCAGCGCATCCCGGCAGTACGTCACAGCAGCAGTTCTCAGCAGTACGTCTTAGGAGTACCGATGGCCCTCAAGATCACCGTGATCGGCACCGGCTACCTCGGCGCCACGCACGCCGCGGCCATGGCCGAGCTGGGCTTCGAGGTGCTGGGGCTCGACGTCGTGCCCGAGAAGATCGAGATGCTGTCGGCCGGACGGGTGCCGATGTACGAGCCCGGGCTTGAGGAGCTGCTCGCCCGGCACGTCGCCGGGGTCGAGGGCTCCAGCGGCCGGCTGCGCTTCACCACCTCCTGGGAGGAGGTCGGAGCCTTCGGCGACGTCCACTTCGTCTGCGTGAACACCCCGCAGAAGCACGGCGAGTACGCCTGCGACATGAGCTACGTGGACGCCGCGTTCGCCTCGCTGGCGCCGCACCTGACGGAGTCGGCGCTGGTCGTCGGCAAGTCGACCGTGCCGGTCGGCAGCGCGGAGCGGCTGGCGCGGGTGCTGCGCGAGCTGGCGCCCGGCGACGTCGAGCTGGCCTGGAACCCCGAGTTCCTGCGCGAGGGCTTCGCCGTCCAGGACACGCTCCACCCGGACCGGATCGTGGTCGGCGTGGCGAGCGAGCGGGCCGAGAAGCTGTTGCGCGAGGTGTACGCGACGCCGGTGGGCGAGGGGTCGCCGTTCGTGGTGACGGACTTCCCCACCGCGGAGCTGGTGAAGACCTCCGCGAACTCCTTCCTGGCCACGAAGATCTCCTTCATCAACGCGATGGCCGAGGTGTGCGAGGCGGCCGGCGGCGACGTGGTGAAGCTCGCGGAGGCGATCGGGCACGACGACCGCATCGGGAAGAAGTTCCTGCGCGCGGGGATCGGCTTCGGCGGCGGCTGCCTGCCGAAGGACATCCGGGCGTTCATGGCCCGCGCCGGCGAGCTGGGCGCGGACCAGGCGCTCACCTTCCTGCGCGAGGTCGACTCCATCAACATGCGGCGCCGCGGACACATGGTGGAGCTGGCCCGGGAAGCCGTCGGCGGGTCCTTCCTCGGGAAGCGGGTCGCGGTGCTGGGCGCGACGTTCAAGCCGGACTCGGACGACGTACGGGACTCGCCCGCGCTGAACGTGGCGGGCCAGATCCACCTCCAGGGCGGCCAGGTCACGGTGTACGACCCCAAGGGCATGGCGAACGCGCGGACGGTCTTCCCCACCCTGGGCTACGCGGACTCCGCGCTCGCGGCGGTGCGGGGGGCGCACGTGGTGCTCCACCTGACGGAGTGGCGCGAGTTCCGCGAGCTGGACCCGCGGGTGCTGGGGGAGGCGGCGTCGGAGCGCGTCGTCCTCGACGGCCGCAATGCGCTGGACGGCGAGCGGTGGCGCGAGGCGGGCTGGCAGTACCGCGCAATGGGCCGCCCGTCCGCGTAACGCTGCGGCTGCGCTGTGCTGGGCGCCCGTGACTGCGGGTCGCTCCCTTGGACGTTCCCGCCGTTCCCCTGCGGGGTGCGTCGACGCCTGCGGCCCGGTGGTGGGTCTGCGGGCGCAAGGCGCTAGGCGAGCGCGGGGTGCCAGGGGGTGGGGCCGTAGGCGGCGGTCAGGGCCGTGCGGAGCCAGGTGCGTTGGGGGGCGGTGAGTACGGGGGCTGCCGCCGCGAAGTCCTGTTCGTCCTTGGGGCGGGGGGACTTCGCCTTGTAGAAGAGCTGGACTTCGGGCGTGAGGTAGGGGACGCCGTCCCGGCCCAGGGGCGCGGTGAGGGAGGCGATCGGGCGGCGCACCTGCTCGCAGCGGCGCGACACCCACTCGTCGCCCTCCGACTCGTCCAGCATCAGCTGGATCCGCCACGGCTTCCCCGCCCCCGGCCGGCACCAGACGTCGTGGACGCCGGGGTCCAGGAACTCGCCGCGGGCCCAGGGCCGCAGGGTGCCCGGGGGGTCCGCCGCCCACCACTCCCAGTCGGGCAGCGCCTCCTGCGCGAGGTGCTGGTCTCGGCGGAGCAGCAGGACGTCGACGTCGGCGTGGTCGCGGAAGGCGCGACCGACGGCGTGCTCCACCGCGTGACCGCCGGCGATCCACCAGGGCGTGCGCCGCGCAGCCGCGACGGGGGCGAAGAGCGCGGCCACCTCCACGGGCCCGGCGGGTTCCCAGGGGCCGAAGGGCGTTTCCGTACGGGGCGTCACGCGGGGCTCCTGCCCCCGCCGCGGGCGCGGTAGGCCCGCATCTTCGCGCGGGCGCCGCAGACCGCCATCGAGCACCAGCGCCGACGGCCCGCGGGGCTGCGGTCGTAGTACGCCCAGCGGCAGTCCTCGGACTCGCAGCCCTTCAGTCGGCGCCAGGTGCCGTCCGCCACCGCCGCCGCGATGGCCACGGCGACGCGCGCGTGGAGGTCGGCGCCGTCCGCGGGCGCCAGCGCGGCCGTGCCGTCGTCGGCGACCTCGACCAGCAGCGGCGCCCGGGCGAGCAGGGGGCCGAGGGCGGACGGGGCGGGCCCGTCGGGGAGGGCGTGGCCGGCGTGCGCGAGGCACGCCGCGCGCAGGGCCTCGCGCAGTTCGCGCGCCGCGGGCAGCTCGGCCGCGGTGACGCCGAAGGCGGCGCGCCCGTCCGCCGTGTCGAGGAGGTCCACGCCGGACGCCAGGTCGACCGTGTTCACCAGCGACTCGATCAGTGCGAGGCCGCCTGGCGCGGGGTGCCTCTCGTTCATGGTTGCGACGTTACCCCTGATGCGGCAGCATGCAGTAACGGTTACCGGAAGACAGGGCTCTACCGGTAACACGGCCGGTATCGAGCACGTCCACGAGGAGAACCATGGCCATCGCCCAGCTGAGCACCGTCGTCCTGGACTGTCCCGACCCCGACGCCCTCGGCCGCTTCTACCAACAGCTCGTCGGCGGCGAGCTGAAGCAGGAGGACCACGACTGGACGCATCTGACGCTGTCGTCGGGCACCGACCTCGCCTTCCAGAGCGCGCCCGGCTTCGCACCGCCGAACTGGCCCGCGCCGGACGACTCCCAGCAGTTCCACCTCGACCTGACGGTGGCGGACCTGGACGCCGCGGAGCAGCAGGTGCTGGCGCTGGGGGCGCGCGTGCTCGACGCTGGGGACCCGTCCCGCAGCTGGCGGGTGTACGCGGACCCGGTGGGGCACCCCTTCTGTCTCTGCAAGGACTGAGGACGCACCAAGAAAACGCAAAAAGGAGCAAGAGGGCGCAAAAAGAGGGAGGGGGCGCGCGGCACCCCCTCCCTCAAGCAGCTCGCGCGGACTACCCGTCCAGCTCCTCGATCGTCGCGTTCGACGGCGCCCGCCGCGACTGCTCCTCCCGCGCCACCGCCTCCGCGTCCCGCATCACCCGGACCGCGTTCTGCCAGGTCAGCTTGGCGATGTCGGCCTCGGACCAATGACGGTCCAGCAGCTCGGCGATCAGGTTCGGATAGCCGGCGACGTCGTCGAGGCCGGCCGGCGTGAAGGCCGTGCCGTCGTAGTCGCCGCCGATGCCGACGTGGTCCACGCCGGCGACCTCGCGCATGTGGTCGAGGTGGTCCGCCACGGTGGCCGCGGTCGCGATCGGACGCGGATGCGCCTGCTCGAAGGCCGCGTGCAGCTCCATCGCCGCGGGGGTGGTGTCCAGGTGGTGGAAGCCGTGCGCGCGCAGGTTCTCGTCCGCCGCGACCGTCCAGTCCACCGCGGCCTGGAGGACGAACTTCGGCACGAACGTCGCCATCGCCACGCCGCCGTTGTCGGCCAGCCGTCCCAGCACGTCGTCCGGGACGTTGCGCGGGTGGTCGCAGACCGCCCGCGCTGACGAGTGGGAGAAGACGACCGGCGCCGCGGAGGCGTCCAGCGCGTCCCGCATCGTCGTCGCGGCCACGTGCGAGAGGTCGACGAGCATCCCGCAGCGGTTCATCTCGCGCACGACCTCACGGCCGAAGGCGGTCAGCCCGCCGGCCCGCGGCGCGTCGGTCGCCGAGTCCGCCCAGTCGTTGTTGTCGTTGTGGGTGAGGGTCATGTAGCGCACGCCGAGCGCGGCCAGCGACCGCAGGGTGCCCAGCGAGTTGTCGATCGAGTGCCCGCCCTCGGCGCCCATCAGGGACGCGATGCGGCCCTGCGCCCGGGCCGCCTCCATGTCGTCCGCGGTCAGCGCGGGCGCCAGGTCGGCCGGGTAGCGCGCCAGGAGTTGGCGAACGACGTCGATCTGCTCCAGCGTGGCGGTCACCGCGCCCTCGCCGGCCAGGTCGGAGGGCACGTACACCGACCAGAACTGCGCCCCGACGCCGCCCGCCCGCAGCCGGGGGATGTCGGTGTGCAGCCGGCCGGTCAGATCGGTGGCGACGTCGAGCCGGTCGAGGTCGTAGCGCACGTTCGCGCGCAGCGCCCAGGGGAGGTCGTTGTGGCCGTCGACGACGGGGTGGGCGGCGAGGATCTCCCGCGCCCTGGCCAGCCGGTCGTCCCGGCCCTGTCCGTCGTCCGTGGTGGAGTCGTGTTCCATGACTGCTCGCTTCCCCGGGGGTTACTTGCCGAAGCCGAACGCGGGCGAGCCCTCGACCTTGGCCCGCAGGCGCTTGCCCTTCTCGGTGGCCTGGTCGTTCAGCTCCGACTGGAAGTCGCGCATCCGGGCGAGCAGTTCGGGGTCGTGGGCGCCGAGGATGCGGGCGGCGAGCAGTCCGGCGTTGCGGGCGCCGGCGACGGAGACGGTGGCCACCGGCACGCCGGCGGGCATCTGGACGATGGACAGCAGCGAGTCCATCCCGTCGAGGTACTTCAGCGGCACGGGCACCCCGATGACCGGCAGCGGGGTGACGGAGGCCAGCATGCCCGGCAGGTGGGCGGCGCCGCCGGCGCCCGCGACGATCACCTTCAGCCCCCGGGAGTCGGCGTTCTCGCCGTACGCGATCATCTCGTGCGGCATCCGGTGCGCGGAGACCACGTCGACCTCGTACGGCACCTCGAACTCGGTGAGGGCCTGGGCCGCGGCCTCCATCACCGGCCAGTCGGAGTCGGAGCCCATCACAATGCCAACAAGCGGGGTGGTGCTGCTCATTCGGTGATCGTCCCTCTGAGGTAGTCGGCGGCGTGGCGGGCCCGTTCGAGGGCGTCCGGGAGGTCGTCCCCGTAGGTGTTGACGTGCCCCACCTTCCGGCCGGGCTTCACGTCCTTGCCGTACATGTGGATCTTGAGCTGCGGATCGCGGGCCATGCAGTGCAGGTACGCCGCGTACATGTCCGGGTAGTCGCCGCCCAGCACATTGCACATCACGGTCCACGGTGCGCGCGGGCGGGGGTCGCCGAGGGGGAGGTCGAGCACGGCCCGCACGTGGTTGGCGAACTGGGAGGTGACCGCGCCGTCCTGGGTCCAGTGGCCGGAGTTGTGGGGGCGCATGGCGAGTTCGTTGACGAGGATGCGGCCGTCGGCGGTCTCGAACAGCTCGACCGCGAGGTGGCCCACCACGCCCAGCTCGGCGGCGATCCGCAGGGCGAGGCGCTGCGCCTCGCCGGCGAGGGCGTCGTCCAGGTCGGGCGCGGGCGCGATCACCGTGTCGCAGACGCCGTCGACCTGGCGGGACTCCACGACGGGGTAGGCGACGGCCTGGCCGTGCGGGGAGCGCACCACGTTCGCCGCCAGCTCGCGGGTGAAGTCCACCTTCTCCTCGGCGAGTACGGGGACGCCGGCGCGGAACGGCTCCGCGGCCTCCTGCGTCGAGCGCACCACCCACACGCCCTTGCCGTCGTAACCGCCGCGCACGGTCTTGAGGACGACGGGGAAGCCGTCCCCTTCGGCGGCGAACGCGGCGACGTCGGCCGGGTCGGCGACGATGCGGTTGCGGGGGCAGGGCACGCCCAGCTCGTTCAGCCGGGCCCGCATGACCCCCTTGTCCTGGGCGTGCACGAGCGCGTCGGGCCCGGGGCGGACAGGGATGCCGTCCGCCTCCAGGGCGCGCAGGTGCTCGATCGGGACGTGCTCGTGATCGAAGGTGATCACGTCGCAGCCGCGGGCGAACTCGCGCAGGGTGGCCAGATCGCGGTGGTCGCCGACGACGACGTCACCGACGACCTGGGCCGCGGATTCCTGCGGGGTGTCACTGAGGAGCTTGAAACGGATGCCGAGGGGGATGCCCGCCTCGTGGGTCATACGGGCGAGCTGACCGCCGCCGACCATGCCGACTACCGGGAACGTCACCCTCACAGGGTATCCGTCGCAACCCCGGGCGCCGGAGGTGCGTCCAGGGGGGTGCGCACGGACCGTGATCGAGTCGGCATCGATATTCTTAGCCGCCTTGTCATCTCTTTCTGTACGTACGGGGTCCACGGCCCGGCTACGTTGTCGGCGGCGCCCCCGGGCGTGCGGGGCGACCGCTGGTTAGCATGATTGAAATGACGCTGTCAACGAGACGGGACTGAACTCTCACTATGAGTGAACGAGGCGCAGCGTTGCGCGGACAGCTCAAACAGCTCATGCACGAAGTCGCGAAGTACGGGGCGGTCGGGGGCGCGGGGGTCCTGGTCAACCTGGGGGTCTTCAACCTCGTCCGGGCAACGACCGAGATCCCGGTGGTCCGGGCGTCCATCATCGCGACGATCGTGGCCACCGGGTTCAACTACCTGGGGTTCCGGTACTTCACGTACCGTGACCGCGACAAGGGCGGGCGCACGAAGGAGCTCTCGCTCTTCCTGTTCTTCAGCGTCATCGGCCTGGTCATCGAGAACGGCGTCCTGTACACCGCGACGTACGGCTTCGACTGGGACAGTCCGCTCCAGAGCAACTTCTTCAAGTTCGCCGGCATCGGCGTCGCGACGCTGTTCCGGTTCTGGTCGTTCCGCACCTGGGTCTTCCGGCACGTGAGCGATCCCGGGGGCTCCCCCGCTCCCGAGCCCGAGCCGCCGGCGCCGGCGGCTCCTTCGTCGTCAGCGCCGTCGTCCGCGCCCGCCTCCCCCGCGGCGGCGTCCGTGGCGCGGGAGCCCGTGCGGCCGGTCGCCGAGCCGCTGTTGGACCCGGTCCGCCCGCCCGCGGACCACGAACTGGCCCCGCGCCACTAGGGCCCTCGCCGCTCAGCGGACGGTGGGCGGCTCGTCCTTGCGCTTGTGGGCCACCCGGCTCAGGAAGAGCGCGAAGACCGGCGGGTGCAGCTGGAGCAGCTCCAGGCGCCCGCCGTCCGCCTCCGCGAGGTCACGGGCGACCGCGAGGCCGATCCCGGTGGAGTTGCGCCCGCTGATCGCCCGCTCGAAGATCCGGGCGCCCAGGTCCGCGGGCACTCCCGGGCCCTCGTCCGTCACCTCTATCACCGCCTGGTTCCCGACCACCCGGGTCCGGATGGCGACCGTGCCGCCGCCGTGCATCAGCGAGTTCTCGATCAGCGCGGCCAGCACCTGGGCGACCGCGCCGGGCGTGCCGACCGCGCACATCCCCTGCTTGCCGGAGCGGACCACGGCGCGGCCCGCGCTGCGGTAGGCCGGGCGCCACTCCTCGATCTGCTGCTTCACCACCTCGTCGAGGTCGAAGACGATGGCGGAGCCGGTACGGGGGTCCCGGGCGTTGGTCAGCAGCCGCTGCACCACGTCCGTCAGCCGCTCCACCTGCGTGAGCGCGATGTTCGCCTCTTCCTTCACCGTCTCCGGGTCGTCGGTCGCGGAGATCTCCTCCAGCCGCATCGACAGCGCGGTCAGCGGGGTCCGCAGCTGGTGCGAGGCGTCCGCGGCGAGCCGTCGCTCGGCGGTGAGCATCCGGGCGATCCGCTCGGCGCTGGCGTCCAGCACGTCCGCGACCCGGTCCAGCTCCGGCACCCCGTACCGCTTGTGCCGCGGCCGGGGGTCGCCGGAGCCCAGGCGCTCCGCGGTCTCGGCGAGGTCGGTGAGCGGGGAGGCGAGCCGGTTCGCCTGCCGGACGGCGAGCACGACCGCGGCGATGACGGCGAGCAGGGCCACGCCGCCGGTGATCGCGAGGGTGCGGCCGACCTCCCGGTACACCTCGAAGTACGACTCCTCGACGGTGACGACCTCGCCGTGCTCGCCGACCTCCGTCTTGGTGATCACCCGCCCCGAGGGCTTCTCCCCCACCTCGAACGGGGGCTGGCCCGGGATCTCGACCGACGCGTACCGCTGCGTCCCGATCTGTTCCTCGACCACCTCGACGCTCACCGGCTGGTTCCCGATCAGCTTGCCGTCGAGGAAGCTGACGAGTTGGACGGCCTCGGCGTCCACGGACTGCTGGGCGGTCTCGGCGATGGTCCGGGTCTCGACGAGGACGAGGGAGACCCCGAAGACGGCGATGACGACAAGGACGACCGCCAGGGTCGAGTTGATCAGTCGCCGACGCATGGGGCCTCCGGGCCGTTCCGGCTTCGCATGGATGCGCGTCCGGGCTCACGCGGATACGCGCTGGCGTTCGCGCGTTCGCACGGATGCACACCTGAGCCTATGCGTCGGGAGCGCAGCTCCAGTGCTTCAGTTCTTCTCGAAGCGGAAGCCGACCCCGCGGACCGTGGCGATGTAGCGGGGGTTCGCCGCGTCGTCGCCGAGCTTCTTGCGCAGCCAGGAGATGTGCATGTCGAGGGTCTTGGTGGAGGACCACCAGGTGGTGTCCCACACCTCGCGCATGAGCTGGTCGCGGGTGACCACCCGGCCGGCGTCCCGCACCAGCACCCGGAGCAGGTCGAACTCCTTCGCCGTGAGCTGGAGCTCCTCCTCCCCCATCCACGCGCGGTGGGACTCCACGTCGATCCGCACCCCGTGCGTCGCGGGCGCGGTCGCCGGCTCGGTGGCGCCGCGCCGCAGCAGCGCCCGGACCCGGGCCAGCAGCTCGGCGAGGCGGAAGGGCTTGGTGACGTAGTCGTCGGCGCCGGCGTCGAGGCCGACGACGGTGTCGACCTCGTCGGCGCGTGCGGTCAGCACCAGGACGGGCACGGTGTGCCCCTCGGCCCGGAGCCGACGGGCGACCTCCAGGCCGTCCATGCCGGGCAGGCCGAGGTCGAGCACGACCAGGTCCACGCCGCCCGCGAGCCCCGCGTCCAGCGCGGCCGGACCGTCCTCGCGCACCTCGACCTCGTACCCCTCCCGGCGCAGGGCGCGGGCCAGGGGCTCAGAGATGGATGCGTCGTCCTCTGCGAGCAGTACACGCGTCATGCGCTGATGGTAGTCCGCAAGAGGTACGGAGAGGGGCGGCCTGCACAGCACCTGTGGGTCATAGGTGCAATCCTGAGCTCCGCCTTCGATTCAGGGATCATGTTCCACTTCCTCCTGTGATCCATGTCTCAAATCCTTCCTAATGACAAGGTGTCGTGTCGTATGGTGGCGTGTACGCCTGTAGCACCATTCGGAGACCTCTGGCCTGCGGAGCAGCATCAGCAGCCCACGGGTCTCCTTGCGTGTGAGGACCGGTGACACCGGTCCGACGACAGTGAATGACCTGTGGACCGGGCCCCGAGCGCAACGAAGCGGTCGGGGTGTGGATCCCGGTGAGGCCACGTCCCCCCGCTTCGGCCCCCACGTCAAAGCGGAGCCCCCCAGGCGTGGGGCGGGTCGCGTCCCCACCGGTGCCGGTCACCCCCCACCGGGCGCAGCAGCCGCACACGAAGCGGTGCGTCCCGAACGCAAGGAACGACCATGGCGTCAAGCCTGACGAAGGCCACTGCCGGCCCCGCCGGCGGCGAGAAGACCTTCCTCGGCCACCCCCGCGGCCTGGCCTATCTCTTCATGACCGAGATGTGGGAGCGGTACAGCTTCTACGGAATGCGGGCCCTGCTCGTGCTCTACCTGGCCACGAACGTGGCCGACGGTGGACTCGGCATGAAGGACGCGACCGCGGTCGCGATCTACTCCGTCTACAACGCCATGGTGTACCTGCTCGCCCTGCCGGGCGGCTGGCTCGGCGACCGGGTCTGGGGCGCGCGCAAGTCGGTCGCGATCGCCGGTGCCGTGATCATGACCGGTCACTTCCTGCTGGCGGTGCCCGCGGAGTTCTCGTTCTTCATCGGCCTCGCGTTCATCGCGGCCGGCTCCGGACTGCTGAAGGCCAACATCTCCACGATGGTCGGCCAGCTCTACCCGGACAAGAACGACCCGCGGCGCGACGGCGGCTTCACGATCTTCTACATGGGCATCAACCTGGGTGCCTTCCTCGCCCCGCTGTCCATCGGCGCGGTGGGCCAGAAGGTCAACTGGCACCTCGGCTTCGCCATGGCCGGCGTCGGCATGGCGATCGGCCTGCTCTGCTACTACTTCGGCTACCGCCACCTGAGCCCCGAGTCCTCCAAGATCCCCAACCCGCTGCCGGCGGACGAGCGCTCCTCGCTGGTCAAGAAGGGCCTCATCTGGCTGGGCGTCGCGGCGGCCGGTTACGCGGTCGTCGGCCTGTCCGGCGCGTTCAGCATCGACTGGGTGCTGTGGCCGCTGACGATCCTGGGCCTGGTGCTGCCGGCGTGGTACCTGTTCCGCATCAAGCGCGACAAGGACCTGTCTCCGCTGGAGCAGACCCGGATGTCCGGCTACATCTGGTTCTTCGTCGCCGCGGCCGTCTTCTGGGGCATCTACGACCAGACCGGCTCGGTCCTCTCCCTCTTCGCGAAGGACAACACCGAGTCGACGCTCTTCGGCTTCGACTTCCCCGAGAGCTGGTTCCAGTCCCTGAACCCGCTGTTCGTGATGGCGCTCGCGCCGCTGTTCGCCATCCTGTGGGTGGCGCTGTTCAAGCGGAACAAGGAGCCCAGCACGCTGACGAAGTTCTCGGGCGCGCTGGTGCTCGTGGGCGTCTCCTTCGGCGTGATGATGATCGCCCAGGGCATGGCCTCGGGCGACGCGAAGGTCTCGCCGATGTGGCTGGTCTCCGTGTACTTCATCCAGACGGTCGGCGAGCTGTGCCTCTCCCCCGTGGGCCTGTCGCTGACGACGAAGCTGGCGCCGCAGAAGTACGCGGCGCAGATGATGGGCGTGTGGTTCCTCGCGGTCACCGCGGGCGACTCCGTCATCGCCCTCCTCCAGCTGATCGGCGCACCGACGGACACCCAGGGCTGGTTCGCCAGCCAGGGGGCGGTGGCGGCGCTGGCCGGCGTGGCGATCTTCATGTACCGCCGCAAGGTGAAGGCGATGATGGGCGGCGTGCACTAGCGCGACGCGTTCGTTTGCCTGAAGGGGCGCTCCGTTCGACGGGGCGCCCCTTCCCCGTGCGGGGGGCTTGGCCGGTGCGGCCCGTTGGTCAGCGGCCCGCGCGTTTCCTCCCCCTGTTCCCCTGCGCACACGGCCCTAGGGCCTGACGTACGCGCCGTTTCCCCGCGGACGCGTCGGCCTCCGCGGCCCGGTGGTGGGCTTATCGCGCAGTTCCCCGCGCCCCTGGACTCCCCCGCCGTAACCCTGCGGGAGCGTTGGTCCCCGCAGACCGTCGGTGGTTGTTCGCGCAGTTCCGCCCCGTACGCCCAGCTTGATCCTTAACGTCTGGCCTGGTCGCGTGGTCACTCTTTGGAGTGATCGCAGGGTATGAGGGCGGCCTTCCCCGTGATCCTGAA
>NZ_JBEZNF010000044.1:0-50612 GCF_040653095.1 Streptomyces sp. NPDC048057
CGACCATGGTGCTGGCGCCCGAGTGATCCACCGGGAGGTGGGAGTCCGGGGGTGGGGACAGCCCCCCGGGGCGCCCCGGGACGCCCGCAGGGTCACGGCAGGGATGTCAGGTGGCTCCGGAGCAAGGCACGCGATGCTGCGGCCGAGCCAGCCGCAGCCGGCTGCGCGGGCTACGCGTGGGCGCGGCCCGGGCCGCCGGCGCCCGCCGTGCCGCCCGCTTCGTCGCCGTCCTCCGGGAGGCGGCACACCCGCTCCAAGAAGAGCGCCGCGGCGATCACCGCCACGCCCGCCAGGACCGAGAAGCCCGCGTAGATCGCCTGGTCCCGGCGCGCCGGGATGTCCAGCGAGCCGAGGAGGAAGACGCCGACGCCGCCGTAACCCCCGCTCACCAGCGCCGCGACCAGCGCGCTCGCCTGGCCGAAGACCAGCGCTCGCGCAGCCATCAACGGCTCCACGCCCTTCGCGCCGGGGCGCCGCTCGCGCTGCGCCTTCAACCGGGACCGTAGGGAGAGCGCCGTCGCCACCAGGATCACCGCGATGACCGCGAGCACGATCGGCGCCGCGATCGGCACCGCCGGCAGCGCGCCCAGGGAGGCCCACAGGCGCGCGGCGGCCCACGACAGCACCCCCGTCCCGGCGAAGAGACCGGCCAGCACCCCGAGGCGTAGCTGCTTCACCGGGAGCACACGTCCTTCCACTGGTCGTCCTGCGATGGTCTGCCGTGGTCTGCCGGTACCCGGACGGGACCGGCAGACACCCGTTGTCAGCAGCCTAACGACTACTCCGGCAGGCGCAGTTCCAAGTCGGGTCGTGGATCGACGCCTTCCCGACCGATCGCGGCCAGCAGTCCGGCGACCGCTCCGTGGCCCGGAAGCTGCGCTTCCGGGTCGATGTCGTGCCACGGCGCGAGGACGAACGCGCGCTCGTGGGCCCGCGGGTGGGGCAGCGTGAGCGCGGGGTCGTCCGAGACCACGTCGGCGTACGCCACGATGTCGACGTCGATGGTGCGCGGGCCCCACCGCTCGTCCCGCACCCGGTCGTACGCCTCCTCGATGGCCTGGCCGCGCTCCAGCAGGGAGCCGGGCGGCAGGGTCGTCTTCACCGCGATGACCGCGTTGAAGTACGTCGGCTGGGAGCCGGGCTCGACGCCCCACGGCTCGGTCTCGTACACGGGGGAGACGGCCGTGACCCGGAGGCCGGGCGTGTCCTCCAGCGCGTCGACGGCGCCCTGGAGCGTGTCGAGGCGGTTGCCCAGGTTGGAGCCGAGGGAGAGGACGGCGCGTCGGGGGTTGGAGAGGGTGACGTCGGCCGCGTCGACCTGCTCGACGACGGACGTGGGCACCGGCTGCACTGTGGGATCGCTCATACCCTGCTCCGCGTGATCGTGATGGTCACATCGTCGAACGGGACGGTGATCGGGGCGTCCGGCTTGTGGACGACCACCTGGACCTGCTCCACCCCGTCGTGCTTCAGGCACTGCTGGGCGATCCGCTCCGCCAGCGTCTCGATCAGGTCGACGGGCTCGCCCTCGACGATCGCGACGA
The DNA here is from genome assembly GCF_040653095.1 of Streptomyces sp. NPDC048057. Classification (NCBI taxonomy): domain Bacteria; kingdom Bacillati; phylum Actinomycetota; class Actinomycetes; order Kitasatosporales; family Streptomycetaceae; genus Streptomyces; species Streptomyces sp. NPDC048057. The sequence goes on from NZ_JBEZNF010000044.1 coordinate 1,545, forward strand.
CCTCCTCCGCCACGATGCCGTAGTGCACGGTCTTCGCCAGGTCGTCGTCCGCAGCCGCGGGGCGGGTGTCGAGTCCGAGCTCCAGATCCACGATGAAGGTCTGGCCCTCCTCCCGTTCCCTGGGGAAGACGCCATGGTGCCCGCGGGCCTTGAGGCCGCGCAGCGCGACACGATCCACGCGAATCACTCCTGCTGTCCGTAAGTCTGACGGGCGGAACGGGCACCTGGCCGTGCGAGGACGGCGTCATTGCCCTCTTCGAATCTACCTGCGGCCACCGACAGCCCTCACCGACGGGTCGGCCGCGGCCGGCTGGAGCCAGGGCGGCACGATCACGGGGTGAAGCCCCCTGCCGGGCCGAGGCCGTCGGCGGGGCCGTCGCCCGGCCCCGCACCGCCGCCGTTCCCCTGGCCGCCGTCCACACCGTCCACACCGTCCACGCCACCCACGCCACTCTCATCGGGGTAGCCCTCGGCGAGGACGGGGGAGCCGTGGTGGGACCAGAGCCGCCAGCCGGCGGGCGTGCGGCGGAACACGTTCGTCGCGACGACGTGCTGTCCCACCAGCGGGCCCAGTTCGCCGACCTCCTCCGCGGGTCCGCCGCTGAGGATGTTCTCCGTGCAGGTCACCACCGCGGTGTCGGCGGCGACGCTGGCGCGCACGTCGGTGAGGAAGAACTGGATGTACTCGGTGTGCTCCATGATCACGGCGTACGAGCGCAGCACCTCGCCGCGGCTCTGGAGCACGGGCCAGCCGGGGTGCACGCAGGAGACGTCGTCGGCGGCCAGCCACAGCTCGGCCATCGCGACGGTGTCGCCGCGCTCCATGGCCTCGTAGTACGCCGTGTTCGCCTCCTCGACCTCGGCGCGGGCCGCCGCTTCGGTCGGATCGAGGTCGTCGGGGCCGTGCTGCTCGTCGTCGCCGTCGTAGCGGGAACGGCTCACCGGGCCGCCTCGACGGCGTGGGCGACCCGTACGGCGTCGGCCGTGGCCCGCACCTCGTGCACCCGCACCGCCCAAGCGCCCTCGTGCGCCGCTATCGCGGACACCGCGGCCGTCGCCGCGTCCCGCTCCCGCGCGCGCGGCGGTCGGCCGTCCTTGGCGTCCCGGGCGAGCACGTGGCCGAGGAAGCGCTTGCGGGAGGCGGCGACGAGCAGCGGGCGGCCCAGGGCGCCGAGGTCCTTGAGGTGGGCGACGAGCGCGAGGTCGTGCTCGGCGTCCTTGGCGAAGCCGAGGCCCGGGTCGAGCACGATCCGCTCGGGGGCGACGCCGCCGGCGACGACGGCGTCCATGCGGGCGCGCAGTTCGTCGACGACCTCGGTGACCACGTCGCCGTAGACGGCACGGTCGTTCATGTCGTGGCTGAAGCCGCGCCAGTGCATGACGACGAAGGGGGCGTCGGCGGCGGCGACGGCGGGCACCATCGCCGGGTCCGCGAGTCCGCCGCTGACGTCGTTGACGAGGACGGCGCCGGCGGCGAGGGCGCGTTCGGCGACGCTGGCGCGCATGGTGTCGACGGAGACCGTGATCCCCTCCGCCGCGAGCCCGCGGACGACCGGGACGACCCGCCGCAGCTCCTCGTCCTCGTCGACCCGGCTGGCACCGGGCCGGGTGGACTCCCCGCCGACGTCGACGAGGTCGGCGCCGTCGGCGATGAGGTCGATGCCGCGCTTGACGGCGGCGGCGGTGTCGAACCAGCGCCCGCCGTCGGAGAAGGAGTCCGGCGTCACGTTGACGACTCCCATGACCGCGCAGCGGCCCCACTCCGGCAACCCATGCAACGTACTCATACGCCCAGCGTAGGCCCGCGCCCGCGGCACGCGATCGGGGGCCGGTGCTGCGGGTGGCCGGCCTCGTGCGGTGCGCCCGGCGCCGTACGGCCCGGTTCAGGCCGCACGGCTCACCCGGGACGGGGTGCGCGGCGGGCCCGGGATCACGTGGGTGCAGGGGCGCGCCGGGCGCGGGGGCCGGCGGGCGGCGAAGGGGCGGGGCAGCCCCAGGGTGACGAAACCTTCCGCCTGCATCGCGGCGAAGCCGATGCGGGGCAGGTCCCGGGGGGTGCGGAAGACGACGAAGCGCGGTTCCCAACGCGGCTGGAACTTGGCGTTGAACTTGTACAGCGACTCGATCTGGAACCAGCGGGACAAGAACACCAGCAACCCGCGCCACATCCGTAGCACCGGCCCCGCGCCGATCTTCTCGCCGCGGGCCAGGGCCGCGCGGAACATCGCGAAGTTGAGGGAGACCCGGGTGATCTTGAGGCCGGGTGCGGCCCGCAGCGCGGCCACGATCAGCAGTTCGTTCATGCCGGGGTCGGCCGAGCGGTCGCGGCGCATCAGCTCCAGGGACATGCCGTCGTCGCCCCACGGCACGAAGTGGATGATCGCCTTCAGGTCGCCGTACGGGGAAGGGGTCGCACGACCCGCGCCGGCGGCGGAGCCGGACGCCCCGGGTCTGTCGGCGTCCGCGTCGGCATCGGCTTCGTCGGACCGGTGCGCGGTGGCGATCACCGCGTCCCCGTCGTCCGGGTCTCCGATCCGCCCCAGGGCCATGGAGAAGCCGCGCTCGGTGTCCGTGCCGCGCCAGTCTTCCGCGGCCCGCCTGACCTGGGCGATCTCCTCGGCGGACAGATCACGGACGCGCCGTACGCGGGTGGTGTAGCCGTTGCGCTCGATGCGCTTGACCATCTGGCGGACGTTGCGCATCGAGCGCCCGGAGAGCGAGAAGTCCGCGACGTCCACCACCGCCTCGTCGCCGAGTTCCAGCGCGTCGAGACCGGTCTCCCGGGTCCACACCTGGCCGCCGGTCTCCGAGCAGCCCATCACGGCCGGGGTCCAGGAGTGCGCCCGCGCCTCGTCCATGAAGCGTTCGATCGCGCCGGGCCACGCCTCGACGTCGCCGATCGGATCGCCGCTGGCCAGCATCACCCCGGAGACGACCCGGTAGCAGACCGCCGCCTTGCCGCTGGGCGAGAAGACCACGCCCTTGTCGCGGCGGAGTGCGAAGTGGCCGAGGGAGTCGCGCTGGCCGTGCCGGGCGAGCAGTTCGCGCAGCCGCCGCTCGTCGTCCTCGGTGAGCCGTGCGGTGGGATGCTCGGGGCGGAAGGCGAGGTACATGGTGGTCACGGCGGTCAGCAGGCCGAGCGCGCCGAGGGAGTACCCGACGGTCCAGGCGTCGCTGCCGGCGTAGTCGACGGGGCCTTCGACGCCGAACAGCCCGTACAGGGTGTGCTCCAGGCGGTCGGCGAGGCTCGGGTCCCCGATCTCGTTGTCCGGGTGCGCGCTGACGACGACCAGGCCGAGACCGATCGAGCCCGCGCCCAGCAGGACGAAGTTGGCGAGGGCCCGCCAGCGGCTGCGCGGGTCGGGCAGCGCGGCGAACTGCGCGCGGTGCCGCAGCAGCAGGACCAGCACCAGCAGCGAGACCAGCACCCCGACGACGGAGTTGCGGTACGCGAACTGCACGACGGCGCCGACGGGCAGCAGCACCACCGCGGCCCGCCACGCCCGCCGCTTGCGGCGCTTGAGGCCGTGGGCGAGCAGCAGCAGGAGGACGCCCACGCTGAGCGAGAGCGCGGCGACCAGCGGGCCGGTGGTGCCGGGGAGCACCTCGACGAGCGCGTGGGCGCGGCTGTGCCGGAAGCGGGGGACGACCCCGGCGGCGATGTCGATCAGGCCGACGAGGGTGCAGGCGGTGCCGACCACCGACGGCACGGCTTCGGGGCGGGGGCCCCGCAGCAGCCGGCGCACGCGGTCGGGCAGGCGGTCGGCGACGCTCCGGAGTCGGGGTCCGCGCCGGAGGGTCGGCTGCTCGGGGAGCCCTTGGTCCCCGGGTGGCTGATCCTGGGCGCCCCGAAACGGAACCTTTCCTGAATTGTCCCCATCTACAGGTGCAGGCATGGCGATGTCGAGTTTCCGTGCTTCCGCGAGAGGTCGTGGGCGTCCGTGAGCCGTCGGTCAGGTCGGCTCCGGGCGATATGCGCCCTCTAGGACGGAAGTCCCGGGGCGTCGGTTCACTCCCGTGCTCAGAAAGTCCTCGGGTTCCTCAGGAACCCTGCATTCCGGGGCCGCCTTGGCGGGGCCCAGACAAGGAGCGCCCACGCCATGGGTCTGACCAGCACTTCCGTCCTGGCTCTCGCCGTCGCCGCGGCGGTGTTGCTGTTCGCGGCGACGATCTGGCTGTGGCCCCGGCTCGCCGGCCGCGGCTGGCGACCGCTCACGGGGCGGGTCGGCCTGCTGCTCGCGACCCAGCTCGCGATCTTCGCCTCGGTGGGTCTGGCGGCCAACAAGTCGTTCCTCTTCTACGGATCCTGGGCGGACCTTTTCGGCCAGGAGCAGGACCTCGGCGTGGTGGTCGACCACTCGGCGGGCGGCCAGCGGGTCAAGGTCGTCGGCACGCAGCAGTTGGACGTGCCGGGCGGCGAGCGCCCCGAGCGGGCCGGGCAGATCCAGAAGGTGGTGGTCGCGGGCGCGAAGTCGCGGATCGACAGCCCGGCGTACGTCTATCTGCCGCCGGAGTACTTCCAGCCGGCGTACGCGAAGAAGACCTTCCCCGCGGCGGTCGTGCTGACCGGCTACCCCGGCACGGCCGAGAACCTGATCAAGGGCCTGAAGTACCCGCGGACGGCGTACGAGCTGGCCAAGAAGGGCCGGACGCAGCCGATGGTGCTGGTGATGCTGCGGCCGACGGTGGCGCCGCCGAGGGACACCGAGTGCGTGGACGTCCCGGGCGGCCCGCAGACGGAGACCTTCTTCGCCGACGACCTGCCCACCGCGGTCTCGCAGGCGTACCGGGTCGGCACGAAGCCGCAGAACTGGGGCTTCGTCGGCAACTCCACCGGCGGCTACTGCGCGCTGAAGGTGGCGCTGCACCACCCGGACCGGTTCGCGGCCGGCGCCGGGCTGTCGGCGTACTACAAGGCGGCGGAGGACGCGACGACCGGGAACCTCTTCCACGGCGACCAGTCCCTGCGCAACCGGGCGGACCTGCTGTGGAGCCTGGACAACCGGCCGCCGGCGAAGTCCTCGTTCCTGGTCACCACGTCGAAGCAGGGCGAGTCGAACCTGAAGGGCACGCTCCGCTTCATCGAGAAGGTGAAGGCGCCCGCCCGGGTCTCGTCGATCACGCTGGACAGCGGCGGGCACAACTTCACCACCTGGCGCCGGGAGATCCCGCCCACCCTGGAGTGGCTGAGCGGTCGGCTCAGCGCGACCTGACCGGCTTCAGGCGTGCTTGTGCGGCGCGTCCGCCGCCAGCGCGGGCAGGGTCGCGACGGACTCCAGGGCCACCTCCGTACGGGGCACGTCCCGCCCGTCCGCATCGATGGAGCGGCGCAGCGCCTCGTGCAGCCGCCCCGGGGTCAGCACCCCGAGGAAACGTCCCGTCTCCTCCTTGTCGATCACTGCGATCCAGCCGGCGTCGTGCTGGAGCATGGTGGCGAACGCCTGCTTCAGGGAGGCGCCCAGCGGCAGCCAGGCGTCCATCCGGCGGGCCCTGTCCCGTACGGTCCCGGTCGGGCCGGAGCGGGCGTGCTCGGACGAGATCCAGCCGTGCAGGTTGTCCTCGCCGTCCAGGACGACGGCCCAGCGCGAGCCCAGCTCCCGCGGCAGCGGGTCGTCGAGGTGGACCACCGGCGGCTGCTCCAGGTCGCTCTCCTCGATCGGGGTGACGGAGAGCCGCTTCAGACCGCGGTCCGCACCGACGAAGTCGGCGACGTACGGGGTGGCGGGCGCGCCCAGGACGGCGGCGGGCGCGTCGAACTGCTCGATGCGGCCCTGCCCGTACACCGCGATGCGGTCGCCGAGGCGCACGGCCTCCTCGATGTCGTGGGTGACGAAGAGGACCGTCTTGCGGACCTGGGACTGAAGGCGCAGGAACTCGTTCTGGAGGTGTTCGCGCACCACCGGGTCGACCGCGCCGAACGGCTCGTCCATCAGCAGGACGGGCGGGTCGGCGGCGAGCGCCCGGGCCACGCCCACGCGTTGGCGCTGCCCGCCGGAGAGCTGCTCGGGGTAGCGGTCGCCGTGGACGGCGGGGTCCAGGCCGACCAGGTCGAGGAGTTCGGCGGCGCGGGCGCGGGCCTTGGCGCGGGACCAGCCGAGGAGGTGGGGGACGGTCGCGGTGTTGTCGAGGACGGTCTTGTGGGGGAAGAGGCCCACCTGCTGGATGACGTAGCCGATGCGCCGACGCAACTGCACCGGATCGACGGTGGCTATGTCCTCGCCGTCCAGGAAGATCCGGCCGCTGCTGGGCTCGATCAGGCGGTTGACCATCTTCATGGTCGTGGTCTTGCCGCAACCGGACGGGCCGACGAGCGTGACCAGTTCGCCCTGCTCGACCTCGAACGACAGGTCGTCGACCGCTGTCGTCCCGTCCGGATAGCGCTTGGTGACGTGCTCGAAACGGATCATGGGTCCCCATTGTGGCGGGTGTCGTGTGAAGGCCATGTTGCCTCCGTGTGGTGTTCCTCGGCGATTGTCAGTGGTCGGGGTTAGGGTCGAAGAACCTCAGGAATACGGTCATACGTTCGGTGCCGGTGGGGAGGTGGGGGAGCATGAGTGCGAGTGTGAGCGTCGCCGCGCAGAATTGTCTGACGGCGAACGACTGGATCTGTGGGGAATATCTCCGCAGCAGGAGCCAGGAATTGACCGACGCGACGGTGGAACACGTCTGGATCACCGCGGTGTCCGTGCTGATCGGACTGGCCGTAGCCCTGCCGCTGGCCCTGCTCGCCCGGGCGAAGCCGGCCTTCGCCGGCCCCGTCCTCGGCCTGACCACCCTGCTGTACACGATCCCGTCGCTGGCGATGTTCTCGCTGCTGCTGCCGGTCTTCGGGCTCTCCTCCGCCCTCGTCGTCACCGGCCTGGTGCTCTACTCGCTGACCGTCCTCGTGCGGAACGTCCTCGCGGGGCTCCAAGCGGTGCCCGCGGAGGCGCGGGAGGCCGCCCGCGGGATGGGGTACGGCCCGGCGCGGCTGCTGTGGGAGGTCGAGTTGCCGCTGGCGCTGCCCGCGTTGATGGCCGGCCTGCGCATCGCCACCGTCTCGACGGTCGCGCTGACGACCGTCGGCGCCCTCGTCGGCAAGGGCGGCCTCGGCAATCTCATCGACGAGGGCGTGCAGACGACGTTCAAGGCACAGGTGCTCACCGCGTCCGTGCTGTGCGTGCTGCTGGCCGCGGTCGCCGATCTGCTGCTGCTCGCCGTGCAGCGGCTGCTCACGCCCTGGACCCGGGTGCGCGCCGGCGCTGCGCCGAGCCGCGCCCGTAGGGCCCGAATACGGACCTCGGGGGAGGCTGTCTGATGCAGGTCGTGGCCGACGCCTTCACCTGGCTCACCACGGGAGCGAACTGGTCGGGGGAGAGCGGCGCCTGGCACCGGCTGGGCGAGCACGTGTACGTCAGCGGGGTCGCCCTCGCCGTCGCCGTGGCGATCGCCCTGCCGATCGCCCTGTACCTGGGCCACCTCGGCCGGGGCGGCGCCCTCGCGGTGAACATCTCCAACGCCGGTCGGGCGATCCCCGTCTTCGCCGTCCTCGCGCTCTTCATGCTCACCCCGCTGCGCAGCGCCGGGTACGCGCCGACGATCATCGCGCTGGTGCTCTTCGCGGTGCCGCCGCTGCTGACCAATGCGTACGTGGGGATGCGGGAGGTCGACCGGGCCGTCGTGGAGGCCGCCCGGGGGATGGGGATGTCGGGCTGGCAGCTCTTCCGCCGCGTCGAACTGCCCTTGGCGTACCCCCTGCTGATGACCGGGGTGCGCTCGGCCGCCGTGCAGGTGGTCGCCACGGCCACCATCGCTTCGATGGTCGGTCAGGGCGGGCTCGGTCGGATCATCACCGCCGGCTTCAACACGTACAACACCCCGCAGGTGGTCGCCGGGGCGCTGCTCGCCGCGGTGTTGGCGCTGGCGGTGGAGGGCCTGCTGGTGGGGGTGGACCGGCTGGTCGACCCGCGCAGGAGGTCCGTCGCCGCGAAGGGGCGGGCCGCCGGGGCGCGGGCTTGAGCGTCCGGCCCGGAGCCTTGTCGATCCCACCGTCCGGTAGTACGGAGTTCAGCCCGGCGCCGCCCGTCCCGTACGGCCCAGTTCCTCACGGCGCAGTCCACAGTTCAGCGCAGTTCAGTTCAGCGCAGCCCAGAGCCGCAGTACGTTCGAACGGAGACACCTCATGTCCCTGCCCAAGTCCCCCCGTGGCGCGCGTGGCGTCCGCCTTGCTCGCGCCGGCCGCGTCGGCGTCGCGGCGGTCGCCCTCGCCGGTGTCCTCGCCGCCTGTGGCGACGGCGACAGCCTGGAGGATTCGAAGAACGGATCAGGATCGGGCGGTGGTTCGGGCGGAAAGGGATCGCTCGTCGTCGGCGCCGCCGCATTCACCGAGTCGAAGGTCCTCGCCGAGCTGTACGCACGGGTCCTCGCCGACGCCGGCTACAAGACCTCCGTCACCACGGTGAAGAACCGCGAGCTGTACGAACCGTCCTTGGAGAAGGGCGAGATCGACGTCGTACCGGAATACGCCGCCACACTCGCCGAATTCCTGAACGCGAAGGCGAACGGCCCGAAGGCGCCCACCGAGAAGCCCGTCGCGACCAGCGACGTCACCACCACCGTCAGCGCGCTCACCAAGCTCGCCGAGCCGCGCGGGCTGAAGGTCCTCAAGCCCGGTGGCGCCGTCGACCAGAACGCCTTCGCGGTGAGCCGGGAATTCGCCGAGAAGAACGGCCTGAAGACGCTTTCCGACCTCGCGAAGGCAAAGCTCAAGGTCAAGATCGCGGCCGGGGACGAGTGCGAGGTGCGCCCGTTCTGCGCGCCCGGACTCAAGGAGAAGTACGGCATCGACGTCACCGGCGTCGACCCCAAGGGCGTCGGCACCCCGCAGTCCAAGCAGGCGGTCCGCGACGGCGACGTCCAACTGGTCCTGACGACCACCACGGACGCCGTCATGGACGGGCTGGTCTTCCTGGAGGACGACAAGAAGCTCCAGAACGCGGACAACGTCCTGCCGGTCGTCAATGCCAAGGACGCCGGCGATCCGGAGATCGCCGCCGCCCTCGACAAGCTCACCCAGGTGCTCACCACCGAGGACCTGGCCGAATTGAACCGCAAGGTGGATGCCGAGCGGGCCAAGCCGGAGGACGCGGCGAAGGAGTACCTCCAGTCCAAGGGGCTGGTGAAGAAGTAGTTCGGGCACCTGAACGGGCAGGTGATCGCGCGGAAGGCCGAGGTGATCGAGCGGGCGGACGAACGGGATGGCCGGGCGGGTGACGGGACGGGCCCGGGGAGTGCCCCGGGGCCACTACCGTCCCGGCAATCCCGCCCGTATCACCGGTGTGTGGCTTGAAAGAAGTGGGTAAGAGAGTGTGGATCGGGAGATGTTGGGGAGTTTCCGCGTTCCTTCCGGGTTCCGTTCCGGTTATTTGCTGACCCGCCATCCCATTCGCCGTCTACGCACGGTAAATTTCGGGCCATGCCCCGTGGACGTCACCGCCATTCACCTCCCCTGCACAGGCTGCTGCCGCCGTCGGCGGTCGCCGGAGCGTCGGTCCTGAGCGCGGCCGGCGCGTGGTTCTTTGCGGAACCGGTTCTGCTGCGCACCCTGACCGCGGTGGCGGCCGGAGCCGCGATCAGCGGCGCGTTCCTGATGCGCCGTTGGGACCGGGCCGCGGGACGCCGGGTGGCCGACCTCGTCCGGGGCCGCGCCAGCGACGCCTGGCAGAGCGAGGAGCGCATAGCCGAACTGGAGGCGGACGTCGAGGAGTCGCGCGAGCTGCGCGGCAAGCTGGAGACCAAGCTCCGCGCCAAGCGCGTCGAGCTGGCCGCCCTCCGCAACGAACACGCCGAACTGCTGCGCCGTTACGCCGCCGCGGAGACCGGGCGGGCGAGCGCGCTGGAGGGCCGCCGACAGCTCGCCATCGAGGTCACCGACCCCAAGGAGCTGCCGGGAGGCGGCACCTCGCCGACGGCCGCGGTCTATCTGCGTGCCGCCCAGGCGCTGGACGCCCTGGCGCGCAACGCCGCGGCGCAGCGGTCGGGCGGACCGGGCCGTACCGGGGGGCCCAGGAAGGCGATCGAGCCGGCCGGGACCGCCAGGGCGATCGAGTCGGGGAAGTCGGCCGCGGTGGCCGGCGTGGCCGGGGCCATGGCCGCCAGGGAAGCCGTGTCCGCCGCGCCGTCTGCGCCGTCTGCGCCGTCGACGCCGTCTGCGTCTGCGCCGGCTGCGCCTTCTGCGTCCGTGCCGTCTTCGCAGGGCGACAAGGGTCCCGACGGTCCGGGGGACGGCGGCGGCCCGGGCGGCGGCGTCACCCCCGAGGACCGTGCCGCAGCGGCCGACGCGCAGCCCGCCGCACTGACGGCCGCGATCGTGCCGTACGGCCCGCGGACCCGCCCGGAGGCCGCGAAGCGGCGCCCGGAGGGGAGCTTCGACTTCTTCGGCCACCAGGGCAACGGCGGCACCGCGAAGGCCATCGAGGCGGCCCAGCAGGAGGACCTGGCCGACGTCGTCGGCGAGGAGGCCCTGGCCGAGCACGCGGAGCGCACCGAGCGCGAGCAGAACACCCGTCAGCGACCGCCGGTGGCCGTGGCGGGCGAGGTCATCGACCTGACCGCGCACGACGACACGGAGAAGCTGGACATGGCGGGCCTGCGCAACGCGCTCAGCTCCTGACAGGGCCTGACGGGTCCCGATTCGACCGACCGATCGGCTGCCAGCCCCTGCTGGCGGCCGATTCGTCGTTCCTCGGCTACTTGTCGATGTCGCCGACGACGAAGAACAGCGACCCGAGGATCGCCACCATGTCGGCGACGAGCGTGCCCGGCAGCAGCACCGCGAGCGCCTGGATGTTGTTGTACGAGGCGGAGCGCAGCTTCAGCCGGTACGGCGTCTTCTCGCCCTTCGACACCAGGTAGTACCCGTTGATGCCGAGGGGGTTCTCCGTCCAGGCGTACGTGTGCCCCTCCGGCGCCTTCAGCACCTTCGGCAGCCGCTGGTTGATCGGCCCGGGCGCCAGGTCCGCGATCCGGTCGAGGCAGGCGTCCGCGAGGTCGAGGGAGTTGTGCGTCTGCTCCAGCAGCACCTCGAAGCGCGCCAGGCAGTCGCCCGCCGGCCGCGTCACCACCTTGAGGACGTCCGAAAGCTCCCCGTACGCCAGGTACGGCTCGTCGCGCCGCAGGTCGAAGTCGACGCCCGAGGCGCGGGCGATCGGTCCGCTCACGCCGTACGCGTGCACGGCCTCCGCGGACAGCACGCCGACGGCGCGGGTGCGCCCGCGGAAGATCTCGTTGCCGAGCACCAGCCGGTCGTACACGTCCATCCGCGACCGGACGTCGGCGACCGCGTGCCGCACCCGTCCCAGCCAGCCCGCCGGCAGGTCCTCCTTCAACCCGCCGACCCGGTTGAACATGTAGTGCATCCGTCCGCCGGAGACCTCCTCCATGACGGCCTGGAGCTCTTCGCGCTCGCGGAACGCGTGGAAGACGGGCGTGATCCCGCCCAGCTCCAGCGGGTACGAGCCGAGGAACATCAGGTGGTTGAGCACCCGGTTCAACTCGGCGAGCAGAGTGCGCGTCCACACCGCGCGCTCCGGCACCTCCATGCCGAGCATGCGCTCCACGGCCATGACGACGCCGAGTTCGTTGGAGAACGCGGACAGCCAGTCGTGGCGGTTGGCCAGCATGATGATCTGCCGGTAGTCCCGCGCCTCGAACAGCTTCTCCGCACCGCGGTGCATGTACCCGATGACGGGCTCCGCGTGCTGGATCACCTCACCGTCCAACACCAGCCGCAGCCGCAGCACCCCGTGCGTCGAGGGATGCTGCGGTCCGATGTTGAGCACCATGTCGGTCCGCTCCGCGGCCCCGCCGACGCTGAACGTGGTCTCCGTCATGCCCTCAGTATCCCCCGCGCTTCCCGCCCCGTGAGCCGGGGAACCCTCGCGCCCCCGCGGCGCTACGGCGGGTCGGTCAGGTGCCGTGGGGGGACAGGTCACGGAACTCGCGAGCGACCCCCGCCCGCCCGGGGAGGGCGGCGTACCCGACTCACCGCCCTCCCTGCACCTCCTGCCACAGCCACCAGAAGTCGCCCAGTCCTCCGCGCCCCACCAGCTCCGCCGCCTCCCCCGCCGTCGACAGCGCCCGCAGGTACGCCGCCGGGTCGGTCCTGGCCAGGGACAGCGGGGGGCGCGGGTGCTCCGCGACGCAGCCCAGGGCGGACAGGGCTTCGCGCTGCCGCACCAACCGCGCCCCCGGCAACGCACACGCGTCCATCGCCACGTGCGCCGTCACGTCGCAGCTCCCGTCCGGCACCGGCGCCACCTCGCGCCCCGCGCGGAACCCGGTGAGCGTGCCGTACGGCGGACGAGCCTGCGCCAGGTGCCCGTAGTCGACCGCCACCGCGAGCCCCGACCGCAGCGTGCCGACCGCCGCCGCCCACGCCTCGTCGCGCGGGCGGCCGATCTCCGCCCGGCTGCCGGGCTCCGTCAGCGGCCACCACCGCGCCAGCCACTCCGCGTCCGCCCCGCTGACCGGCGGGCCGAGGCGTTCGGTGCCGTCGGGGCGCACGAGCACCTGGCGCACCACCCCGTCCTCGTCGACCTCGGCGACGTCGACGGGGACGTTGTCCAGCCACTCGTTCGCGAAGAGGAGGCCGCTGACCCCTCGCGGCGGCGCGGACAGCCAGGTGACGCGGGGGTCGAGCCCGGTCGGTCGGGCGGCGCGCTCCACGGCGTACGCCCGTACGGGGAAGCCGTCCGGCAGCGCCGCCAGCACGCCGGACACCAGTTCCCCGCGGCCCGCTCCCACGTCGACGAAGGCGACGCCCCCGTCGTGGCCGGCGTCCGAGAGGTCATCGGCAGTGGTGCGCAGGAGCGTGGCGACGGCCGCCGCGAAGAGGGGCGAGGCGTGCACGGAGGTGCGGAAGTGGCCGGCGGGGCCTTCGGGCCGCAGGTAGAAGCCGCCGGAGCCGTACAGGGCCTGCTCGGTCGCGTCCCGCCAGCCCCGCCAGCCGGCCGCGGGGCCACCCGTCTCCGCCATCTCTCCAGCCTCGTGAATCTCACCCGTACCAGCGCGGGAGGGGCACCCGGAGCCCGCTCCGTCATCCCTGGCCACACCACCGTGACCAGGCGTCTCACCCGCCCCGGCGCTCCTCGTGTCGTCCGTCACGCCCATCAGTCTCCACCTTGTGGAGTACTGACCGGCCGTTCGGATCGCTCTGGCGGTTGACCCCTACACCTGTCCGCCTTCCCTACTCTGGGTTACGTGCAGCGCCTCTACGACTTCATCCGCCGACACCCCACGGGCGTGGACTGCTTCTGGGCGGTCTTCCTCATGGGGCTCTCCGCCCTGGGGTTCGTCGGTGACCAGGACCGAGGGCCCCTGTGGGCCGCCGTGCCGGTGGTCATGGGGTTGAGTGCGGTCATCGCGCTGCGCCGCCGCATGCCGGAGAAGATGCTGGTGCTGGCCGCGGCGCTCGGCATCGCCCAGCTGGTGCTCGACGTGCCCCCGGGTGCGTCGAACTTCGCGATGCTGGTGATCATCTACACCGTCGCCGCGCAGTCCGCCTCGCGCTGGGCCTCCCGGCTCGCCCTCGTCGGCGGCCTCGCCGCGGCCACCTGCGGGCAGATCCGCTGGCCCACGCCCAACCAGAGCGCGCTCAGCCAGATCTTCATAACGATCATCCTGACGGTGCCGTTCGCCCTCGCCTGGACCCTCGGCGACTCCGTCCGCACACGCCGGGCCTACTTCGCCCAGCTCGAAGAGCGCGCACGGCGGCTGGAGAAGGAGCGCGAGGCGCAGTCGAAGGTGGCGGTGGCCGCCGAGCGCGCCCGGATCGCCCGCGAGCTGCACGACGTCGTCGCGCACAACGTCTCGGTGATGGTGGTGCAGGCCGACGGCGCCGCCTACGTCCTGGACGCCGCCCCCGACCAGGCGAAGCAGGCCCTGGAGACGATCTCCATGACCGGCCGCCAGGCGCTGGCCGAGATGCGCCGACTGCTGGGCGTGCTGCGCACCGGGGACGCGCCGGAGAGCGGTGAGTACGTCCCGCAGCCCGACGTGCAGCAGATCGAGGACCTGGTGGAGCAGGTGCGCACCTCCGGGCTGACCGTGGACTTCAAGATCGAGGGCACGCCCCGGCCGCTGCCGAGCGGCGTGGAGCTGACCGCGTACCGCATCGTGCAGGAAGCGCTGACGAACACCCGCAAGCACGGCGGGCCCGACGCCGGCGCCAGCGTGCGGCTGGTCTACTTCGACGACGGCCTCGGGCTGCTCGTCGAGGACGACGGCCGGGGCGCGGCGCACGAACTGTACGAGGACGGGGGAGCGGACGGGCAGGGCCACGGCCTCATCGGCATGCGCGAGCGCGTCGGTATGGTCGGCGGCACGCTGGACGCCGGGCCGCGGCCCGGCGGCGGTTTCCGGATCAGCGCCCTGCTGCCCCTCAAGGCGGCCTGAGCCGCCGGCCGCACCCGGCCGCCATCCACCCCCGACAGCCGGCCGCCATCCACCCCCGACAGATAGAGGATCCGCTGAGATGTCCATCAAGGTCTTGCTCGTCGACGACCAGGTCCTGTTGCGGACGGGGTTCCGCATGGTGCTCGCCGCCCAGCCCGACATGGAGGTCGTCGCGGAGGCCGGGGACGGCGCCGAGGCGATCGACATCCTGCGCTCCACGGCGGTGGACGTGGTGCTGATGGACGTGCGCATGCCGCGGCTGGACGGCGTGGAGGCGACCCGGCGGATCTGTGCCGCGCCGAACCCGCCGAAGGTGCTCATCCTGACCACGTTCGACCTTGACGAGTACGCCTTCTCCGGGCTGAAGGCCGGGGCCAGCGGCTTCATGCTGAAGGACGTGCCGCCCGCCGAGCTGCTGGGGGCGATCCGGTCGGTGCACAGCGGGGACGCGGTGGTGGCGCCTTCGACCACCCGGCGGCTGCTGGACCGCTTCTCGCCGATGCTGCCGAGCACCGGCGGCGAGCCGCGCAGCAAGGAGCTGGACCGGCTCACCGACCGGGAGCGCGAGGTGATGCTGCTGGTCGCACAGGGGATGTCGAACGGGGAGATCGCCGCCCGGCTGGTGCTGTCCGAGGCGACGGTGAAGACGCACGTGGGGCGGATCCTCACCAAGCTGGGGCTGCGCGACCGGGTGCAGGTCGTGGTCCTCGCCTACGAGTCCGGGCTCGTCCGGGCGGGCGGCGGCGGAGCGGGCCCCGCGCGCTGACACCCCCGGGGCCGGGCCCGGCGCCCGCCGGCCCGCAGCGCTACCGCAGCACCGTCTCCAGGAACTCGCTGCCCAGCCGGGCCACCGCGGTGATGTCCAACTGGTGCAGCACGTAGCGCCCGCGCCGCCGGGTGGAGATCAGCCCCGCCTTCTTCAACACCGCCACGTGCCGGGACACCTCCGGCGCGGTGATGCCGTACGCGTCGGCCAACTCGCTGGTGGTGTGCGGCGAGCGCGCCAGGTTGCGGCACAGCCGCATCCGCATGGGGTGGGCCAGGGCCTCCATGCGGCGCTGCAACAGCTCGACGGAGGCGAGGTCGGTGGGGGACGGCGCGCCGACGGGGTACCAGATCGCCGGCTGCCAGCCGGGCGCGTGCAGCACCAGCAGATGGGGCCAGCCGAAGCTGGACGGCACGAGCGTCAGCCCGGTGCCGACGTCCGGATCCACGGCCGACGTCCGCCCGGTCGTCAGCTTGTCGACGGTGATACGGGTCAGGTCCTCGTCCACCGAGAGCGCCGGCGACACCGCGTGCAGCGCCTCCCCGAGCCCCTTGTGCCGCAGCAGCTCGGTCTTGTGCCGCGCGTCCGCCGCGAGCTGCGGTGCGACCCGGCGCCAGGCGTCCGCGAAGAACGCCTCGTCGCAGTCCTCGAACAGCCTGCGCAGCCAGACCCGCACCGGGCCCGGGTCGTCCAGCAGCCGGGTGGCGACCTCCATGACGTGCGGACCGCGGGTGGCGGCCAGCGCCAGCGTCCGGTCCCGCATGCTGGCGTTGCCGAGCAGGTCCATGTCCGAGTAGGTGACGGAACAGGTGAAGTCGAGGGCTGCCGTCACGAAGCGCTCGTCGTCAAGCCGGTCGAGCAGGTCCAGGTCCTCCTTCAGCGTCGTTCCGGGCTTGCCCATCGCTCCGGCGCAGGTGGTCAGCCCGGCGAACGGCGCGAGGACGTCGGAGTGCGTCGTCCGCCACAGGAAGTCCGCCTCGTGCAGCCGGTCGGCCAGGTCGGGCTTGAGGCTCGCCGCGGTGGCGGTCGCCCAGCCGTGGAGCCCCGGATGGTGTCCGGGCTCCGAGAGGGCGTGCAGTGCGAGGCCCAGCTCCGCCAAGGGGGAGATCTCGAAGACGATGCGCTCCCGGGGGAGCCCGCTGATGTCGATGGTCACGCTCACACAGCAATTCTGCGTGGCCCTCGACCCCTGCACGAGACGAGTTGACGAGGCTCGTCAATCGACGTGACCCCCACCGGCGTTCGGCCGCAGCGTGAACGGCATGAACGCCATGCACCAGCACATGATCGACGCCTACCGGGCGGTCCAGCACGGCACCCGTGTCCCGCCGCAGCCGGGTCGCCACGACTGGCAGGCCGCCCGCGAGCTCACCTCCCAAGCCCTGGCCCGCCCCCGGCCCCGACGCCCCGGCCCCGGGGGCCGACTGCGCACCGCGCTGCGCCGTCTGACCGGCCGACCACCGACCGCCACCAGATCCGAGGAACACCAGCCCCGCTGAGCCACGGGCGCCCATGGCTCACGACGGGCGGCGAACCCGGACCAGGCGAGGCCCCGAACCGGCCGCGCTCCCGCCCCCAACCCGGCCGCGCTCCCGCGCCCATCCTGGCCGTGGTCCCGCCCCGAACGGGCCCCGGTGTCGCCTCGGCCCGGGTGCCTGACCGTGGCGCCTACGCCATCTGGTCCACCACCCTCCTCATGAACTCCGCGGTCGCCTTCCGCACGTCCTCGACCGTCCACTCCAGCCCCGCGGAGTCGACCCCCACCTCGGTGACCGACACCCCGGGCGGACAGCCCTCGGCGTACCAGCTCCGGAAGAGCGTCGTCCCGGTCTCCTCGGCCTGGGCCAGCCCCGCGGCGTCCAGCACCTCCGTCGGATAGGGGAGCCACACCGGGAACTGGTGTGTGTGCGGGACCTCCGGATGGATGCGGAACCAGGGGGCGGGGGAGTCCCGCAGCGCCTCGGCCAGCGCCCCGGCCACCACCCGTGCCTGCTTCACGTACGACGGCAGGCGCGGCAGCTCCCGCTCCAGCCCCATCAGCGCGGACAGCACCGTCGGGAACTGCTGGAAGAGCTGGCCGCCGTAGCGGTGGCGCCAGGCACGGGCCTCCGCCATGACGTCCTCGGGGCCCACCAGCGCCGCGCCCGAGAGGCCGCCCAGCGACTTGTAGAACGACACGTACACGCTGTCGGCGAGGGAGGCGATCTCGTCGAGCGGGCGGTCGAAGTGCACGGTGGTCTCCCACAGCCGGGCACCGTCGAAGTGCACCACCGCGTCCCGCTCGCGGGCGGCCTCGACGACCGCCACCAACTCGTCCCAGGAGGGCAGCACGAACCCCGCGGACCGCAGCGGCAGCTCCAGCATCAGCGAACCGAACGGCTCGTCGAAGCTCCAGACCTCCTCGGCCGTGGGCAGCCGGGGCTCCGTGGTGGGATGCACCGTGCGCAGCCCGCTCAGCACGCCGAACGCACCGCGCTCGTGCTTCTCGGGATGCGCCAGGGGGTGCAGCGCCACGGTCGCGTTCCCCGTGCGCCCGGCCCAGCAGCGCAGGGCGACCTGCTGTGCCATGGTGCCCGTGGGGAGGTACACGGCGGCGGGGAAGCCCAGCAGGGCGGCCACCTTCCGCTCCAGCTCCGCCACCACCCCGTCGCCGTATATGTCGGGAGCCCCGGACGGCTCGGACAGGTCGAAGACCTCACCGGCGCCCGTCGCGAGCGCGGCGAGGCGCTCGCCCATCAGCCGGTCCGCCGGGCCCTGCCACAACATCCGCTCCGAGGCCCGCCAGGCCGCCTGCTTGCGCAGGTGAAACTCGTCTTCGGACACGGTCCGTCCCCCTTCTCTCCGTCTTCTCCCGCTGCCGTGCGGCTTTCGCCGCAACTCTCTTTCGCCCGCGCGTCCCGCGCATGTGCTTTTCCGCTGCTCTTCCGCTGCCTTTCCGCGCACGCGGGCGCGGATCGTCCGCCGTCCGGCCGCTGAACGCCCGCCGTGGACCGGCCGTCCGTCGGAACGCTCTCGATCTTTCCCGCTGTCGAATCCGCCGTCCACGCCTGTGGATAACCTGCCTGTGGATAACCGGAGGGGCGTCCGCGGCGCTGGCGTAGCATGACGGAACATCGTCCGGTACCCGCCGCGGACTGGAACGGAAGGCCCCACCGCGTGAACGCATCAGCACCCCTGCACGAATCGCCCGACCCCCGGGACCGCCCCGCCCGGCTGACCGTCGGCGTCGTCGGCGCCGGCCGTGTGGGCCCCGCGCTCGCCGCCTCGCTCCAGCTCGCCGGCCACCGTCCGGTCGCGGTGTCCGGGGTCTCCGACGCCTCCAGGCGCCGGGCCGAGGCACTGCTCCCGGACGTCCCCCTGGTCACGCCCGCGGAGGTGCTGGCTCGTGCGGAGCTGGTGCTGCTGACGGTCCCGGACGACGCGCTGCCCGCGCTCGTCGAAGGGCTCGTCGACACCGGAGCCGTCCGCCCCGGTCAGCTCCTGGTCCACACCTCCGGGCGGTACGGCACGGGGGTGCTCGCCCCGGCCACCCGCGTCGGTGCCCTGCCCCTCGCGCTCCACCCGGCGATGACGTTCACCGGCACCAGCGTGGACGTGCAGCGGCTCGCGGGCTGCTCGTTCGGCGTGACCGCGCCCGAGGAGCTGCGGCTGGCCGCCGAAGCCCTGGTCATCGAGATGGGAGGGGAGCCCGAGTGGATCGAGGAGGAAGCCCGCCCGCTGTACCACGCGGCCCTCGCCCTGGGGGCCAACCACCTGGTCACCCTGGTCGCGCAGGCCATGGAGCTGCTGCGCACCGCCGGCGTCTCCGCGCCCGACCGGATGCTCGGCCCCCTCCTCGGCGCCGCGCTCGACAACGCCCTTCGTTCCGGCGACGCCGCGCTGACCGGCCCCGTGGCCCGCGGTGACGCCGGCACGGTCGCGGCGCACGTGGCCGAGCTGCGCAAGCACGCACCGGGCACGGTCGCCGGCTACCTCGCCATGGCCCGTACCACCGCCGACCGCGCCCTTGCGCACGGTCTGCTCAAGCCGGAGCTCGCCGAGGACCTGCTCGGCGTCCTCGCCGACAGCAAGGAAGGCGAGCCTCGATGACGCTGGAAGACGGCTCCGGCCCTCGCGAAGCGACGCACCCGTCGGACGCGACGCACCCGTCGGACACGCGCCCCGAGGCCACGCCAGCAGCGGCCCCGCAGTCCGCGCCGGACATTGCGCTGGTCCGTACGAAGGCCGAGCTGCACCGCGCCCTGACCAGCGCCCCCACTCCCGGCGCGGCCACCGCGCCCACCGCCGTCGTGATGACGATGGGCGCCCTCCACGACGGTCACGCCACCCTCGTCCGCACCGCCCGCGCCCACGTCGGCCCCGAGGGCCGCGTCGTCGTCACCGTCTTCGTCAACCCCCTCCAGTTCGGCGCCGGCGAAGACCTCGACCGCTATCCGCGCACCCTGGACGCCGACCTCGCCACCGCCGCTGCTGCCGGCGCCGACGTCGTCTTCGCCCCCGCGGCCGACGAGGTCTACCCGGGCGGCCAGCCCCAGGTCCGCATCACCGCGGGCCCCATGGGCGAGCGCCTCGAAGGCGCCAGCCGCCCCGGCCACTTCGACGGCATGCTCACCGTCGTCGCCAAGCTGCTCCAGCTCACCCGCCCCGACACGGCGTTCTTCGGCGAGAAGGACGCCCAGCAGCTCGCGCTCATCCGCCGCATGGTCCGTGACCTGGACTTCCCCGTGGAGATCGTCGGAGTCCCCACCGTCCGGGAGGACGACGGCCTCGCGCTCTCCAGCCGCAACCGCTACCTCTCGCCCGCCGAGCGCAGCACCGCGCTCGCCCTGTCCGGCGCCCTCTTCGCCGCCCGTGACCGGCTCGCCGCCCAGCAGGCGCTGCTCGCCAGGGCCGAGACCAGCACGAACATCGCCGCCCGCGCCGAAGCCCTCTCCAAGATGGGCGAGGCGCGCGCCGCCGCGGACGCCGCGGCTGTGGCCCACGCCGGCCCGGGCACCGCCGCCGCGGTCCGCGCCACTGCCGGCGCCGTGCTCGACGAGGCCACCCACGCCATCCCGCCGCTGACGCTCGACTACCTGGCCCTCGTGGACCCCGCCGACTTCACCGAGGTCCCCGACGACCACCAGGGCGAGGCCATCCTCGCGGTCGCCGCCAAGGTCGGTACGACCCGGCTGATCGACAACATCACGTTGAGGTTCGGAGCCGCCCCGTGACCGACCGCCACCGCCCCGCGCAGGAGAGGTCGACCGCCCCGGGCATACGCCTGGACGCGCCCCCGCCCGGCTGGGCCATCGCCGCCGACGTCGTCGTGGTCGGCTCCGGAGTCGCCGGCCTCACCGCGGCCCTGCGCTGCGCCGCCGCCGGCCTGACCACCGTCGTGGTCACCAAGGCCCGCCTGGACGACGGCTCCACCCGCTGGGCCCAGGGCGGCATAGCCGCCGCCCTCGGCGAGGGCGACACCCCCGAGCAGCACCTGGCGGACACCCTCGTCGCCGGCGCGGGCCTGTGCGACGAGGAGGCCGTACGGCTCCTGGTCACCGAGGGCCCCGACGCCGTGCGCCGACTGATCGCCGCCGGTGCCCGCTTCGACACCTCCGCCGCGACCGGCGAGATAGAGCTGACCCGCGAGGGCGGTCACCACCGTCGGCGCATCGCCCACGCCGGCGGGGACGCCACCGGTGCCGAGATCTCCCGCGCCCTGGTCGAAGCGGTCCGCGCCGCCGGGCTGCGCACGATCGAGAACGCCCTGGTCCTGGATCTGCTCAGGGATGCCGAAGGCCGTACCGCCGGCGTCACCCTGCACGTCATGGGCGAGGGCCAGCACGACGGCGTGGGCGCGGTCCACGCCCCGGCCGTCGTCCTCGCCACCGGCGGGATGGGCCAGGTGTTCGCGGCCACGACCAACCCCGCCGTGTCCACCGGCGACGGCGTGGCGCTGGCCCTGCGCGCCGGCGCCGAGGTCTCCGACCTCGAATTCGTCCAGTTCCACCCCACCGTGCTCTACCTCGGCGCCGACTCGGAGGGCCAGCAGCCGCTGGTGTCCGAGGCGGTACGCGGCGAGGGCGCGCACCTCGTGGACGCGGCCGGCACCCGCTTCATGGTCGGGCAGCACGAGCTGGCGGAGCTGGCCCCCCGCGACATCGTCGCCAAGGCGATCATGCGGCGCATGCACGAGCAGGACGCCGACCACATGTACCTGGACGCCCGCCACTTCGGCGCCGCCATGTGGGAGCACCGCTTCCCCACCATCCTGGCGGCCTGTCGGGCCCACGGGATCGACCCCGTCACCGAGCCGATCCCGGTGGCCCCGGCCGCCCACTACGCCTCCGGCGGCGTGCGCACCGACCTCGACGGCCGGACGACGGTGCCCGGGCTGTACGCGTGCGGCGAGGTCGCGTGCACCGGGGTCCACGGCGCGAACCGCCTCGCGTCGAACTCGCTCCTGGAGGGCCTGGTCTTCGCCGAGCGCCTCGCCGCCGACATCGCCGACAACGCCCACATCGCCGGCAACGTTCACATCGCCGGCACCCCGGACACCACCGGCACCCCCAGCGCCTCGGACACCGCAGCCGCGGCCCCTGCCCCCGGCGTCGTCCTCCCGCTCGTCGACCCGGCCGTCCGTGCCGACGTGCAGCGCATCATGTCCCGCGGCGCGGGCGTCCTGCGCTCCGCCGAGAGCCTGCGCGCCGCGGCCCGCGCCCTCGACGAGGTCCACCGCGCCGCCGCGGCCCCCGCCGAGTCCGGCGACACCGCCAAGCCCGCCGTCCCCGGCGTCGAGTCCTGGGAGACCACCAACCTCCTGTGTGTCGCCCGCGTCCTGACCGCGGCGGCGCTGGAGCGCGCGGAGACCCGCGGCTGCCACTGGCGCGAGGACCTCCCCGACCGCGACGACCGGACCTGGCGCCGCCACCTGGTGTTCCGCCTGGCCCCCGACCCCGCGGCCGACCCGTACCGCGTCGCCCACCGCGTCCACCGCACCGAGAGCACCACCTTCCCGCCGACACGCCCCAGGGAGCCCCAGCCGTGAGCACGCCCGAAGAACGTCCCGTACCCGTGGACGTCCCCCTGATCCAGATCGGTGCCGATCCCACGGGCACCGCTGGTCCCGCCGGCACCACCGGCGGCTGTGGGGACGCCTGCGGCTGCGGCCACGGCGCCGACGACGAGGTGTACGAGTGCGGGCTCGACCCCGCGCTCGCCGCCCTCCTCGCCGCGGCCGGCCTCGACCCCGTACAGGTCGAGGACATCGCCCACCTCGCCCTCAGCGAGGACCTGGACGGCGGCGTGGACGTGACGAGCGTGGCGACCGTCCCCGAGGACGCGGTGGCCACCGGCGACTTCACCGCCCGCGAGGCCGGCACGGTCGCCGGCATCCAGATCGCCGAAGCGGTGCTCTCCATCGTCGTCTCCGACGAGTTCGAGGTGGAGCGGCACGTGGCGGACGGCGACCGCGTCGAGGCCGGCCAGAAGCTGCTGTCGGTCACCACCCGCACCCGCGACCTGCTGACCGGCGAGCGCAGCGCGCTGAACATCATGTGCCGCCTCTCCGGCATCGCCACCGCCACGCGCGCGTGGGCGGACGCCCTTCAGGGCACGACCGCGCAGGTCCGCGACACCCGCAAGACGACCCCCGGGCTGCGCGCCCTGGAGAAGTACGCGGTCCGCTGCGGCGGCGGGGTGAACCACCGGATGTCCCTGTCGGACGCCGCGCTCGTCAAGGACAACCACGTCGTGGCCGCGGGCGGCGTCGCCGCCGCCTTCAAGGCCGTGCGGGAGACGTTCCCCGGCCTGCCCGTCGAGGTCGAGGTGGACACCCTGGAGCAGGTCCACGAGGTCCTGGAGGCCGGCGCCGACCTGATCCTCCTGGACA
The DNA here is from genome assembly GCF_040653095.1 of Streptomyces sp. NPDC048057. Taxonomy (NCBI): domain Bacteria; kingdom Bacillati; phylum Actinomycetota; class Actinomycetes; order Kitasatosporales; family Streptomycetaceae; genus Streptomyces; species Streptomyces sp. NPDC048057. The sequence goes on from NZ_JBEZNF010000044.1 coordinate 24,614, forward strand.
ACTTCACCCCCGAGGAGACCGCCGAAGCCGTCGCCGTCGTCGCCGGCCGCGCCACCCTGGAGTCCTCCGGCCGCCTCACGCTCGACAACGCGCGCGCGTACGCCGAGACCGGCGTCGACTACCTCGCGGTCGGCGCCCTCACGCACTCGTCCCGCATCCTCGACATCGGCCTCGACCTGCGCGCCCCCGTAGGCGGAGCCGTCGACGCCGCGGGGGAGGCGAGCGCCTGATGCTGCTCACGATCGACGTCGGCAACACCCACATGGTGCTCGGCCTCTTCGACGGCGAGGAGATCGTCGAGCACTGGCGCATCTCCACCGACGCCCGGCGCACCGCCGACGAGCTGGCGGTGCTGCTCCAGGGCCTGATGGGCATGCACCCGCTGCTGGGCGTGGAGCTCGGCGACGGCATCGAGGGCATCTCCATCTGCTCCACGGTCCCCGCCGTCCTCCACGAGCTGCGCGAGGTCACCCGCCGGTACTACGGCGACGTGCCGGCCGTCCTCGTCGAGCCCGGCGTCAAGACCGGCGTCCCCGTCCTCACGGACCACCCCAAGGAGGTCGGCGCGGACCGCATCATCAACGCGGTCGCCGCGGTCGATCTCTACGGCGGCCCGGCGATCGTCGTGGACTTCGGCACGGCGACGACGTTCGACGCGGTCAGCGCGCGCGGGGAGTACGTGGGCGGGGTCATCGCGCCCGGCATCGAGATCTCCGTCGACGCGCTCGGCGTGAAGGGCGCGCAGTTGCGCAAGATCGAGCTGGCCCGCCCGCGCAGCGTGATCGGCAAGAACACGGTCGAGGCGATGCAGTCCGGCATCGTCTACGGGTTCGCCGGCCAGGTCGACGGCGTGGTGCGCCGGATGAAGCAGGAGCTGGCCCCCGAGGAGCCGGACGAGGTCACGGTGATCGCGACGGGCGGCCTCGCGCCGATGGTGCTCGGGGAGTCCTCCGAGATCGACGAGCACGAGCCCTGGCTCACCCTGATCGGTCTGCGCCTGGTCTACGAACGGAACGTCTCCCGGATGTGACCGGGCCGACCAGGAGTGATCCGCGGTGATCCGGTCGGGTGGGCGGGTTGGGCCGGCCGGGTACGGGGACACCCCGCTCCCGTCGCTCCACCGGCACGCCCGGAAAGGGGCAATTAACCCGATATTGTCGAAGTCGCACGTATCGTCGGGCCATGCCCACGCCATACGGATCCCGCGGCGGAATGGCCTTCAGCGCAGACGAGCTGCGTGTGCTCCGACGCGCCCTCGCCGTCACTCTGCATCCCGCCCCCCTCGCCGACGAAGACGTCCAGGACTGTCTAAGGCTGGCCGAGTCCGTTGACGAGGCGGCGCACGAGGCGGGCCGGCTGCGCGCGTTCCTGCTCGCCGATCTCGCCCGCTACCGCGCCGCGCTCCCCGGCGCCACCGCGGGATACCTGGAACTGCTCCAGGACGCCCTGGCGGCCGGGTACGACCCGCGCCCGGACGACCTGGCCGCCCTGCGCACCCTGCGCGGCCACGCGGTCGCCGAGGCCGCCCTGGAGCGGTGCCAGGTGCTGGCCGAACGGTCCGTACGGGCCAGGCTCGCGGGCCGCCAGGTCGCCACGCCCGCCCCCCGCACCCGGCTCCTCGCGCTCCCCGGCGGTCGGACCGAGACGCTGCCCGAGCCGGCCGCCGACGACCTCCAGTACGCATCGTGCGGTACGTACGTGCCCGGCAACGCCAGCGCCGCCCACCATGGCTCCGGCAGCTCCAGCGGCTCCGACGAGACCCCCAAGCCGCGCCCCAAGCCTCAGCCCAAGCCGGAGCCGGCCAAGCCGCGGCCGGCGGCGCCCGCGCCCGGCGAGCGCCCGGTCCCCAAGCCGTCGGAGGTCTTCCCGCCGCGCCGCCGCCCCGCCCCACCGGCGGAACAACGCGCGACGGCGTGACCCGCCCCCGCACCCTGACCCCGCCCCGGCCCTGACACCGCCCCCGGCTACGCTGACTCCATGGACTACGTATCCGCGCTCGTGCCTCCCGTGGTGATGGCCGTCTTCTTCACGACCCTGATCGTGACGATCGTCAAGAGCCAGGGCGGTCCGAACAAGGCCAAGGAAGACGCCTACGTGGACGCCGCCCTCGCCCGCGCGAAGGCGGCGGGGCAGGCGGGATCCCCCTCCCCGGCCAGCAGCGCCGCCCAGGGCGACTGAGCCCGACGCGCAAGCGCACTGAACCTGACGCAGGGCCTTCCGCCTGCGCCTGACCTGCGCCCGCATCCCGCCCGGCTCCGGGCGCCGCTGCGCAGGTGGACGTATGGATGACATTATTTGTCACCCATACGTCCTTTTTGTTATGCCGCTACCAATAATTCCGAGTCATCCCACTATGGTGGATTTGTGCCCCGGCCATTGGGAGAACTCGAAGACGCCGTCATGACCCGCGTCTGGCAATGGAACCGTCCCGTCACCGTTCGGGAAGTCCTGGAAGACCTCCAACAGGAGCGTTCCATCGCCTACACGACGGTGATGACCGTCATGGACAATCTCCACCAGAAGGGCTGGGTTCGCAGGGAAGTCGAAGGCCGCGCCTATCGATACACGGCGGTCTCCACGCGCGCCGCCTACTCGGCGGCCCTGATGAACGAAGCGTGGGCGCAGAGCGACAACCCCGCAGCCGCGCTGGTCGCCTTCTTCGGGATGATGTCGCCGGAGCAGCGGGAAGCCCTCCAGGCCGCGGTCCGCATCGTGCAGGCGGACGTCGTGCAGGACGCCCCGGAACCGAACGCCGAGGCGGGCCAAGAGCCTTCCGAAGGGTCCTCGGGAGCGCCTTCGGAGGGACCTTCCGCAGCGCCTTCGCGCGAGGCGTCCGAGGGTGCAGAGGGCGACGACGTCCCGGAAGGTCCGGGGCGATAGCGTCGGCGCATGCCATATCCCGCCGCAAATGCCATCACCGTACGCCGCGCCAGGACCAGCGATGTGCCGGCGGTCCGCCGCCTCCTCGATCCGTACGTAGGCGATGGCATCCTGCTCGACAAAGCGACCGTCACTCTTTACGAAGACATCCAGGAGTTCTGGGTCGCCGAACGCGACGAAGACGGTACGGTCGTCGGATGCGGTGCGCTGCACGTGATGTGGGAAGACCTGGCGGAAGTGCGCACTCTCGCCGTCGATCCGGTCCACAAGGGCGCGGGCATCGGCCATCAGCTGCTCGACAAGCTGTTGCACACCGCGCGCTGGCTCGGCGTGCGCAAGGTTTTCTGCCTCACCTTCGAAGTGGCCTTCTTCGGCAAGCACGGCTTCGTCGAGATCGGTGAGACGCCGGTCGACGGAGATGTCTACGCGGAGCTGCTGCGTTCCTATGACGAGGGCGTAGCCGAGTTCCTCGGACTCGAACGCGTGAAGCCCAACACCCTCGGCAACAGTCGGATGCTGCTGCAACTGTGAGCCCTCCTGAGAGCGCCGGCAGCACGGACGGCACCAACAGGCTTGACAGCCTTGTCAGCTCCCCTCTCGTCATGACGTGACCGGATCCCTATGTCCGAATCGCGCATGTTTCCCGCGTTCTCAGGGTTCTGAACCTCTCTCAAGGGTTTGTGTTTTCCAGAGAAAAGCGGTTTCCTTTCCGCGTACTGCATTTTCGATGAAAGGAAATCCGGTGGCACAGAAGGTTCAGGTCCTTCTTGTTGACGACCTCGACGGCGGCGAGGCGGATGAGACGGTGACGTTCGCGCTGGACGGCAAGACCTACGAGATCGACCTCACCACCTCCAATGCGGACAAGCTTCGCTCGCTCCTGGAGCCGTACGCCAAGAACGGCCGGCGCACCGGTGGCCGCGCCGCCACCGGCCGGGGCAAGGGGCGTGCCGCGAGCGACAACAAGAACACCGCGGAAGTGCGTGCCTGGGCCAAGGCGAACGGTTACGAGGTCAACGACCGCGGCCGAGTCCCCGCCACGGTGCGCGAGGCGTACGAGAAGGCCAACGGCTGATCCCGGCCGACGTGCGCGTCCGGCGCGCTCCTAATCGGACGGGTATTCGCCCGCTGCGTATTCGTACGTGCCCGCAGGCGCGGCACGGGCATTCGCACGCAGCAATCGGGCGCGATGGCATTCGGTGGCCAGCGTGTCCAGGAGTCGCACCAGATCGGGGCCCCGCACCGACCCGGGGTCCCCGTCCGCTCCGGCGCCGCGCCCGAACGGCGCCAGTGCCGGGAGGGTCGGCTCCACCTCGCGCCCCGGCACGGGGGGTCGCAACCACACCGCGACCCCCTGTGCGCCGGACCAGCCGGGTGGTACCGGCGCGGCCGTCCGGCCGCCCGCGCCCACGGCGCTCAGATCGAGGGTGACGCCGCCCCATTCCAGCCACTGGAGCAGCCCCGGCACCTCGTCGGCGCTGCCGGCCGCCACCAGCAGCCGCATCCGCTCCCCGTGCAGGGCCACCGGGCCGAGCGGACCGAGGGGCCCGGTCGGGCCCGCCTGGCGCAGTACGGCCGCACCGGCGTCCGCCGGCACGTCCAGGACGTCGAAGCGCAGCCCTGTCAGCAGGTCCACGCAGGGCGCTGCGGAGGGTGCCCCGGGAGGCGCCGGCGCAGTTCGCGGAGGTCGGGGGGCCTCGGCGACCGCCCAACCCAGCCCGGTCGCGTACCAGCGCGCCACGGACGCCGTGGTGGCGACGTGCGCCTCAGGAGGCTTGCGCGGAAAGGGCAGCGCGATCGTCATACCCCCGGGAACTCCCCGCCGCCCCCAGTAGTTACGCAGGGTGGGTGACGAGTTGCGCACGGTGTCCGAAAGGGGGGTCTTCGCGTCCGTTCGATCCCGTGGCGATGTTCGCCCTTAGCTGAGGGAACCTGGGCGCGCCGCATGGAGTGTCAGTGCTTACGGGTAAGACATTCCTAGTGAGGAGGGGCGACACGCTCGTACGGCGGCCGTGCGTTCGCCATCGGCGTACAGATGGCGCGAGTAACTGCCTGGCCTGCGGGAACATCGTCTCGCACCATCGGGTTGGAGCATTTGTCGGCGTTCAGGGCTCAGGAGGCCACAGACGGGTGTCGGCAGTTGGAATGAGCGGTCCCCGCTTGCGGGACTAAGCTGCGGAAGGACAGGGAGGGGACCGACCCCTTACTGCCTGACCGCTCTGAGGAGCGATTAACGATGTTCGAGAGGTTCACCGACCGCGCGCGGCGGGTTGTCGTCCTGGCTCAGGAAGAAGCCCGGATGCTCAACCACAACTACATCGGCACCGAGCACATCCTCCTGGGCCTGATCCACGAGGGTGAGGGTGTCGCCGCTAAGGCCCTGGAGAGCCTCGGGATTTCGCTCGAGGCGGTCCGCCAGCAGGTGGAGGAGATCATCGGTCAGGGCCAGCAGGCCCCGTCCGGGCACATCCCCTTCACGCCCCGTGCCAAGAAGGTCCTGGAGCTGTCGCTCCGCGAGGCCCTCCAGCTGGGGCACAACTACATCGGTACGGAGCACATCCTGCTCGGCCTGATCCGCGAGGGCGAGGGTGTCGCCGCCCAGGTCCTCGTGAAGCTCGGCGCCGATCTGAACCGGGTGCGGCAGCAGGTCATCCAGCTGCTCTCCGGCTACCAGGGCAAGGAGGCCGCCACCGCCGGTGGCCCCGCCGAGGGCACTCCCTCGACCTCGCTCGTCCTGGACCAGTTCGGCCGGAACCTCACCCAGGCCGCCCGCGAATCCAAGCTCGACCCGGTCATCGGGCGCGAGAAGGAGATCGAGCGGGTCATGCAGGTGCTGAGCCGCCGCACCAAGAACAACCCCGTGCTCATCGGCGAGCCCGGCGTCGGCAAGACCGCCGTCGTCGAGGGCCTGGCGCAGGCCATCGTCAAGGGCGAGGTGCCCGAGACCCTCAAGGACAAGCACCTCTACACCCTCGACCTGGGTGCGCTGGTCGCCGGCTCCCGCTACCGCGGTGACTTCGAGGAGCGCCTGAAGAAGGTCCTCAAGGAGATCCGCACCCGCGGCGACATCATCCTGTTCATCGACGAGCTGCACACCCTCGTCGGTGCGGGCGCCGCGGAGGGCGCGATCGACGCCGCCTCGATCCTCAAGCCCATGCTGGCCCGGGGCGAGCTGCAGACCATCGGCGCCACCACCCTCGACGAGTACCGCAAGCACCTGGAGAAGGACGCCGCCCTTGAGCGCCGCTTCCAGCCCATCCAGGTCGCGGAGCCGTCGCTGCCGCACACCATCGAGATCCTGAAGGGCCTGCGCGACCGCTACGAGGCCCACCACCGGGTCTCCATCACGGACGAGGCCCTGGTCCAGGCCGCCACCCTGGCCGACCGGTACATCTCGGACCGCTTCCTGCCGGACAAGGCGATCGACCTGATCGACGAGGCCGGCTCCCGGATGCGCATCCGCCGGATGACCGCGCCGCCGGACCTCCGCGAGTTCGACGAGAAGATCGCCGGCGTCCGCCGCGACAAGGAGTCCGCGATCGACTCGCAGGACTTCGAGAAGGCCGCTTCCCTGCGGGACAAGGAGAAGCAGCTCCTGGCGGCCAAGGCCAAGCGCGAGAAGGAATGGAAGGCCGGCGACATGGACGTCGTCGCCGAGGTCGACGGCGAGCTCATCGCCGAAGTCCTCGCCACGGCGACCGGCATTCCCGTCTTCAAGCTGACGGAGGAGGAGTCCTCCCGACTGCTGCGCATGGAGGACGAGCTCCACAAGCGCGTCATCGGTCAGAAGGACGCCATCAAGGCGCTCTCCCAGGCCATTCGCCGTACGCGCGCCGGTCTGAAGGACCCGAAGCGTCCCGGCGGCTCGTTCATCTTCGCCGGCCCGTCCGGCGTCGGTAAGACCGAGCTGTCCAAGACGCTCGCCGAATTCCTCTTCGGCGACGAGGACGCGCTGATCTCCCTCGACATGTCGGAGTTCAGCGAGAAGCACACGGTTTCCCGCCTCTTCGGCTCCCCGCCCGGCTACGTGGGATACGAAGAGGGCGGCCAGCTCACCGAGAAGGTGCGCCGCAAGCCGTTCTCCGTCGTCCTCTTCGACGAGGTCGAGAAGGCCCACCCCGATATCTTCAATTCCCTTCTGCAGATCCTGGAGGACGGTCGGCTGACCGACTCCCAGGGCCGCGTCGTGGACTTCAAGAACACGGTCATCATCATGACGACCAACCTCGGGACCCGGGACATCTCCAAGGGATTCAACCTGGGCTTCGCCGCCCAGGGCGACGTCAAGACCGGCTACGAGCGGATGAAGGCCAAGGTCAACGAAGAGCTGAAGCAGCACTTCCGGCCCGAGTTCCTGAACCGTGTCGACGACACCGTGGTCTTCCACCAGCTCACCGAGGAAGACATCATCCAGATCGTCGACCTCATGATCGCCAAGGTGGACGAGCGACTGAAGGACCGCGACATGGGCCTGGAGCTCAGCGCCACGGCCAAGTCGCTCCTCGCCAAGAAGGGCTACGACCCCGTGCTGGGCGCCCGGCCGCTGCGCCGGACCATCCAGCGCGAGATCGAGGACATCCTGTCGGAGAAGATCCTCTTCGGCGAGCTGCGCCCCGGTCACATCGTGGTCGTGGACACCGAGGGCGACGGCGAGGAGAAGAAGTTCGTCTTCCGCGGCGAGGAGAAGTCGGCCCTGCCGGACGTCCCGCCGATCGAGCAGGCGGCCGGCGGAGCCGGGCCGAACCTGTCGAAGGAGGCGTGACCCCGCGAAGCGGGTGCGCTGGTCGGTAACGCGGCTGCCCCGGACTCGTACGGAGACGTACGGGCCGGGGCAGCCGCGTTTTCGCTTGCGCGGGCTTCAGTGGGTCGTCGGTGCGCCGCCGAAGTCGCCGGTGTCGGCGGCGTCGTCGTTCCCGACGAGCCAGGCGTCACCGGTGCGGGCGTCGCGCGGCTTGAGGGTGAAGGCGACACGATGGATGCGGGTGGTGCCGTGGGCGGTGTCCGCCCCCGCCTCGACGACCCAGGCCCGCACCCGCCCCGTGCCGGTGGTGTCCCGCCGCAGCTCGACGGTGAACTCCATCTCGATGTCCCCCGTCTCGAACTGCACGGCCTGCCCGCTGGCCCGCGTGGCGGCCTCGACGAGCTGCGCCCGGACGGCTTCGACGGCGTCGGCGAGGTCGATGCGGAGGTCTTCGGGGGCGGGGGTGGGTGGGTCGTTGCGGGGCAAGGGCGTCATCTTCCGTAGTGGGTGAGGTAGAGGCGGTCGGCGAGGGCTTCGCGGCCTGTGACGTGCAGTTCCGTTCCGGGCTCGGTGCAGATGGTGAGGTGGAGATCCGGGCGACGGTGGAAGGGCGTCAGGTCGATCTCGTACGACGGGACCTCCCCCACGTGCAGCGTCAGCTCGGTGAGCGCGGGGAGCGCCGTGGCGACGGCCGCGGTGTTCACCGGATCGGTGGTGGCGAGCAGGGTGAGCTCCGTGATCCCCGGGGCGCTTGCGGTCGTGTCGATCTCCACGGCCGGTGCCAGGGACAGCTCAGTGAGCGCAGGCATGTTCCTGGTGGCCTCGATGAGGGCGGACAAGTGCGCGCGGGCGAAGACGGTCAGGTTCTCCGGGGAGGTCCAGCGGGCCAGGGCCTCGTAGGGGACCTCGGACTCCCCGGCGATCCGTAGCTGGAGCGGCTGAGGGGGCTTGCCCGGGATGGACAGCATGGAGAGGTCCAGCGACAGCCAGTCCAGCGAGTGGTCCGCCAGTTCGTCCAGGCTTCGCAGCGAGGGGCAGTCGCTCAGGACGAGGTAGACCACGGAGGGACGCTCGGTTACGAAGCCCAGGTCCGTCAGGGACGGGTTGCTCGTGATCGAGAGGCTGCTGAGGCCCGACCGGGGAAGGGCGGCCGACAGGACGTCCGGCGGGTGGTTGCCCGTCAGCGCGACCCCTCGCAAGCGGCCCAGCCGGTGAAGCCGGCCAAGGTGCCAACGCGTGGGAGCGGGAACGGTGATCTTGTCCAGCGGGATCCGGGAGAGCACCTCTTCGATGTACGCCTCGGTGGGGAAGCTGCTCCAGGCGCGGGCCAGGGCATCCCGCACGATGATGTCGTCCGTCGCGGTGAACTCCCGAAGCCTGGGCACGGCCGCCTCGTCGCCGACCCGGGCGTGGACGCTGATGACGCGTACGTCGGGGCGTGCCTCGCCCGACGGCCCCGGTAGCAGGGGCAAGACCCACTCGCCCAGCTCCGCCAGCGCGTGGGACTCGCCGTCGTCGCGCGGTGGCATCACCCTGCGGACCGCGTCCTCCGCGCGGGCGCGGGTGTCCGGGGCCAGGAAGACCGCGTGGGACGCGCAGTGGCCCGCCAGGATGCGGAGGGGGCGGTTCTGGGGGTCCGGGAGGGCGTTGGCTCTTTCCACCAGGCCGTCGATCAGGCGGCTCACGCGGCGGTCGAGGTGGCCCACCGACAGCAGGATGACGTCGCGCCATTGTTCGTCCTCGGCGCGGTTGACCAGTTCGCCGATGCTGTCGTTCTCGGCGAGTTCCTTCGCGGCCAGGTAGTCCTGGAAGGTGCGGTGGATGAACTGGATGGTGTCGCCGGTGCGCTGCTGGAGCAGGCCGCTGCGGTTGACCAGGTGGGCGAGGATCTGGTGGGCGCTGCCCTGGGCCCGTACCTGGGGCATGTAGGCGATGGCGCGTTCGATCTGGCGTACGGCGTCGTCCGCGGTGAACTGGGTCTGGCCGCAGCGCACCAGCCAGACGGCGATGTGCTGGAGCAGCAGTTTGTGTTCCTCGACGCCGATGGTCAGGCCCTCGGGTGCGTCGATGCCGCGTTCGTGGTCGCGCTTGCCGAGGAGCATGTCCAGGGTGGCGCGGTACAGCTCCCAGCGGGTGTGCGGGAGTCGGCCGTGGCGTTTGCGGTGCAGGGCGCAGATGACCGCGCACAGCAGGGGCGTACGGGCCAGGTCGCGCAGGACGCGGTTGCCGTCGAACTCGCGGAGCAGGCGCTGCTCCAGCCCGTCCAGGCGTTCGCACTCGACGGTGGTGTGTCCCTTGCGGGCCGCCCGGTGCCAGGCGCCGACGAACACCGCGATGTCCGTGTCGCTCATCGGCAGGAGCAGCAGGTCGGTGAAGCCCTCGCCGGTGAGCCAGGCCGTTTCGACCGCGCCGGGGCGGACGGTGGCCAGGCAGTGGGTGCCGGGGAAGCGGGCCAGGAGGCCGGTGAGCCAGGAGCGGGCCCGGCTGCGTTCGGACTGCGGGAGTTCGTCGAGGCCGTCGACGAGGAGGAGGGCGCGGCCGGATCCCAGGACGCGTTCCGCCCAGCCGTCGGGGGCGGGGCCGACGGGGAGCCCGGCGGCGTGCGCGAGCCGGTCGGGGGTGGGGAAGCCCTGGCCGGCCGCCCGTACGCTGCGCAGCGGTACGACGAGCGGGACGAGGCCGCCGAGCCGGTCCAGCTCCGGCGGGAGGGTGTCGCAGGCGGCGTGTGCCGCGAGCCACCACACCAGGGTCGTCTTGCCCGCGCCGGCCTCGCCGCGCAGCAGGGTGCGCTCGCTGCGGCCGAGCAGCTCCTCCACGCGGCGCGGGTGCGGGTCGCGGGGCTGATACGGCTGGTACGGGGCGTCGCCCAGGGGCTGGTCCCGGCCGGCGTCGACGTCCCTGAGCGCGGTGGCCTCCAGGCTCAGATACGCGGTGTCCAGGTCCCAGCTCGACTCGCTGACGCCCAACTCGTCGATGCCGAAGATCTCCGTCTTGCCGTACTGGGCCTTGATCGCCTGCGCGTACCGCCCTTCGAAGACGGTGTCGGCGGGGTCGTACGCCGTCATCGGCTCCAGCTTCAGCCCGGGCAGGGCCGCGTACCCCAGCAGTGCTCGGAGTGCCACAGAAATGGGGGTCGCTTCCAACTGCTGCGCCTGCTCGCCGCGCACCCGGGACACGATGCCGAGCAGCACGGGGCCGGCGAAGACCGGGGCGCCGGAGAGGCCGGCGAGCGGGGAGGCGCCGCCGGGTCCCGGGCTGCCGGGGGAGTGGTCCAGCCAGAAGGTGAGGGCGCCGCGGACCCGGCCGGCGACCGGGAGGACCGTGCCCGGGTACTGGCCGAAGTCCAGCTTGTTGCCCCCGTACCTCTGGTGGCCGGGGAAGCCCAGCGTCTGGGCGCCCGGCAGTGGATCGTCCCCGGTCAGGGTGGCCGTACGGAGGCGGGGGAGGTGATCAGCGGGGAGGACGTCCTCCGTGGCGCGCAGCAGGGCGACGTCAAGGCCCTCGTCGCGGCCGTGCCACAGCACTTCGCAGCGGACGCGGTCGGCCCGGGCGGGGTGGGAGAGGGCCGGGCCGCGGTGCGGGTCTTCTTCGCTGTCCAGGTAGTCCCTGATGACGTGTGCGCAGGTCAGGACGTGTCTGGGGTCGAGCAGCACGCCGGTGCCCTGCTGGGCGCCGTGGATCGCGACCACCCGCAGGGACGGATTGCTGTGCACGGCGCCGGACGCACTGACGTACGTCATCGTCGACGTGCTGTGCACGGCCGCTGACAGATTGCTGTACGCATCTCCCTTTCCTGTGGCCCCCGACACGTTTTCCGCCCCCTCTTCCGCGCCCCCGACAACGCCCTTTGACGCCGAGGTTAGTGGCGCGGGCCACAAATCCATGGGCGAACCCGTGACAAGGCACACAGGCCCGATGGGCCCTACTAGCTGCTTTAGGAGGTTTTTATGGCGTTTCGCCCCATGAGGGGTGAAGATCGGCGCTGAGGTGGCGACCCCCAGGGGTGTCCGGTCGGGGCGGGCGGGGGTCGGCGGTGGATGGTCCGTCGCGGACCACCGCCCGTACGTGCGACGAAACCCCTTCTCCGGGTCGGAGAACGGGCCGCGGGAGTGCGGCCCGCTCGATGGTTCTCAAAAGGTGTCAAGGGGATGAATCACTCCCCGCTCGCTACGACGGAATGTCGTAGTTGGGGGGTTTGAGGTGAAGTGCCGGGGTCGGTTACCAAGGGATGGCACCAACCCGCCCGGCGCATTTCCCGCGTCGGGTCCCTTTCTGCCCGGAGGCATTCATCCCTATGACGCGCATCACTTCCCGTTTCCCCCGCCCGGCCGTTCTTCGTACCCGCGCCGGCATCCTCGCCGCAGGCTTCGGAGCGACCGCCGTGCTCGGAACGGGCGCTGCGTTCGCCGTAGAGGCCACCACCTCCACTCCGGCCCAGGCCGTAGAGGCCAAGGCGCCGGAGGCGAAGCCCGCCGCAGCGAAGCCCGAGGCGAAGGTCGAGACCAAGCCGGCCGCCGCCCCCGCCGCTCCCGCGGCCCCCGCCCCGAAGGCCGCTCCCAAGGCCGTCGCCGCGCCCTCCTGGGTGAAGCCGCTGGACTCCTACGTCCTGAGCGCCACCTACGGCAAGGCCGGTGGCATGTGGACGAGCAACCACTCCGGCCAGGACTTCGCCGTCCCGACCGGCACCTCCGTGAAGTCCATCGGCGCCGGCACGGTCGTCAAGGCCGGCGGCAACGGCGCCGGCGACGGTCCCGCGTACGGCAACGCCGTCGTGATCAAGCACAACAACGGCATGTACTCGCAGTACGCCCACCTGAACTCGGTCGGCGTGTCCGTCGGCCAGAGCGTCAAGGCGGGCCAGGAGATCGCCAAGTCCGGCAACACCGGCAACTCCAGCGGTCCCCACCTGCACATGGAGATCCGCAACACCGCCAACTACGGCAGCGCGGTCGACCCGGTCTCCTTCCTGCGCTCCGTCGGCGTCTCCATCTGACGCGACTGACGCACCACACCGGGGCACCACCCCGTTCCGCCGCGACCCCGAGGTCGGCCACGCGCCGCCTCGGGGTCGCGGCGTCCCCGCGTTCGGCAGCCCCCGCCACTGTCAGTGCCGGCTGTCACCATCGACGCATGACCCTTCCGCCCGCGCACCGGACCCCGGCGGCGGAGTCGGCCCACCTGGCCCGGCTGCGCCAGCTCCGGCGCGCCAAGGACGCCATGGACCGCGACTGGGCGAAGCCGCTGGCCCTGGACGCGGTGGCCGCCCGCGCCGGGTACTCCCGGTATCACTTCGTCCGCGCCTTCAAGGCGGAGTACGGCCTCACCCCCGGGCAGTACCTGTCGCGCCGCCGCATCGAGCGCGCCGCGGAGATGCTGCGCACGGCGGACCTGTCCGTCACCGAGATCTGCGTGCTGGTCGGCTTCAGCAGCCTCGGCACCTTCTCCGCCCGGTTCAAGGAGCAGACGGGCCTCACCCCCAGCGCGTACCGCGCGCGCCACGTCGAGCGCGGCAGCGCGCTGATACCGGGGTGTTACGCCCTGCTGTGGGCCGGCGGCTTCCCCGAGCGCACCCCGCCGCCCGGCCCCTCGTGACAGAGCGCAACTTTCGAGAAGCGGGCCGGAACGGGCAGTGCCTAGGTTGGCGGAACGAGAACATCCGCCACCGAAGGAGCAGCGATGATCAAGGGCCTGGGGATCTCCACCGTCTGGACGCTCGACCAGGAGCGCACCAAGGCGTTCTTCCGGGACAAGCTCGGCTTCGAGGTCCGCTCGGACCTCTCCATGGGCGACATGCAGTGGGTGACCGTCGGCGCGCCCGACCAGCCCGACGTCGAGCTGGCCCTGATGAACCCCGACCACCTGGACCCGGAGTCCGCGCAGGCGCTCAAGACCATGATCAGCAAGGGGGTGCTGGGCGCCGGCGCGTTCCGTACGGACGACTGCCGCGCGGACTACGAGACCTTCACGGCGCGCGGCGTCGAGTTCGTCCAGGAGCCGAAGGAGCGCCCGTACGGCATCGAAGCGATCTTCCGCGACGACAACGGCAACTGGTTCTCCCTGACGCAGCGCAGCGCTGAGCTGGACTTCTCCAAGGAATGGGGCTGAGCCCTTCCGAGCCCTGGGCCTCAAGGTCTCCGGCCCTCGGCCTTCGGACGCACGCTTCTAGCCCGTAGCCGCCCGCGGCTCCGCCGCGGTCCGCCTCAGCCCGCGTCCACGGGCAGCACCGGGAAGCTCCCGGTGTCCGTGGGCGCGTGCTCGGGCAGCCACAGCACGGCGACCGCCCCGCCGGACTCGCCCAGCGGCGCCGCCCCCTCCTCGCCGGCGTTGCGGAACGTCAGCCGGGCCCCCAGGACCCTGGCCTGACCGGCCGCGATCGTCAGACCCAGCCCGTGCCCCGTGCCCGCGCGGTCGCTCGCGCCCGTACGGAACCGGCTCGGGCCGTCCCGCAGCAGCGCCTCCGGGAAGCCGGGCCCGTGGTCGCGCACCCGCACGACCCGCCCCTCGACCGTGACCTCCACCGGCGCCGCGCCGTGCTTCGTCGCGTTCGCCAGCAGGTTCAGCAGGATCCGCTCCAGGCGCCGGGGGTCGGTCGCCACCCACGACTCGTGCACCACGTGCACCGTCGCGTCCGAGTTCAGCTGGGAGACCCGGCGCCGTACGAACTCCCCCAGGGCGATCTCCTGGAGCTCGGCCCGCTCCGACGCACCGTCGAGCCTGGCCACCTCCAGCACGTCCTCCACCAGCGTCCGCAGCGCCTGCGCCCGGTCCCGCACCAGCTCCGACGGGCGGCCCGGCGGCAGCAGCTCCGCCGCCGTCAGCAGCCCGGTGACCGGGGTGCGCAGCTCGTGCGCGATGTCCGCGGTGACCCGCCGCTCGGCCTGGATGCGCTCGTTCAGCGCGTCCGTGAGCGCGTCCACCGCGCGCGCCAGGTCGTCCGTCTCGTCCCGTACGACACCGCCGATGGCCTCCCGCACCCGTACGTCCGTCTTGCCCGCGGCCACGGTCGCGGCGGCAGCGGCGGCCTTGCGCAGCCGGCGGGAGATCTGTCCGCCGATCAGCACGCCCAGGGCGCAGCCGCCGAAGACCACCGTCACCGAGCCGATGGTCAGCGCCCGGTCGAGGTCGCCGAGGATGGTGGCGCTGCGCCCGGCGAACGTGGTGCGCAGCGAGAGCACGTTGCCGTCGGAGGTGGGGACCGCGGCCCAGATCTCCGGCGGGCCCTTCGGGGTGTCGCGGACGTACGTCCCGCGCCGGTTCTGCTTCACCAGGTCCTGGAGTTCGCGCGGCAGCGCGGGGTCGTTCAGCTTGGTGCTGAAGCGGGGGTCCTTGTTCTTCGACGTCTCGTACCACCGCTGGGCCATCGCCACCCGGTCCAGCTGCACGTCGCGGGCGTTGTCCAGCATGGAGACGCGCGCCGCGTTGTGGACCACCAGGCTCAGGGTCACGGCGATGAGCGCGCCGACGGCCGCGATCGCGATGCTGATCTTCCAGCGGATGCCGGTGCGGAACGCGAACCGCGTCAGGAAGCGCGACGCCAGCGCAGCGGCCGACCCACGCCGAGGCGCAGGCCCGGGCTCGGACCCAGCGCCAGCACCAGATACGGCGCCGGGCGCCCGTTGCCCGTTCCGCTCCTCGGCACGCCACCGGGCCGTCTGCCGCTCGACGCGCTCGGCGACCCGCCGCGCCGCCTGCCGCTCGGACCGCCGCCCGAACCACTGCCAGGCCCACGCGCCGGTCGCCCGTCCGCTGCCCTTCATGCCTTGAGCTTGTAGCCGAAGCCGCGGACCGTCTCGATCCGGTCCTGGCCGATCTTGCCGCGCAGCCGCTGCACGTGGACGTCGACGACCCGGGTGTCCCCGCCCCAGCCGTAGTCCCAGACCCGTTCCAACAGCCGGTCGCGGGAGAGCACCGTCCCCGGCGCCGTGGAGAACTCCAGCAGCAGCCGCATCTCCGTCGGCGTCAGCCCCACCGGCACGCCGCCCTTGCGGACCTCCATGCCCTCGGTGTCCACCACCAGGTCGCCGAAGGCCAACAGTGCGCCCTGCCCGCCCTGGCCCCCGCCCACGGCGGCGTCGCCCCCGCCCGCGTGCCCGAACCGGCGCAGCACGGCGCGGATCCGGGCCACCAGCACCGCACCGTCGAACGGCTTGGTGACGTAGTCGTCGGCGCCCGCCTCCAGGCCCAGGACGACGTCGATCGAGTCGGCGCGCGCCGACAGCATGATCACGGGCACGGTCGACTCGTCACGGATGCGCCGGCACAGGCTGACCCCGTCGAGCCCCGGCACCATCACGTCGAGCAGCGCGATGTCCGGACGGTCCGCCCGGAACGCCTCCAGCCCCTGGAGCCCGTCGGGCATCGCGGTCACCACGAATCCCTGCCGCTCCAGCGCGATCTGCGTCGCCTCCCGGATGACGTCGTCGTCCTCGACGAACAGGACATGGGTCTCGGCCATCGGGTCCCTCAGTTCTCGCTGGTCGGGGCCGG
Organism: Streptomyces sp. NPDC048057; assembly: GCF_040653095.1. Taxonomy (NCBI): domain Bacteria; kingdom Bacillati; phylum Actinomycetota; class Actinomycetes; order Kitasatosporales; family Streptomycetaceae; genus Streptomyces; species Streptomyces sp. NPDC048057. The sequence goes on from NZ_JBEZNF010000044.1 coordinate 40,722, forward strand.
CGGTCCCGGCAGCGGTGCGACGACGCCGTTGCGGAGCAGCGCGGACGGCACGGGCACCGGCTCCGTCTGCGACTCCTTCAACCGTTCGGTGTCCGCGGGCGGCTCGTCGGGGAAGACCAACTCGCTCCCGTCGACGCCCCCGGGGTACTGGTTGCGCACCCAGTGCAGCTGGGTGAACCGGCCGCCCGACCAGTGGAACGTCGTCACTTCCTCCGCGGTCGGCTGCGCCGCGACCGGCGCCCCCTCCTCGTACACCTGCTTGGTGACCACCAGGTCGCCGCGGTCGATGGAGGAGACGACCGCCGGCTCCTCCGACGCGAAGACGTTCTCGTATCCGGTGGTGGTGGGGCGGAACACGTACGTGCCCACGTTCACGGCGTCACCGCAGGTCATGACGTTGATGACGACGTCGGGCGACGCAGCGCCGGTGAGATTGCCGAGGGCGGAGTCGACCGGGTACGAACGGGTCTCCTTGGTGCACGGCTTGAGGTCGGCCTTGATCCGCTTGTGGACCTTCGGGTCTTCCATGAGCAGCTTCACCGGGTCCGGGGCGCGGCCCTTCGGCACGGTCGGGCTGCCGGAGCCCACGGGGGAGGGCGTGGGTGCGCCCTTCGCCGAGTCCGGATACGCCGAGCCCTCGTCCTGCAACCCGGTGCCGCCGGCCGAGCAACCGGCCGCGAGCAGCCCGATGACGGCGAGCCCGGCCATCGCCGTTCTGCTCGCCGTCGTCCTTCCGGACCCCTCGCGTCCGCCTGTCAGGCCGCGCACCGCTCCTGCCCCCGTCCGTCCTGCTGCCCGTCGATGTGTCGCCCCCGTCGCCCCCTCCGGTCCCGGATCCCCAGGTCCGCGCACTCCTCGGCCCGGCTCTCCAACTCCTGGCGGAGTCGTGCCAGCGCCCGGTGCAGGGTGCTCTTCACCGTACCGGTCGACATCCCCAGGGCGGCAGCCGTCTCCTCGGTGCTCATCTGCTCCCAGTGCCGCAGCACGACGACGCTGCGCTGCTTGGGGGCCAGCACCTTGAGGACGTCCATCAGCAGGGCGCGGTCCGCGCGCTGGTCGGAGCCGTCCTCCACGGCGGCGTCCGGCAGCTGCTCGGTGGGGACCTCGTCGAGCTTGCGGGCGCGCCACCACTCCGTCCGCGTATTGATCATCACGCGGCGCAGGTACGCGTCGGCGAGCGACTTGTCCGCGATGCCGTCCCAGCGGCCGTAGGTGCGCACCAGGGCGGTCTGGAGCAGGTCCTGGGCGTCGACCGGATCGGGCACCAGCCGGCGGGCGCTGCGGAGCAGCGCATCCTGCCGACTGCGCACGTAGTCCTCGAACGCGAGCACCTCGCCCTGCGCCATGCCAACCGCCTCCGCCCCGTGTCACGCTCGCCCGCTGGCGCGCCGGATGGGTGTCCCGGCGCGCTTCGCGTCGTCAGCTGCTGCTTCCGTCCTTGCGCCACAGAAATTACGGAGCAGTTGTCACGGGGCTGTGCTGCGCAGCCGTCGGCGGACGCACGGCCACCCATCGGTTGTGTAACAGCCGATGTTTCAGGGTGGAGGCAGTGGGGAAAAGCGGGACGGATCGTGCCGGGGCCCCACGGGGCGGGGCCGTTCCGGATCGTCCGGGCAGGGTCGTCGGAGCTTTCGGGAACGGCCCCGGTTCACCCGGGGAGGCGGTACGACCCGTCGTGCAGCGGCTCGACGAGCCCGTCCGCGACCAGCCCGTCGAGCGCCCGGGCCCGCTGGACCGGCTCGTGCCAGACCGCGTCCAGGGCCGCCTGCGACACCGGCAGCTCGGAGGCCCGCAGCACCGCCAGCAGCTTGCCGCGCACCTGACGGTCCGTCCCGGCGTACGTCTGGCCGCGGCGGGCCGCGCCCTGGTGCGCCGGCTTCCCGGCCAGCCGCCAGGTGCACTGGGCGGCGATCGGGCAGCGCCCGCACTCCTCGTTGCGCGCGGTGCACACCAGCGCGCCCAGCTCCATCGAGGCGGCGGCCCACCTGGCCGCGGTCTCGTCGTCGTCCGGGAGCAGGGAACGGGCCAGCTTCCGCTCGGCGGCGGTGGTCGCCGTCGGCGGGTACTGGATCCCGGTCGAGGCGCGCGCGAAGACCCGGCGCACGTTGGTGTCGAGGACCGCGTGGCGCTGTCCGTACGCGAAGGAGGCCACGGCAGCCGCGGTGTACTCGCCGATGCCGGGCAGCGCGAGCAGCTGCGCGTGGTCCTTCGGCACGTCGCCGCCGTGCCGCTCCGTTATCGCCTGGGCGGCCCCGTGCAGCCGCAGGGCACGGCGCGGGTAGCCGAGCCGGCCCCAGGCGCGCACGGCCTCGCCGGCGGGCTCGGCCGCCAGGTCGGCGGGCCTGGGCCAGCGCTTGAGCCACTGCTCGTACACCGGGAGCACGCGGTTGACGGGGGTCTGTTGCAGCATGAACTCGCTGACCATCACGCCCCACGCGCCGGCCTCGGGGCGGCGCCACGGCAGGTCGCGGGCGTGCTCGTCGAACCAGGCGATCACGGGGCTGTGGAGGGACGCGGCGTCGGATGAGGAGAGGTCACCGGCGCGGTCGGGGCGGCCGGCGGGGGCGGGGGCAGTCGTGGTGTCAGTCATGGCCCTTCGATCCTGGCACGCCGGCGGGGGCCGCTGCCGCAGCCGCCCCGGCTCGTGGGCTAAGCGGCGCAGAGCGTTCCGGCCGTGTGGCGCAGCGCCTACGACCAAGTGGGCCGCGACCGGTTGGCGCACGGCGGGCGGCGGGCGGGGCGGCCCCGGGGGCGACGTGCGTACGGGCTCCGGGGCGCCCGCCGACCGGGCACCGCAGGGGTGTTGACCAGGGACCGACCGGGGGTGACCGGTCCGCTCGTCAGACGCCGGACGCCGGGCGGGCATCGCCCTGACGGGGCGGGGACGTCCTCGGGCGTACGGGTGTTCCGCGCCCGCTCACCGGTCACGCGTCGGCGTGGTGCGGGCGTGGCGGCCGGGCCCGCCGGTGCCGTCGTGGCTGCCGTAGCCGCTGTGGCCGCCGTGTCCGCTGTGAGCGGGCCCCGGGCCGGCGAACCACACCACCACCCCCGTACGGCTCGACCGCATCGACGTCAGCAGCGCCGTCGCCGGTCGCGTCAGGACCACGACGAAGGCGACCGCGGCCACCGAGCCCAGCACCAGCCCCACCATCACATCGTGCGGGTAGTGCACCCCCACGAAGACCCGGGAGAACGCCATCAGCAGCGCCATCGGCACGGTGAGCAGCCAGATCCGCCGCCAGGCCAGCACCAGCGCGATCGCCGCGGCACCCGCGATCGAGGCGTGGTTGCTGGGGAAGGACCAGTCGCCGGTCGGCGGGCACTCCACCAGGGACTGCGCCGCCTCCGTGACCGTGCGACAGGGCCGTTCCTCGTCGAACACGGACTTCAGGGACTCGCTCACGACGTATCCGAACGCCGTCGCGAGCGGCGCCAGGACGGCGACCGCCAGGGCGCGGGCGTCGGCTACGCGCGCCCGCCACCAGGCGACGAGGAAGAGCACGCCGAACAGCAACAGCCCCGCCTCGGTCCACAGCTCGGCGAGGTGCTGCACCCAGGAGGGGGTGTCGTGGGCGAAGTCGGTGATGTCGCGGTAGAGGCCGCGGGTCAGGGAACTGTCCATGTTCGAGAACGTACCGGGGGTGCCTTCCGCGCCACTCGGGGCCATCGGCAGCAACCGCCCCCGACGAAAGTAGGGGGCCGGCCCCTTCTCCCGTACGACCGCGGACCGACCTCAGGCCCCCTCAGCGGCACCCGCGGGCCGCCGAACCGGGATGATGATCCGGAGAACTTCGGACGAGTGCGGCGGGTGGGACGGGAGTTGGGCGTGTCCTCTCGTAGAGTTTGATCCGTGGGAACTATGCGCAATCCGATCGGGCCGCTCCCCTCCTCCATCTATTGGCGTCGGAGGGCTGTCGCGCTGTCACTGGTGGCCGTCCTCGTCGTGCTGGTCGTCTGGGCGATCAGTTCGGGCGGGGGCGACGGGGACAAGAGCGACAGCGCCAACGGAAGTTCCTCGCCAGCGCCGTCCATCACCCCCGGCCCCGGCCAGTCGGGCCCGGCGATCAGCCAGCAGCCCGGCGGGCGCGACGAGCCCGGCCGGACGGGCGGCGGCGGCAGCCCGGGCGGCGACGGCGGCACCGGTACGGACACGGGCGGTACGGGCACCGGCGGCGCCGGCTCCGACGGCAGCAGCAGCGGCACGGGCGGCGGCGGTGCGGGCGGCGGCGTGGCGGCCGAGCGCCTGCCCGTGGGCTCCGTGCTGCCCAACTGCCCCTCGGGTTCGGTCCAGTTGGGCCTCGCCACCTCCGTGGACTCCTACGCCCCCGGGCAGCGGCCGGTGTTCCGACTGGCCGTCACCAACTCCTCCGCCACCACCTGCAAGGTGGACCTCGGCGGTGCGTCCGCGGTGCTCAAGGTCACCGACGCGGAGAACGACGAGGTGTGGTCGTCGAAGGACTGCCCGCGCGACGGCGCCACCGCCTGGGTGAAGGTCCCGGCGCACTCGACGGTCAACCACTCCGTCACCTGGGAGCGCAAGCGCAGCGCGCCGCAGTGCGCGACGCCGCCGGCGGCGCCGGTCACCGCGGGTACGTACCTCGTCGAGGCGCAGTACCCCGGCGAGACGGTCCGCCCGGCGTCCTTCGTCCTCGCGAAGGACTAGGGGGTGTCTTACGGATCAGGCTGGATGAGTGTGGGGGTCCCGTGGGGCCCCTAGCGTCACCCCTTTTCGCTGCCCCCGTCATCCGCCTGCGGGCTGGGGCAGAGGTGTTCAGGGGCGCGGGGAACCGCGCGAACAACCCACCACCGGTCCGCAGACGCCGCAACACAGCCCGCCGTACGGCGCCACCGCGCCTGCCGGGGGCCGGCGCAGCTCAGACGTAGCGTTCCAGGATGGACGACTCCGCCAGGCGGGACAGGCCCTCCCGCACGCTGCGGGCCCGTGCCTCGCCGACGCCGTCCACGGCCTGGAGGTCGTCGACGCTGGCCGCCAGCAGCTTCTGCAAGCCGCCGAAGTGCTCCACCAGGCGCTCGATGATCGCGCCCGGCAGCCGCGGCACCTTCGCCAGCAGCCGATAACCGCGCGGCGACACCGCGGAGTCGAGCGTCTCGGGCGAGCCGCTGTACCCCAAGGCGCGGGCAACGGTGGACAGTTCCAGCAGCTCCGAGTGGGTGAGGGCGTCCAGCTCCGACAGCGCGTCGTCGACCGTGCGCGAGCGCTGGGCGCCCTTGCCGGGCGCCACCCTCGCGGACGTCGGCTCCGGCACGTAGTCCTGGGCGACCAGCTCGCGCTCGGGCTCGACGCCCGCGATCAGCTCGTCCAACTGGAGGGAGAGCAGCCGCCCGTCGGTGCCCAGCTCGACCACGTACTCCGCGATCTCCGTGGCGATGCGGCGCACCATCTCCAGGCGCTGCGCGACCGCCGTGACGTCCCGGACCGTGACCAGGTCCTCGATCTCCAGCGCGGAGAGGGTGCCGGCGACCTCGTCGAGACGGAGCTTGTACCGCTCCAGGGTGGCGAGCGCCTGGTTCGCCCGGGACAGGATCGCGGCGGACTCCTCCAGGACGCGGCGTTCCCCGTCCACGTACAGCGCGATCAGCCGCATCGACTGCGACACCGAGACGACCGGGAAGCCGCACTGCTTGGAGACGCGGTCGGCGGTGCGGTGCCGGGTGCCGGTCTCCTCCGTCGGGATGGAGGCGTCCGGGACGAGCTGCACGCCCGCCCGCAGGATCTTGGTGATGTCCTTGTCGAGGATCAGCGCGCCGTCCAGCTTGCACAGCTCGCGCAGGCGGGTGGCGGTGAACTCGACGTCCAGCACGAAGCCGCCGGTGCACATCGAGTCGACCGCCTTGTCCATGCCGAGGACGATCAGGCCGCCGGTGTTGCCGCGGAGGATGCGCTCCAGGCCGTCGCGGAGCGCGGTGCCGGGCGCGACCGCGCTCAAGGCGGTGCGGATCCGTCCTTCGGTGCCGGAGCCCGCGCCGGACTTTCCGGGTGCTGGTGCCCGGTCGTTGGCTGCCACTGCACTCCTCCGGCTCGTACGGATGGGCGAGACCGGGGCAAAGTCTACCGGCGCGGCTCCGCGGCCCGCGGGCCGTCCTCGCCCTCTGTGCGCCGGGCGCGGTCGGACGCGCCCTCGCGGGCGCTCCACGGCGCCGTCTCCGGGCCCCCGCCGGGCGCCGCCGGCGCGCTGCGCCGCCGCCCCCGCGGCAGCACCCGCAAGGCGTCCCCCATGTTGGCGACCTCGATCACCTTCATGCCGGGAGGGACCTTGCCGGGGTCGCCCGGCACCAGGGCGTGGGTGAAGCCCAGGCGGTGGGCCTCGGCGAGTCGCCGCTGGACGCCGGTGACGCGGCGCACCTCGCCGGCGAGGCCGACCTCGCCGATCGCGACCAGGTTCTTCGGCAGCGGGGTGTCGCTGGCGGCCGAGGCCAGGGCCAGCGCGATCGCCAGGTCGGCGGCCGGCTCGGACAGCCGCACGCCGCCCACCGTGGCGCTGTAGATGTCCCGCTTGCCGAGCGCGCTGATCCGCCCGCGCTGCTCCAGCACCGCGAGCATCATGGACACCCGCGAGGTCTCCAGGCCGGAGGTGGTGCGCCGGGGGGAGGGGATCTGGGTGTCGACGGTGAGCGCCTGCACCTCGGCCACCAGCGGGCGGCGGCCCTCCAGAGTGACCGTCAGACAGGTGCCGGGCACCGGCTCGTCACGCCGGGTCAGGAAGAGGCCGGAGGGGTCGGCGAGACCGGTGATGCCTTCGTCGTGCAGTTCGAAGCAGCCGACCTCGTCCGTCGCCCCGTAACGGTTCTTGATGCCGCGGACCAGGCGCAGCCGGGCGTGCCGGTCGCCCTCGAAGTGCAACACCACGTCCACCAGGTGCTCCAGCAGGCGAGGGCCGGCGATCGCGCCGTCCTTGGTGACGTGCCCGACGAGCAGGGTGGACATCCCGCGCTCCTTGGAGGCCCGGATCAGGGCGCCCGCGACCTCCCGCACCTGGGCCATGCCGCCGGGCGCGCCGTCGATCTCGGGCGAGGCGACCGTCTGCACCGAGTCCATGATCAGCAGGGACGGCTTGACCGCGTCCAGATGGCCGAGGACCGCGGACAGATCGGTCTCGGCGGCCAGGTACAGATGGTCGTGGACCGCGCCGATGCGGTCGGCCCGCAGCCGCACCTGGCTCGCGGACTCCTCGCCCGTGACGTACAGCGTGCGGTGCGCGTCGCTGGCGGCCTTCGCGGCGACGTCCAGCAGGAGCGTGGACTTGCCGACGCCGGGCTCGCCGGCGAGCAGCACCACCGCGCCCGGCACCAGCCCGCCGCCCAGCACCCGGTCCAGCTCGTCGACGCCGGTGGACCGGGCGGTCGCCTGCCGGCCGTCGACCTGGCCGATGGGGAGCGCGGGGGAGGACACCCGGCCCGCGGCGGTGGTCCGCACGGCGGGCGCGCCGTACTCCTCGACCGTGCCCCACGCCTGGCACTCGGGGCAGCGGCCGAGCCACTTCACCGTCGTCCAGCCGCATTCGGTGCAGCGGTAGGAGGGCCGGTCCTTCGCGGATTTGGTACGGGCAGCCATGAGGGAAACCGTAGCCGTCGGCACTGACAACCGGGCCGCCTTACCCGTCTGCGGCCGTCTGTTGGTGTTTGTGTTCAGCTGTGCGGGCCTGTGGGCTTCTGGGGCCACTTACGGGTGGCCGGGACGCGGCGAAATGGACGATCGCTGTCCCCCTTTGAGCGAACTGTTCACCCGTAAGGATTAAAAGAGGGCAAGCGGTGAGAACAGGGTCAGGAGCGGAGCCTACGGTCACCGCGTGACGAGCAGCAGGCCGAACCAGACGACCCGTACGCCCCACGGAACCGGCGCGCACCGCCCGCACCACCGAAGCGCCCCGCGCGCGACCGCGCCGGCCCAGCCGACCGCACCGGGGCAGCAGCAGCCGCCCCGACGCGCGGCGCGGACCGAAGGCGCGGCGCGCACCGAGCGCGCCGAACGCAGCGCGCGGTTCGAGCGGTACGAGGCACAGCTCGACGGCCTGTTCACGTACTGCCTTTCCGTCCTGTGCGACCACGACGCCGCCACCGCCGCGCTCGCCGACGCCCTCGCGCTCGCCGACCGCCATCACGGTCGTGCGCCGGAGCACGCCTCCCGTAGGACTGCCTGGCTGTACGCCCTCGCCCGCTGGACCTGCCTGCGCCGGCTGGCCGAAGGCCGTGGCACGCGACAGGGCGCACAGCCCGGCCGGCACACCGGCCGCCACTCGGGCCGACCGGCCGCCCGTCACACGGCCGCCAAGCCCGCTCCCGCAGCGCCTTCCGCCCCGTCCGCCGCCTCTCCCGCCCCGTCCGCCGTCGACGAAGGCACCGCCGCCCACCGCCGCGCCCAGCTCGCGCTCCTCGCCTGGCCCGAAGCCGCCGGCACCACCCCCGAGCAGCGCGAAGCGCTGGAACTCGCCGTACGCCACGGGCTCGCCCCGCGCGAAGTCGCCGCCGTCCTCGGCCTGCCGGACGTCGCCGCCCGCGACCTCCTCGCCACCGCCGCCTGCGAGGTCGAACGCACCCGTGCGGCCCTCGCCGTCGTCGAGGCCGGCGCCTGCCCCTCCGTCGCCCACCTCACCGGCGACCACGGCGTCCTGCTCTCCGCCGCGCTCCGCACCGAACTGGTCCGCCACGTCGACGACTGCCCCCGCTGCCGTCGCGCCGCCGAACGCGCCGGCGCCCGCGGCCCCTGGCCCGGCGCCACCCCCACGCCCGCCACCCTGCCCCTGGTCCCGGCCCCGCGCGCCGCCCTGCGCCTGGTCGCCGCGCACGCCCCGCGCCCCCGCGCAGCCGCGCCCCGCTTCGGTCCCACCGGCTTCCCGCTCGACCCCAAGGATCAGGCCGCCCGCCGCGACCGACTGCGCGCCCGCGCCGTGACCACCACCGTCGTCGCGGCCGTCGTCGCCGCGCCCGTGCTCGCGCTCTGGGCCGCGTACCGCGGCGCGCCGCTCACCGGCGAGTCCCGCCAGGCCGGCCCCTCCGTCACCGCCACCGACGAAGGCACCGGCACCGGCGGCAACACCGACGCCGGACCTGCCGACCGCTTCGAGAACGCGGGCAACGCCGACACCGCCGACGGCCACGGCTCCAGCGACGGCACCCTCGCCCCCGGCGTCTCCGTGGAAGTCCTCAGCCCCGGCGCACCGTCCTCGGGCCCCGGCACCACCACCGGCCCCGGGCGCCTCACCCTCACCGCCGAGCCCCACCAGGGCGCCACCCGCATCACCCTCACCGCGTCCGGCGGCGCCCCCGTCACCTGGTCCGTACGGACCGACGCCGACTGGCTCCGCCCCAGCCGCACCTCGGGCGTGCTGCACCCCGGTGAGACCACCGCCGTGTACGTCACCGTCGACCCCGACCGCGAGCCAGCCGGCGCCTGGAGCGCCCGGGTGTCCGTGGCGCCCTCCGGGGCGGTCGTCCGCATCGACGGCCGGGGCGCGCCGACGCCACCGACGCAGCGGCCCACCAGGCCGCCGACGCCGCGGCCGTCGACGACGCCCCCGACCACACCGCCCACGACGCCGCCGAACTCACCGTCCCCGACGCCATCGCCGACGGCCCCGCAGCCGACGCCGTCCCCGACCGAGGGCTCCCCGTCCCCTTCGGAGCCGCCGTCCGAGGCGCCTTAGGCCCTGCTCTGAGAGCCTGTCCGCCGTGCGTCCGGACGGAGCCGCCGTGCCTCTGCGGGTGCGGTCTAGGGCCTGTCTTACGGATCGGGCTGGATCAGGGTGGGGGTGCCCCTCCGGGCGTAGGGGGAGGGGTTTGGTGCCGTGGATCGCAAGGCGGAGGATGGGGGTACTCCCCCACGGCTACGCGTGGGGGCGCCCCCACCCGGGCCGCTAGGCCCAGGGGGAGAGC
>NZ_JBEZNF010000045.1:0-46487 GCF_040653095.1 Streptomyces sp. NPDC048057
CAACTCACCCCGGAGCCGCTCAACATCCCCCAGCTTCACACCACAAAGATGCCCACCACCAAGCAAGATCACTCAAGATAACGAAGCACTACTAGGGCCTGTCTCACGGATCTTGCTGGGGTGCGGGTGGGCCGCCGGGGGAAGCCGCGGGTCGCCTCCAGATGGTGAGGGTGCAGGCTTGCGGTTGCCGCTGCGGCAGCTTCTACCGTCCTTCACGAGGCCGGAGAAACCGGCCCGGTACCACGATCGCGAGGGAGACAGCGATGGACTGGCCTATCGCGGAGGTCGCCCGGATGTCGGGCGTGACCGCCCGGACCCTGCGCCACTACGACGAGGTCGGCCTGCTGCCGCCCGCCCGGATCGGCGCCAACGGCCACCGCTACTACGAGGAGCCCCAGTTGCTGCGGCTGCAGCAGATTCTCGTGCTGCGGGCGTTGGGCGTAGGGCTTCTTGAGGTCGGCCGGATCCTGGCTGAGCAGGTCGACGAGGTGGACGCCCTGCGCGGCCACCACCTGCGACTGCTCGCCGAGCGGGACCGGCTCGACGCCCTGGCAGGCACCGTCTCCCGCACGATCGCCGACCTGGAACAGTCCAGAAAGGACGGCAGCCCCATGACCATCAACCGACCGGAGAACCTGTTCGAGGGCATCCAGCCCTCCCAGTACCAGGAGAGCCTGAGCGACTTCCCCGCGCACGCCGAGGAAGTCGCCCGAAAGGTCGCCGCGATGACCCCGCAGGACATCGAGGAAGGGCAGCGCGAGCGCACCACGCAGATGATCCTGCTGGCCGACCTGATGGCCGCCGGCCACCCGGCCGACGCAGCTCCCGTGCAGGCCCAGATCGACACCCAGTACCAGGCCATGGCCGAACTGCGGCCCGTGTCGGCCGAGGAGTACCGCGCCGTCGGACGCTCCTGCGTGGACAACAGCGCCTGGCGCTCCGCCTACGAGGCGATCGCACCGGGCCTGGCCGCGTACCAGCGCGACGCCATCGAGGCGTACGCCACGACCCGGCTCAGCTGACTGCTTTCCGGGCTGTCCCAGGGCACCGGCCCGGAAACCAGTCGGTCCGTCGCACCAACTGGTCCACCTCGCCCGGCCTACCGGTGGCCGGGCGAGGTGCTGCCCGTCCTCGCGCCCATCGAACCCTGGCCGAATGCGTGCCTTCCAACCGGCGCCTGACGATCGCTGCTGGCACTCGTGAACACAGCCACCCAGGGTTGACCCTTACGCCGTGTCACAGCCATTTCGTTGATAGTTGCGGTGCGCTTGCCTCGAAGCGCACCGCAAGTTCGTCGAACCGGGTTGCCACCGCCCGGTTCTGTTTCAGTCGGTTGGTGCCGCACTCAACCGCGTGCCGGGCCTTGTAGTCCTCGCGGTCGAAAGCCGGAGGCCGCCCGCCAGCCGTTCCCCGGCGTTTGCGGTGGCCGGCCTGATCGGCAGACTCCGGGATCGTGCAGAGGATCCCGCGCCCACGTGGGTACGCACGATTCGCGCGCGACGAATACGCCTTGTCGCCCCGCACCCGCACCCGCAACGGACGAACCCGCGGCCGGCCCAGCCCGACACGACGACGGCGACCTTCGAGCGGCGGCCGTCGACGCGCCTCGAACGCTGCGAGGGGGTGGTTGGGGTCCAGACGCTGCTCGGCAGCACACAACAGCACAAGGGACAGTGGCCCCGTGAATGAACGAGGGCTGGACCGCGACGGAACGATCGCACGCGAAGGTGCGCTGGACCGAGTGCCAGCAGCGTTCGTCCCTGTCGTCGATGCGGCCCGCGCTCGTATCACCGCAACGTTCGGCAGGACTCGCCTGCACAGCGCCTACCTCTACGGCAGTATCCTGTGACGGACAAGGCCCGTTCCCCCACCCCATGAGTCGACCTCACCACGCAGCCGTCCAGCGGGGTGCCGCCCGGCGCCACGCTTAGCACCTGACTACCGATGAGAAACACGCGCTGACCGTCGCCACCGGATCGGCCGCCACCCTCACCCCCGACGGAAGCGGGTGGGCCGTGCGCGAGGGCGCACCGGTCAAACTGCGGCAGCACATCGAGCCCGTCCTCGACGCCTACGACGCGGGCTGGAGCACCTGGGCCAGACGCCTTCACCCTGCACATCTCCAACGGCAGATGTCTGACTTGTTGCTCCCCGGGCGGACATGAGGACTGTCCCGTCAAACGAGTCGGGGCGTACTCCGAAGTTCACCGACTCTGCGGCCAGCTTTCGGGGCCGGCCCGTTCGGTGATGAGGCGGCGGTAGTTCGGGCACTGCGTGGCGTCCTCGTGCTCGCAGTTCAGGCCGCCCTCGACGAGTTCCAAGGACGCCTGGGCCGCCGCGATCCTCGACCGGAGTTCGTCGGCCGCGGGACGCAGGACGTCGTGGCGGGTGGCGCGGTCGCTCGTGCCGAACCACCTTCTGATGGTGGTCAGATCGAGGCCGGCCTCCTTCATGATGAGGATCGTCGCGACGCGGGTGAGATCGTCCGCGCCGTAGCGGCGACGCCCGCCGGCGTCCCGGGCGGGGCGCAGCAGGCCCACCGTCTCCCAGTGCCGCAACACGTGCGTGGCCAGGTCGAACCGTGCCGCGATGGCGCCGATGCTCAATGTGCCGGCGGCGCTGTCGCCTTCGCTTGACTTCATGTCGACATTAAGTCGCAGCATGACGGACATGTTCAAGGATCAGGAAGCGGTGGAAGAGCGCCGCGACACCGAAGCCCTGTTGGCGGTGCTCGCTGCCGCGGATCAGGAAGCGAGCGCGAAACAACTACGGGACCGTTCGTACGAGTTGCTGCGTCCCGCTCCGGACTCGACCGTCGTGGACGTCGGCTGCGGCGCCGGGCGGGCCGTCGCCGAGCTGGCAGAACGGGGCGTACGCGCGGTGGGCGTGGACCCTGATGCGTGGATGCTGGCCGCGGCCCGGGAGCGGTGACCGGGGGTCGAGTTCCGGGAGGCGGGGGCTGAGGATCTGCCGTTCGCCGATGGGAGTGTGCGCGGCTACCGTGCCGACAAGGTCCTCCACGTACTCCAGGAGCCGGCGCGCGCGGTGGCGGAGGGGCGACGGGTCCTGTGCCCGGGCGGCAGGATCGTCCTGGTCGGCCAGGACTGGGACGCCATCGTGATCGACTCGGATGACGCGGCGCTCACCCGCACGATCGTGCGCGCCCGCGCCGACCTCCTGGGTGCGCCCCGCGCCGCACGGCAGTACCGCAGCCTGCTGCTGGCCGGCGGCTTCGACGGCGTCGCGGTCGAGGTGCACACGAGCGTGTTCACCGACCCAGCGATGTTGCCGCTGGTCGCGCGGCTCGCCGAGCCGGCCTGCGCCAGCGGTGCCGTTGGCCGCGCGGAGGCGGACGCATGGCTCGCCGAGCAGCGCGGGCGCGCCGAGGCCGGGCACTTCCACCTGGACCGAACGCGCGGTGCTGTCCGGAGTCGAACGCGCCTACAGCCACGCCCTCTACGGCTGGAGCGCATCACCGCGGCCGGCTACCCCGAGTCGAACGCCCACGTGCTCGACCACGGGTTCTGCGTCTCGCTGTACATCACGGACCCCAACGGGCTGATACTGGAGTTCGCCGTCGACCACCCCGACGTGGAGAAGATCGACGCCGAGCGGCGCACCACAGCACACGCCGACCTCGCCCGCTGGCTCGCCGGCGACCACACCAGCAACAACCACTGGCGCTGACGCCTGCCGCCCGCCGCCCGCCGCCCGCCGCCCGCCGCCCGCCGCCGGACCGAAGCGCAGAGTTGAATTCGAGGTCCGGAACACGGGTACCAACGGGCGTTCCGGCCATTGCAGGGACGGCCGGAACATTGCCTTCTGACCCTTCCCCATGTCCTGCACTCCGGCTAGAAGGGTGCCATCCAAACAGGGCAGGGGAAGGTCATGATGAAGAACTTATGGAGAACTGCGGCGATGGGCGCCCTTTCCCTCTCCCTGTGCACCGCGGGCCTGGCCTTCGCCCCCTCGGCAGCGGCCGGTGGGGACGGCGAATGCCCAGAAGAGCACTTCTGCGTCTGGGGCAACGCCACGTATTCCGGTCCTCCCACGTGGAAGTCGACCACGGACCTCTACGACCTGCCGGCAAAGTCCGGCCTGTCCGTCGTCAACAACACATCGACGGACGTCCGCTTCAAAATCATCATTCACTACCAGTCCTACGACGGGTGGCTGATCCCCTGCCTGGGCTCCTTCCCCGGCGGGAACGCACATGCCTGGACCAGCAACTATTCGCGCACCCTCGCCTGGACCAAGATCGGTGACTCCTGCTGACGGATGCGACGTCGTGCGCACCGGTCGGGCGTCGGCACGGAGGGAGCCAAGGCGTCGGCTCCCCCGGCCGCGGGTCACGTGGCGCGTCTGTGCATCCAGGAGATTGCTTCGCTGAATTCTCCACAGAACAAAGAGCGGGAAGAGCCCACTCGACATCCGTCACATCAAAACGCGCCCCACCCGAGTTCCACCAGCAACGAGCACGACACCGAGAGCCGAAATTCACACCGCACCCATCGCCTCCGGCGTCAGCTCTGCGGGCTGATCCCCGCGACGGCGAGCTGGAACAGCCGGTTCGCGCGGGCGACGGGGTCGGGATGGCCCGCCGTCGCCAGGGCAATGCCGACGGCCAGGGCGATCAGGTCGGCGGTGGTGACCTCCGGGGCGACCGCGCCGTCCCGGACCGCGCGCTCCAGCAGCGGGGCCGCCGCTGCCTCCAGGTCGGCGGCGCAGCTGTTCTCGTGGACCGGATCCGTCTCGGCGAAGTCGTACGACAGGGCGGCGGCGAGGCCCCGGGCGCACACGCAGTACTCGACGACCCCGCCCATCCACTCCAGGAGCGCGGCGCGGCTGTCGTCGTGGGCGGTCAGCTCGTGGGCGCGGGCGCTGAGGCCCGCGATGCGCTCCTGGGCGACGGCCTCCAGCAGCGCGCGGCGCGTGGGGAAGTGGCGGCGCACGGTGGCCGAGCCGACGCCGACCGTGCGGGCGATCTTCTCCAGGGACGCGTCGGCCCCGTGGGCGGCGACCTCCTCCTCGGCCACGGCGAGGATCCGCTCGTAATTGCGGCGGGCGTCGGCGCGTTGGCGCACGGGTCGCTCGGGCTGCTTCGGCATGGCGTTCACCTCCGGCGTTGCTAAGTGGCGGGCTCCGCCGTATCGTATCGAAACGTAAACGGCGGGGCCCGCCACTTATTGGATGCCCATCCTTAGGAGCGACATGTCCGCAGATCCCGCAGCTTCCGCGCCCGTCCTGGTGACCGGCGCCACCGGCAAGCAGGGCGGCGCGACCGCCCGGGCCCTGCTCGCGCGGGGCGTCCCCGTCCGCGCACTGGTCCGCGACGCGTCGACCGACCGGGCCAAGGCCGTCGAAGCGCTCGGCGCGCAGCTCGTCGTCGGCGACCTCCACGACCGCGATTCCCTGGTCCGGGCCGCGGAGGGCGCCCGCGCCGTCTTCTCCGTACAACTGCCCGTCAACGAGCAGGGCTTCGACTTCGACGGGGAGGTGACCCAGGGCCACAACCTCGTCGAGGCCGCGAAGGCCGCGGGTGTACCGCAGTTCGTGCACACCTCCGTCAGCGGCGCCGACCAACACACCGAGGCTCCCGGCTGGGCCGAGGGGCGCTGGGCCACGATGGAGCCGTACTACGCAGCCAAGTGCGCGGTCCAGGACGCGGTCCGCACGGCCGGCTTCACCCACTGGACGCTCATCAAACCGGGCTTCTTCATGGAGAACGCACTCCCTTCCGAGGGCTACCTGTTCCCGCGCGGCGTCGAGGGCGGCCTGGTCACCCTGCTGAAGCCGAGCACCGTCCTGCCCGTGATCGCCGTGGACGACATCGGCGCGACAGCCGCTGCGGCCGTCGCCGCGCCGGAGCGCTTCCACCGGGTGGAGTTGGAGCTGGCGGGTGACCGCCTGTCGATGGCCGAGATCACCGATGTCCTCTCCCGCGCCCTGGGCGTACCCCTGACCGCGCGGGACACGACGGAGGCGGAGGCCGTCGCCGCCGGTTTGTCGACGCTGCTCACGACCGCCCAGGCGTGGCAGAACGCGTTCGAACAGCCGGCCCGCCCGGAGTACGCACAGGAACTCGGCATCCCGCTGACGCGCTTCGAGGACTGGGCGCGGAAGCATCTGACCACCGCCCGCTAGGGCCTGTCTTACGGATCAGGCTGGATCAGGGAGCGGGGTCTGGTGCCGTGGATCTCAAGGCGGAGGAGGGAGTCAATGCGGAGCATTGGCGACCGACGACAACGCGGAGAGGCACGGCACCAGGGCACGCGAGCCCAGCAAGATCCGTAAGACAGGCCCTGGGGTGCCCTGAACACCGGGGAGGGCGTTGTGGCGACTCGACATCTGTACGTGGTGCGGCACGGCATGGCGGACGCGTTCGGCGAACTGACCGACGTGGGGCGGCAGCAGTCGGCGCTGCTGGCCGAGCGCATCGCCGCCCTCCCGGTCGACGCGGTGTGGCACTCGCCCCTGCCGCGCGCGGTGCGCTCCGCGCGGATCGTCGGCGAGCGCCTGGGGGGCGTGCCCGTGCGGGAGGCCGCCGAGCTGGTGGACCACGTCCCGTACGTACCGACGGACGTCCCGCCGGCCTGGGCCGGGTTCTTCGACGGGTACGACCCCGTCGAGGCGGACGCGGAAGCCCGCATCGCGGACGCCCTCGTCGACCGCTTCGCCCGCCCGGCCGCGCGGGAGACCCACGAGGTGCTGGTCACCCACGCCTACCAAGTGGCGTGGTTGGTCCGGCACGCCCTCGATGCGCCGCCGGTGCGGTGGTTGGGGTTGAGCTGCGGGAACGCGGCGCTCACGGCGATCGACTACGCGGACGGCGCGGCGCCGCGCGTGCTGACGTACAACGACATGGGCCACCTCCCGGACGACCTGCGCTGGACGGGCTTCGGGCCGGGCGTCCGGCCGTAGGGGGCACCCGGAGGAGGGCGCCGCCCTACGGGTCAGCCCGCGCCCCGGAGCACCGCCCGGGCCGCGGCGAGGCGGGACTCGTCGTCGTTCGCGTCGGTGGTGGAGATCTCGTCCGCCCACCTGAGAAGGCGTTCGACTGACGCGTTGGACTCCGTCGTGGTGATCGGCGGGGTGCCCAGGGCGACCTCGCCGCTCGTGCCGTCGATCGTGATGAGCGTGCCCTCGGTCAGTGCGCGGTCGCCGGACGGCAAGGGGGCGCCGACGACGGCGGGCTTGCCCAGGGCGCGGGCGACGACCGCCGCGTGGCTGGCGGGGCCGCCGCGGGCGGTGAGGATGCCGGTGGCGACCGCGAGGCCGGGCATGTCGTGGGGGGAGGTCTCGGGGCGGACGAGGACGACGGGGCCCTGCGCGGACATGCGGACGGCGCCCGCCGTCGTGGTCGCGACCCGGCCGACGGCCACGCCGGGGCAGGCGCCCACGCCCCGGGCCACGACGTCGACGTCCGGGGACGCGGCGATGCGGGGGGTGCGGGCGTGGCGCAGGTGGTGGGGGGTGACCCTGAGCAGCGCCTCCCGGCGGGTGATCGTTCCCTCGTCGGCGAGGTCCGTCGCGAGGCGCACGGCCGCGCCCGCGGTGAAGCGGCCCGGGCGGGCCTGGAGGAACCACAGCTCGCCGCTCTGGAAGGTGAACTCGACGTAAGCCGCGTCGCGCAGGTGTTCCTCGATGCGGCGCAGGGCGGCGACGAGGGCGGCCCACACGGCGGGTTCGCGCTCGGCGAGGGCGTGGAGCGGGTGGGGGCGGGTGCGGCCGGAGACGACGGCGTCGCCCTGGTGGCCGAAGAGGACGTCGCCGTACGGGACGTCCTCCCCCGTGTTGGGGTTGCGGCTGAAGGCGACGCCGGTGCCGCTGCGGGCGTCGCGGTTGCCGAAGACCATCGTCTGCACGATCGCCGCGGTGCCGAGGTCGTGCGGGACGTCGTGGAGTGCGCGGTACGTCCGGGCGCGCGGCGCGTGCCACGACGAGAACACCGCGCCGAGCGCCAGCTCCAACTGGCGGGCGGCGTCATCCGCCACGGCCACCTCGCCGGCCGCCGCGAACGTCGACAGGAGCCGCTGCCGCGCGGCTTCGGCGAACCGCGCGTCGCCGGTCTCACGGGCGAGCGCCGCCGTCGTCTCCGCCGTCAGTCCGAGGTTCAGGACGGTGTCCATCATGCCGGGCATCGACACGGCCGCCCCGGAGCGGACGGACACCACCAGCGGGTGGTCGGGACCGCCGAACCGGCGCCCCGTCGCAGCCTCCAGTTCGCCCACCGCGACGGCGAGTTCCGCCGCGAACCCTTCGGGCGGACGGCCGTCACGCAGGAACGCCCGGCACGCCCCGGTCGTGACGACGAACCCGGCCGGCACCGGCAGCCCCAGGCGCTGGAGCTCCACGAGCCCCCGCGCCTTCCCGCCCAGCACCTCCGCCGACTCCTCCACCTCGGCGGACAGCGGGCGGATCCACCTCACCGGGGGATCCCCAGGGTGACGAGCAGGTCTTCGTGCAGCTCCGCCCAGACGGTGTGGTACGAGGCGGTGTCGTCGGTCACGTACTCCAACTCGCCCGCCACCGCCCGGTTCAGGGCCTCCGTGAGCCGCACCCCGTAACCGGTGAAGCGGGGCAGTACGGCGGTCACCTCGGCGCAGACGATCGCGGCCCGCAGGTGCAGGGCGAGGAACCGGTCCAGGACGCGCGCGTCGTACGTCGCGTCCCGGTGGTCGTTGGCCGTCGGCACCCCGTCGACGGTCCGCAACTGCCAGGCGGTGCAGAGGTCGAGCAGTTCGGCGTTGAGCACGAGGAAGCGTTCGTACGCGGCGAGGACCGCGGGGCGGGCGCCGGTCGACTCCAGCTCCCGCGCCGTGCGGCCGGCGTCGGCGACGCGGCCGGCGTCGGTCAGGCCCCAGCCGCCGAAGGTCCCGCTCAGATACGTCACGAGGCCGGCGACCGCGAGGTCGAGCAGTTCGGACTCGACCGTCGACCCGTCCAGCCCGGTGGCGGCGGACAGCCGGGCGACGCCGGCGAAGCCCCCGCAGCGCAGGGCGTGGAGCACCGGGGGCGCGCTGTCGGTGCCGGGCAGCTCGATCACGCTTCGCCCCTTCGCGTCGGCGTGCGCACCGAAGGGGCGACCGTCGGTGCGGTCGCTACGGCGTGGGCCGCGCCCCGCCCGTGGGCGCGGGCGACGATCGCGCCGCCGTGGATGCGTACGGCGGCCTCCGTGTCGGCGTCGTCGTCGATCAGCCCCGCCGCCGACGCCACGGACGCCCCGTCGTCGATGACCAGGCGCAGGCGCTGCCGGCCTGCCGGTGGGAACACGGCCCGCAGACAGGTCGCCAGGTCCCTGACCTTGAGCCGTACGAGACTGCCGGTCTCGGCCGGGTCGGCGGTGGTGACGACGACGGTGACCCGGTCGCCGGGTCCGGCGGAGCGCACGGCCTCCTCCGCGGCGGCGACGCGGCCCGCGCCGACCACCGCCACCAGGCCGTCGGCGCCGAGGTCGACCGGCTCACCGGTGAGCAGGTCGACCAGGCCCGCGGGCGGGGACCAGGGCTGCCGGCACTCCTCGGCGGGCGGGACGTAGGGCAGGTACGCGGGGGCCCAGCGGTCGGCGAGGTCGAGCCGGGCGAGGTGCTCGCACGCGCGCGCCCGGTCGAAGGGGTCGCCGAAGCCCGGCGCCTGTTCGGCGAGGAAGCCGGCGCCGCCGAGCAGGGTCAGCACCAGCTCGGCCAGCCGCACCTGCCGCGCAGGCGCCCCGACGGGCGCGCCCCGGGACGCGTACGGCTCCAGTGCGAGCCCCAGCAGCAGCGCCTCCAGTCCGGCGAGCTGCGCCAGCACCGTACGGCCCTGTTCGTCGTCGACCACACCGACCAGGGAGCGCAGTTGGAGGCGGCCACCGGCCGCGGTGTCGTCGACCAGCGGCAGCCGCTCCAGCCATGCGCGGGCGAAGGCTCCCAGCGCGTCGGCCAGCGAGGCCGGCGGCACCGCGGGCGGCGTGGGGGCGGCGCCGTCGACCAGGTCGACGAGGACCGCCAGGTACAGCGCGCGCTTGCCGGGGAAGTTCGAGTACACCGCGCCCCGGGTCAGTTCGGCGCGCTCGGCGATCCGGTCGACCTTCGCCGCGGCGTATCCGTGCGCGATGAACTCCTCCCGGGCCGCCACCAGGACCGATGCCCGCGTACGCGCCTGTTGCTGGACCCGCGTCAGTCGAGCCACCGCCCGCTCCCTCCCTCACCGACCCCCGTCGAGGCAATCAGGATATGCACACCATCCAGATGATGTCGACATCTCAAGTCCTCGGGCGCGCGGCCACACGGTTCACCGCGCTGGAGCCCGGACTGCGCGAACCGCCCGAGGCGGCCGTGCCAGGGCCGGTCCCGGGCACCGCCGTCAGGGACGCGGAGCCGCAGGTGGTGGTGGCGTTCGGGACGGCGGCCACGGTCACCCCGGCCGGCAGCGCGTCGGCGAAGGCGAGGCCGTTCTTCTCCGCCAGCTCCGAGGTGTTGGTGACGGTGAACGTCAGCGTGGAGGTGCCGCCCTGCGGGATCGAGGCCGGGTTGAACTCCTTGTCGAGCTGCGGGGTGATGTCCAGGATGCGGATGTTGTCGTACGCGTGGTCGCTGCCCAGACCGCTGCCGTTGGCGTTGGTCATCTTGATGCCGACCGAGGGGCCGGTGAACAGCACCGACGAGTCGGTCGCGAAGGAACCGGCCTGGATGGGCCGCGGGCCGACGTTGTACGTGCTGGAGCGCGGGTCCGTGCACGGGTTGATCGGCTGGTTGGTGACCGGGATGTCCGGCCCGGAGCCGGTGAGGAAGAAGTTCAGCAGCGGCGCCGAGACGTTGCAGTTCACCGCCGCGACGTCGACGGAGAAGGTGATGAAGCGGTTCGAGGTGACGAGCGGGATCGGGTTCACGGTCTGGAGCTCGCCCTTGTTCGCCCCGGGGTTCGCGCCGTCCGTGTAGGCGGAGACCGCGTGGTTGTTCTGTGGCGTCGCCGAGCCCGCGACCTGCCCCAGAACGTTCGCCATGTACTTCAGCTCCGCCATGGCGGTCGGGTTCTGGTTCTGACAGGCGGCGTTGTTCGCACCCGACTGGTTCAGGATGATCCCGTCGCAGCGCGCCGCGTTCACCCAGGCGGGGTCGGCGGTGTACGTCGGGTTGATCGGCGGCGCGCCGACGTAGGCGGTCAGCAGGATCGGGGTCTGACCCGTCGCGTTGTCGAAGTTCTCGTTGAAGGCGACCGTCGGGCCCTGGGGAAGGCCGGGCGAGCCGGGGCCGCGAACGCGGCGCCCGCGAGGGGCAGGGCGGCGCCCAGGGCCAGGGCCTGGGCGCCGAGGACGATGCCCGCGGAGGCGAGGGCGCCGATGCGGCGCCGTCTGCCGGGTGAACCACGCATGTGGACATGCACTCCGTTCGTCAGGATTCTTCAGGTCATCCGCTACGCGCCCCCGGGGCACAGCAGTACCGCACGCCGCGGAGGAACCGGGCACGCTCCGTGGCCGCCGGGCCGGACGTCACCCGAGGAGTGCTGACGCCGTCAGCCGGCCGGAGCAGCCCTGGCGACGGCCCGGTACCGGAGCGGTCGCGACGCGGTCAACGGCCGCCGCGCGCACCGCCGTCGCTCCAGCGGCGCAACGCCCTTGCGGACGTGCGGGCGCCGTCGGCGCGGGGCACCCGGTGGCCGGTGCGGCCAACGGAGTTGGGCCGCCCGGGTGACGAACGGGCCGACGGTCGCCCGTCCGGCCCACGCCCGATCCGCAGCCGGGGCGGGCCCGGCTCCCTGCCCGGCCGCGCACGACACTGCGCCGACACGCGCTCCCCACTGGCGACACGCATCGTGGAAGCAACCATTCCGTGCCCGTCCGTACCCGTTCCGTGCCCCTTTCCGTGGAGGCCCACCACCGATGCACGCCATATCCGTACGCCGTGTCCGCCGCTCACTGCCCCGCGCCGCGCTGGCGCTCGTCCTCGCCGCCCTGGGTGCGGCGCTCGGTCCGGGCGCCGCACCCGCTGCTGCTGCCGGCCACGCCGAGGAGTGCTCGACGGAGGCGGGCCCGTACCAGAAGACCGTCGAACGCCACCTCAAGCTGACGGTGGACGGCGTTCAGTCGGCGGCGGACTGCGCCGCGATCCGCACGCTCCAGACCCGCCACGGCATGGAGCCCGCGACCGGCCGCGCCGGCCCCGAGACCTGGCGGATCGTCCAGTACGAGCGGGCCGTCGCCGACCCGTCCGCGCTCACGGGCTGTCCGCACGGCACGCGCCTGATCGTCTGCGTCGACCTGCACCGGCAGCTGCTGTGGGTCTGGGACGGCGACCACGTCGCCACCGGCCCGGTGCCGATCAGGACCGGCAAGTCCGGCTACGCCACCCGCACCGGCGAGCACAGGATCTACGAGCGGGTCGAGAAGCAGTGGTCGGAGCTGTACGAGGGGCCGATGCCGTTCAGCCAGTTCTTCGACGGCGGTCAGGCGCTGCACGCCAGCTACCGCAACATCTGGGAGGAGCCGGGCTCCCACGGCTGCGTCAACCTCCGCTATGACGACGCCAAGCGCCTCTGGCAGGGGCTGCGGCTCAACGACCCCGTGTACGTCTGGGGCACCCGGGGCCCGTAGCGGGCCCCGGCAAGCTACCTGCGGGTGAGCCGGAAGAGCCGGATCTGTCGGCCGATGCGCGCCTGGTACGCGGCGTACGGCGGCCAGAACTCCAGCGCGCCGTCCCACGCCCGGGCCCGTTCGTCGCCCTCCAGCAGCCGGGCGCGGACGGGGACGTCCCGGCCCTTCCAGTTGATCTCGACGTCCGGGTGGGCGATGAGGTTCGCCGTCCACGCGGGGTGGTGGTCGCGCCCGAAGTTGGAGCCGACGAGGAGCCAGGTGTCCGTCCCGTCCTCACGCAGGCACGCGAGCGGGGTGGCGCGGGGCAGGCCCGAGCGGGCGCCGCGGGCGGTGAGGACGAGGCCGGGCAGCATCCGGGCGGTCAGCAGGACCCGGCCGCGGGTCAGGCGGTGGACGGCGCGGTCCAGGGCGGGGAGGAAGCGCGGGGCGACCTTGGCGAAGCCGCGGGTGGCGGAGACCCGTTGGACCAAGCGCTCGAACCCTCGCCCGGACTTCCTCCTCTCGTTCCCGTTCGTCATCGGGTCACCGCCTCCCGCTCCGCTGCGGCGAACAGGCCCGCGGCCTCCGCCGCGTGCGCCCGCAGCCGGTGCACCGGGCCGAACAGCAACTCGTCGGCCGCGGCCCGTTTGAAGAAGAGGTGCGCCTCGTGCTCCCAGGTGAAGCCGATGCCGCCGTGGAGCTGGACCGCCTCCGCACCGACCGTGCGCAGCGCCTCCAGGCACTGGGCGAGCGCGAGCCCCGCGTCGGCGGGGTGCCGGGCGGCCCAGGACGCCGCCGAGCGGGCCGCGCGCGTGCTGACGTACAGGTCCGCCAGGCGGTGCTTGACGGCCTGGAACGAGCCGATCGCCCGCCCGAACTGCTCGCGCTGGCGGACGTACGCCACCGTGCGCTCCAGGGCGCCTTCCGCCGCGCCGACCGCTTCGGCGGCGATCAGGGCCGCGGCCCACGTCCCCGTCGTGGCGAGCGCGTCCAGCGCCGATGGGCCATCGGCACCGTCCGTCCCGAGGAGTTCGGCGGGGCAGTCGCGCAGCTCCACCCGGGCCTGGCAGCGGGTCTCGTCCAGCGTCGTCTGCCGGCGGCGGGACAGCCCGGCGGCGTCGGCGCGGACGAGGAAGAGGAGGGTGCGGCTGCGGGGGAACCCGCCGGTGTGCGCGGCGACGACGAGCAGGTCGGCGCGGTGGCCGTCGAGGACCTGGGCGGCCTCCCCGTACAGCAGCCAGCCGGCCCCGGGGGCGGTCCTCGCCTGGACGCCGCCGGACCGGCCGCCGCCCGCCCAGTCGCCGGTGGGCCGGCCCGCTCCGACCAGCCCCAGCGCGGTCGCGAGGCTGCCCCCCGGTACGGCGAGCGCGCACGTCAGGGAGCCGTCGGCGATGCGCGGCAGCAGGGCGGTGCGTTGCGCCGGGGTGCCCACGGCGGTGACCAGCGGCGCGACGAGGCCACAGGTGGCGAGCAGCGGGGACGGCAGCAGGGCGCGGCCGGTCTCCTCACAGGCGGCGGAGAGTTCGGCGAGGGCGCAGCCCACTCCCCCGTACGCGGCGGGGAGCGCGAGGCCGGGCAGCCCGAGGTCGCGGGAGAGCTGCGCCCACAGGTCGGGGTCGTGGCCGGCTTCGGTGCGGACGGCCGCCTTCACCCGGTCGGGCGCGGCGCGTTCGGTGAGCAGGGCACGCAGGGTGCGGCGGATCTCGTCCCGCTCGCCGGCACCTTCACCGTCCTCCGCGTACCCGGCATCCCCGGTGTCCGTGTCCATGTCCATCAGCGAGCCCCTTTCTGACGGAGCGTCATGTTAGGGCTGGAGGTCGGAGATGGACAGACCCGCGCGGCGTACCGCACCACCGTTAGCTGATGTACCGTCAGATTCATGACCGCGCTAGGGCCTGTGGCGAGTTGTCCCGTGGAGCAAGGAGCGGCGCCTGGTGCCGTCGAATCCAAGGCGGAGGAGGAAGCGATGGCGGAGCCATCGCGACCGACGACAACGCGGAGTGGTGGCACCTCCCGGGCCGAAGGCCCAGGGGGAGCGGCACCAGGGCACGCGAGCCCAGCAAGATCCGCAAGAAAGGCCCTGGCTCCCTCGCCCCGTCGCAAGGTCGCCGTCGCCGGCGTGGCCCTCGCGGACTGCGGGCGGGTCGACGACCGCACGCCGTACGCGCTGCACGCCCAGGCCGCCCGGCGCGCCGTCGCCGACGCCGGCCTCGACCGGACGGTGATCGACGGCTTCGCCTCAGCCGGACTCGGCGCGCTCGCCCCGATCGAGGTCGCCGAGTACCTGGGACTGCGACCCCGCTGGGTGGACTCCACCGCGGTCGGCGGCGCGACCTGGGAGGTCATGGCGGCGCACGCGGCCGACGCGATCGCCGCGGGGCACGCCAACGCCGTGCTGCTGGTGTACGGATCCACCGCCCGGGCCGACGTCAAGGCGCGCCGCCGCACCGCGAACCTCTCCTTCGGCAGCCGCGGCCCGCTCCAGTACGAAGTGCCCTACGGACACACCCTGATCGCGAAGTACGCCATGGCGGCGCGCCGGCACATGCACCAGTACGGCACCACCCTGGAGCAGCTGGCCCAGGTCGCCGTACAGGCCCGCGCGCACGCCGTCGCGAACCCGGACGCCCTGTTCCGCGACCCGATCACCGTCGACGACGTCCTCGAAGGGCCCGTGATCGCGGACCCCTTCACCAAGCTGCACTGCTGCATCCGCAGCGACGGCGGGTGCGCGGTGCTGCTCGTCGCCGAGGAGTACGTGCCGGACGCGGCGAAGGCGCCCGTGTGGATCCTCGGCACCGGCGAGTACGCCTCGCACACCGCGATGTCGCAGTGGGACGACTTCACCGTCTCCCCGGCCGCGGTCTCCGGCCGCCTCGCCTTCGGACGTGCGGGCCTGACCCCCGCCGAGATGGACATCGCCGAGATCTACGACGCTTTCACCTACATGACGCTGGTGACCTTGGAGGACCTCGGCTTCTGCGCGAAGGGCGAGGGCGGCGCGTTCGTCGAGAAGGGCCGCATCGGGCCGGGCGGCGAACTGCCCGTGAACACGGACGGCGGCGGTCTCTCCGCCTGCCACCCGGGGATGCGCGGGCTGTTCCTCCTGGTGGAGGCGGTACGCCAACTCCGCAATGAAGCAGGCTCCCACCAGTGCTTGCGCCCCGACGGCAGCCCGCCGCGGCTGGCGGTGGCGTCGGCGACGGGCGGCTGGTTCTGCTCGTCGGCGACGGTCGTCCTGGGGCGCGACTGAGTGTGCGCGTTCGGCAACGTGCGATGAGTTCCGTCGGCTCAAACAGTCTGGAGAAGGGACACGGAACCGAGCCTGCGAAAAGGTGGCATTCATGGATTTTGCCCGTGTATTGATGGTTGCGCCCGTGAAGAACGTTGAGACTGCGGCGGCCTGGTACGAACGGTTGCTGGGACGCCCGGCGGACACCCGGCCGATGCCGTCGCTGGCAGACTGGCATCTCACGACAGGGGGCTGGCTCTCGGTCTTCGAGGACGCCGAGCGTGCCGGTGCGACGCTCCTCAATCTGGAAGTTCCCGATCTGGACGAGGCGCTTGCACAGCTCAAGGAACGCGGATTGACTGCGGGGCCGGTGCAGGCCGGTGGTACGCGCACCCGGTTCGCCGCCCTGGAAGACCCGGACGGCAACCGGGTCACACTGCTGGAGAACCCCGCAGCCTGACCCTCAGTGGGCGTCCTTCGACCAGGAGCACACCGAGTTGACGCGCCGCGCAGGCACCCGAACGCCGGCGGCCGGCCGCGGGCGTTCGGGTGCCTGCGCGGCAGCTGACCGCGGGCCGCGGCCGGCCCGCGGGAAACTCCTCGCGCGCCGCCTCCGCCCCGTGCGACGCTCGCGCCATGACGACCGCACCCGCCCCCTCCCCCACCTGGGAAGCCCGCAGCACAGAGCTGTGGGCCGCCATCGACGAGCACGAACCGGCAGCCTTCCGCGCCCTCGTACGGGAACTGGTCGACGAACTGCCCCAGGGTCACCCGCTGATCGCCTTCGAGCTGGCGTGCGCCAACGACAGCACCGGCCGCCCCGACCGGGCCGCGCCCCTGTACCGCGCCGCGCTCGCCGGCGGACTCGACCCGTACCGCGAGCGCCGGGCCCACATCCAACTCTCCTCCACGTTGCGCAACCTCGGCGAGTTGGCGGAGAGCATCGCGCTGCTGCGGGCCGAACGGGCGAAGGACCCGGCCGGGCTCGACGACGCCACGCGCGGGCTCGGGGACGCGGTCGACGCCGTACTCGCCTTGGCGCTGACGGACGCCGGGCGGGAGCGGGAAGCCGTGGCGCTGGCGGTGGGCGCGCTCGCCCGGCACCTGCCGCGGTACGACCGGTCGATGGCCGCGTACGCCGCCGCGCTCGTCGCCCCCGCGCCCGGGCCACACTGACCTCCATGAACACCACGGACGAGAACGAGTACGGCGACGAGGGCGAGGAGTTCCGGGCGCTGCTGCACTCCCAGCGCGTGTGGGACGTCGAGCTGCCCTCCTTCGACCCGACGCGGGCGCCCGACGCACCGCTGCCGCTGTTCCACCGGTGGTTCGCGGAGGCGGTGGCCGCGGGGCAGCCGGAGCCGCACACCATGACCCTGGCCACCGTGGACGCCGAGGGCCGCCCGGACGTGCGCACCCTGATGCTGCACGACGCCGACGCGCGCGGCTGGCACTTCGCCACCCACGCCACCAGCGCGAAGGGCCGCCAACTCGCCGTCCGCCCGGACGCGGCGCTGGGCTTCTACTGGGCCGCGCAGGGCCGCCAGGTGCGGGTGCGGGGCACGGTCACCGCGGCCGGCGCCGTCGAGAGCCGGGCCGATCTGCGCGCCCGGTCCACGGGCGCACTGGCCGCCGCGCTCACCGGCCACCAGAGCGACGTGCTCTCCTCCGCCGAAGAGTTGGCGGTGGCGTCCCGGGCCGCCTGGGTACGGGCGGAGGCGGAGCCGGACGCACCCGTACCCACCTGGAGGCGTTACGCGCTGGCGCCGCGCGAGGTCGAGTTCTTCCAGGGCGACGGGGCGCGCCGGCACGTACGGCTGCGCTATCGGCGCGACCCCGACGGCGGCTGGGTGCGCGAGTTGTTGTGGCCGTGAGCCGGCGACGCGGGGCGGGACGACTCAGGAGCGCGGTGACGCGGGCCGGAAGACGGGCACGGCCAGCGCGCCGCCGTCGCCCTCCGTCAGGGAGGGCTCCGTCAGGGAGGGCTCCGTCCGGAAGGTGACCGTCAGCTCCATCCCGATCCGTAGCCGCCCCTCCGCACACTCCACCACCTCGGTCATCATCCGCGGCCCCTCCACCAGGTCCACCACCGCGGCCACGTACGGCACGCGCTCCCCGAAGGGCGGCAGGTCGTTGCGGTGGACGACGGACCAGGTGTAGAGCGTGGCGCGCCCACTGGCCCGCTCCCACTCCACGTCCTCGCCCCAGCAGTACGGGCAGAACTCACGCGGGTAGTGGTGCGGCTGCCCGCAGCCGCGGCAGCGGCGGATCAACAGCACGCCTCCGGCGGCTGCGTCCCAGTAGGCGCGGCTGAAGTCGTCGATGTCGGGCGTCGCTGCGGTCACGGCGGGGATCCCTTCCAGGCAGTCAATCTGACGCTCCATCAGTTCAATGTGACTTCCCCCAACCGCGCAAGGGGCGGGGCAGAACGATCGGGTTCGAAAGCGCTGCGCCCACTTGTGATCAGTTCGCAATCCATTCCCGTCTTGACCGAGACCCAACAAGTGACGACGCCGTTACGCTCAGGCCCCATGGGGATCGACCGCACCGACGGCAAGGACGACGACGGCTCCGGCAGAGCCGACCGGCAGGACGTGACGGGGAGGAAGGGCCGGGGCGGCCGGCGCGCCCCGGACGACCGACCCGTGTACGTCATCGGCGCCGGCCCGGCCGGGCTCTCGGTCGCGGCGGCGCTGCGGGAACGCGGCGTACACGCCGTCGTCCTGGAGAAGTCCGGCGCGGTCGGCACCTCCTGGCGCGGCCACTACGACCGCCTCCGCCTGCACACCACCCGCCGCATGTCGGCCCTGCCCGGCCTGCCCATGCCCCGGTCGTTCGGTCGCTGGGTCCACCGGGATGACGTGGTGCGGTACTTGGAGAAGTACGCCGAGGTCCACGAGTTGGAGGTGGTCACCGGCGTCGAGGTCACCCGCGTCGAGCCCGCCCCCGCCGACGAGCACCGCCCCGGCCGCCCCGGTTGGCTGCTGCACGCCACCGGCGGACGCCGGCTCACCGGCCGCGCGG
Source organism: Streptomyces sp. NPDC048057 (assembly GCF_040653095.1). NCBI lineage: Bacteria > Bacillati > Actinomycetota > Actinomycetes > Kitasatosporales > Streptomycetaceae > Streptomyces > Streptomyces sp. NPDC048057. The sequence continues at coordinate 18,807 of NZ_JBEZNF010000045.1, forward strand.
TCGTCGTCGCCACCGGCTACAACCACACGCCCCGGCTGCCGGACTGGCCCGGCCTCGACGCGTACGCCGGCGAGGTCATCCACGCCAGCGCGTACCGCGAGCCCGGCCCGTACGCGGGCAAGGACGTCCTCGTCGTCGGTGTCGGCAACACGGGCGCCGAGATCGCCGTGGACCTCGCCGAGGGCAAGGAGCCCGGCAAGCGCGGCGCGGCCGGGGAGGGCGCCGCGGCCCGGGTGCGCATCGCGGTCCGCACGCCCCCGCACATCGTGCGCCGCAGCACCTTGGGCTGGCCCGCGCAGCGCACCGCGGTACTGGTCCGCCGACTCCCGGTGCGCGTGGTCGACGGACTGGCCGCCGCCCTCGTGCGGGTCGCCGTGCCCGACCTCGCCGCCCACGGGCTCCCCCGCGCGGGCACCGGCCTGTACACCCGGGCCCGCCAGGGCGCGATCCCGGTGCAGGACGTCGGCTTCGTCCGCGCCGTGCGACGGGGCGCGGTGGAACCCGTCGCGGCGGTCGACTCCTTCGACGGCGACGAGGTCGTCCTGGCCGACGGCACCCGGATCCGCCCCGACGCGGTGATCGCGGCGACCGGGTACGCCCGCGGGCTGGACGGCGTCCTCGGCCACCTCGACGTCCTGGACGAGAGGGGTCGTCCGCTGACCCGCGGCCGACGCTCCCCGAAGCGGGCCCCCGGCCTGTACTTCACCGGCTTCACCAACCCCATCAGCGGAATGCTGCGCGAAATGGCGCTCGACGCCCCCAGGATCGCGAAGTCGCTGGCGCGCGGCTGAGCTTGCGGCCCGGCGGTCCGGTGGGGCTGCCGGGAGGACCCGGGAGGTACCCCCACGCGCGCCTTCCCCGTTCCGGTGGATGGTGGCCCTCGGCCGAAAACCGGCGCGTCGGCGCGCCTACCGCTGGGTAGGTCACGCTTGCGCGCCCCCTCGTCCTGTACGGCCGGTCAGCCACCGACCAGCCTTTGCCCGCACACCCGTTCCTGACGTGGCGTCAGTTCTTGTAACCTGACTACGCGTCAGCTTCGAGCGCGATCACGACCGGAACCCACGACCACGACCGGATCCCCCGACCGCCGCCACCCGTCCACCGACCACCACATCCACCGGCCACCACATCCACCGGCCACCACATCCACCGACCACCACACCCGACGATCAGGACACCCCACAGAAGACCGAACCCGGAACGAGACCGAGAACGAGCAGGAGCGGGGCTCACCGATGCTTGGATCTACTCACGGCACCCTCACCTCCGACCTCCGTGCGCGCGTGGTCGCCTGCGGCGAACAGCACCGCGACGCCGTCCACGACGCCGCGTCGCACACCGCGTCGGACGGTGACACGGACGTCAGCGGACGCCCCCTGTACGCGCCCGTCCCCGATCTCGACCGCTTCTTCCGCCCCGCGTCCGTCGCCGTCGTCGGCGCCTCCGACGCCGAGGGCCGCCCCAACACCGGCATCACGCGTCAGCTCATCGCCTGGGCCGAACGCGTCGGCGCCCGGCTGCACCCCGTGCACCCCCGGCGCACGCACGTCTTCGGCCTGCCCTGCGTCCCGAGCGTCAAGGCGCTGCCCGAGCCGGTGGACCTCGCGGTGCTGCTGGTCGGCGACCCGCTGCCGCTCATCGACGAACTGGCGGAGGCGAAGGTCAAGTTCGCCGTCGCCTTCGCCTCCGGTTACGCGGAGACCGGCGAGGAGGGCGCGGCGGCCCAGTCACAGCTCGCCGCGGCCGTGGAGCGCGCCGGCGTGCGCCTGCTCGGCCCGAACACCAATCTGAACGCCTTCGAGGAGTTCCGCGACGACCTCGAAGGGCCGGCCATCGCCCTGATCACCCAGTCCGGACACCAGGGCCGACCGGTGTTCACCCTCCAGCAGCTCGGCGTGCGCCTGTCGCACTGGGCCCCCACGGGCAACGAAGCCGACCTGGAGACCGCCGACTTCATCTCGTACTTCGCCGAGCGCCCCGAGGTGGGCGCGATCGCCTGCTACGTCGAGGGCCTCAAGGACGGCCGTTCCTTCCTGCTCGCCGCCGACCGGGCGGCACGCCGCGGCGTTCCGGTCGTCGCCGTCAAGGTGGGGCGCACCGAGGCCGGCGCGCGGATGGCCGCCTCCCACACCGGCAAGCTCACCGGCGCCGACCAGGTCGTGGACGCGGCGATGCGGCAGTACGGAGTGATCCGCGTCGACGGGCTCGACGAACTCCAGGACACCTCCGCCCTGCTGGCCCGGGCCCGCAAGCCGCTCGCGGACGGCGTCGTCGTGTACTCGATCTCCGGCGGCACCGGCGCCCACTTCTCCGACCTGGCGACCGCGGCGGGCCTGCGGCTCCCCCGGCTGAGCGAGGGGAAACAGGCCGAGCTGCACCAGTGGATACCGGAGTACCTGAGCGTGGCGAACCCGGTCGACAACGGCGGCCACCCCGTGGGTGACTGGCGCGGCCGGAAGATCATCGACGCGATCCTGACCGACCCCGGGGTGGGGGTGCTGATCTGTCCGATCACCGGCCCCTTCCCGCCGATGAGCGACAAGCTCGCCGAAGACCTGGTCGCGGCGGCGGAGGCCACCGACAAGCTGGTGTGCGTGGTGTGGGGCTCGCCGGTGGGGACGGAGGAGGCGTACCGCACCACCCTGCTCGGGTCGTCGCGGGTCGCCACCTTCCGTACCTTCGCGAACTGCATCAGCGCCGTGCGCGCCTACCTCGACCACCACCGCTTCGCCTCCTCCTACCTCTCCCCCTTCGACGAGGCGCCGCGCACCCCGTCCCCCTCGTTCCGCAAGGCGCAGGCCCTGTTGCGCCCCGGTGCGCAGCTCAGCGAGCACGCGGCGAAGCAGCTGCTGCGGGCGTACGGGATACGGGTCCCGCGCGAGCAGCTCGTCACGAGCGCCGCCGCGTCCGTGCGCGCCGCCGCGCTGGTCGGCTACCCGGTCGTCATGAAGGCGTCCGGCACCCGGCTCGCCCACAAGACCGAGCTGGGGCTGGTGAAGGTCGGACTGACCTCCGCGAGCCAGGTGCGCGACGCGTACCGCGAACTGACCGACATCGCCCGGTACGAGGAGGTCGACCTGGACGGGATCCTCGTGTGCCAGATGGTGGAGCAGGGCGTGGAGATGGTCGTCGGCGTCACGCAGGACGTGCTGTTCGGGCCCACGGTCACGGTCGGGCTCGGCGGGGTCCTGGTGGAGGTGTTGCAGGACGCGGCCGTGCGCGTACCGCCCTTCGGGGAGGGACAGGCGCGCGCCATGCTGGACGAGCTGCGCGGCCGGGCGCTGCTGGACGGGGTGCGCGGCGGGCCGCCGTTGGACGTGGACGCGCTGGTGGAGGTGGTGCTCCGGGTGCAGCGGATGGCGCTGGAGCTGGGTGACGAGCTGGTGGAGCTGGACGTCAATCCGCTGATGGTGCTGCCGCGCGGTCAGGGCGCGGTGGCGCTGGACGCGCTGGCGGTGTGCCGGTGACCGCGGCCGGCGGCGCGGCGGAGGTGCTGCACCGGGTCGAGGACGGCGTCAGTTGGATCACGCTGAACCGGCCCGCGGCGATGAACGCGATCACCTGGGAGCAGCGGGAGCGGATCACGGCGCTGCTCGCCGACGCGTCCGCGGATCCGCAGGTGCGGGCGGTGGTGATCACCGCGGTCGGCAAGGGGTTCTGTGCGGGCGCGGACCTGCGCGGCGCGTCGGGCGGCGCTGCCGGGGAGCGGGTCGTGGGGGACGTGGCGCGGATGATCCGCAGCGGTGCGCAGCGCTTCGTGGCGGCCGTGCTGGACTGCGAGAAGCCGGTGATCGCGGCGGTGAACGGCACGGCGGCGGGGCTCGGTGCGCACCTCGCCCTCGCCTGCGACCTGGTGCTCGCCTCCGAAGACGCCCGCTTCATCGAGGTGTTCGTACGCCGCGGGCTGGTCCCGGACGGCGGCGGGGCGTATCTGCTGCCCCGGCTGGTGGGCCCGCAGCGGGCGAAGGAGCTGATGTTCTTCGGCGACGCGCTGTCGGCGACGGAGGCCGAACGCATCGGACTCGTCAACCGCGTCGTGCCGGCCGGGGAGTTGGAGGGCGTGGCGCGGGAGTGGGCGGAGCGGCTGGCCCGGGGCCCGACGCGGGCGATCGCACTGACGAAGCAGCTGGTGAACGCGTCCCTGGAGTCGGACCGCGCGACGGCGTTCGCGGCGGAGGCGACGGCGCAGGAGCTGAACATGGGGACGCGCGACGCGCAGGAGGGCGTGGCGAGCTTCGTGGCGCGCCGGACGCCGGAGTACGAGGGTCGCTGAGGTGGCGGCCTTCCCTTCTGACGTACCGTCAGTTTCAATGGACGGGTGATGGGACACGCAGCCATGGCCGCCACCGCCGTCCGCTACCTCAGGTCCGTCAGCGCCGCCTCCGTAGGCACCGGCTCCATGAGCACCGGTTCCGTGAGCGCCGCGGCCACGGACGCCGGGACGCCGTCGGCGCCCTATGAAGCCCACCCCCGCCCCGAACTGCGGGCCGTACGCCAGGACGAGCGGCCCCCGCTGGACCCCGGCGAGTTCCGCCGCGTGCTGGGCCACTTCGCCACCGGAGTCACCGTCGTCACCGCGCACGACGACGACGGCCCGGCCGGCTTCGCCTGCCAGTCCTTCTCCTCCCTCTCGCTCGACCCGCCGCTGATCGCCTTCATGGTCGGCCGCACGTCCACGACCTGGCCGCGGATCGCCCGCGCCGGCTCCTTCTGCGTCAACGTGCTCGACGAAGAGCAGGGCGAGCTGTGCCGCGGCTTCGCCGTGAGCGGCGCGGACAAGTTCGCCGGGGTCACCCACCGCCCCGCCCCGGTGAGCGGCGCGCCCCTGCTGACGGGCGTCACGGCCTGGGTGGACTGCGCCGTCCACGCCGTGCACACCGGGGGCGACCACCTGATCGTGGTGGGCCGGGTCACCGCGCTGGGCGCGGACGGGGACGGGGATCCGCTGGTCTTCCACCGGGGTCGGTTCCGGCGCCTGGAAAAAGATGGTGCCGCACCGTCGTGAGCTGCGTATCGTCCGTTTCATGGAACCGCTCAGCGACCCACAGATCCGCGCGTCCTTCGTGAACTGCACGAAGGGCGAAGCGAAGCGGCTCCGCCTCCCCCTGGACTTCGCCGAGCTGCCCTGGACCGACCTCGACTTCCTCGGCTGGATCGACCCCGGCGCGCCCCTGCGGGCGTACCTGGTCGTCCCGCAGCCGACGGGCGACCCGCTCGGCCTGAGCCTGCGGGTCCCGAGCACGAAGAACACCAGCGCGTTCAAGTCCAGCATCTGCGACTTCTGCATCACGTCCCACGCGTCCTCGGGCGTCAGCCTCCTCGCCGCGCCCCTGGCGGGCCCGCGCGGCCGGGAGGGCAGCACGGTGGGTGCGTACATGTGCGCGGACCTGGCGTGCTCGCTGTACGTCCGGGGAAAGCGAACGCCGATGCTCCGCACCATACGCAGCGAGGAAAGCCTGACCCTTGAGCAGAAGGTCGAGCGCCTCCACCGCAACCTGTCGACGTTCGTCGCCAAGGTGACCGCCGCCTGACGCTCGCGCTGGTCCTCCACGCACCCCGGCTCCTCCCTGCGCCGTAGCGTTCGTGCGCCCGACGATTGCGCCGTTGCGCTGCGGGCGGGACGGCCCCTGCGGGTGCATTGTGGTTGGTCGCGCAGTTCCGCCCCCCACCGGGCCGCGGGGACCAACACTCCCGCAGGGAACGGCGCGACGTCGGCCACACGCGCAGCACACCGCACCCGCGTCCGCCACGCCGCCCGCAGGGCGAAGGCGGGGATACGTCGCGCTACGCGCGACGGATGACCAAAGACATCAGCGCCGCCGCAGCGCACACCGCGCCAGACGCGTACCAGACCACGTCGTACGACCCGAACGCGTCCCTCGCCACCCCACCCGCGAACGCCACCACCGCCGCGCCCACCTGGTGCGACGCCAGCACCCAGCCGAAGACGATCGCGCTGTCCTCGCCGTAGTGCTCGCGGCACAGCGCGATCGTCGGCGGCACGGTGGCGACCCAGTCCAGGCCGTAGAAGACGATGAAGAAGATCATCGGCGGCTGCACGGTCGGCGCCAGCAGCATCGGCAGGAACAGCAGGCTGACGCCCCGCAGCGCGTAGTACACCGCCAGCAGCCGCCGCGCGTCGAAGCGGTCCGTGAGCCAGCCGGAGGCGATCGTGCCGATGACGTCGAAGACGCCTATCACCGCCAGCAGCGACGCCGCCGCGGTGATCGCCATGCCGTGGTCGTGCGCGGCGGGCACGAAGTGGGTCTTGATCAGGCCGTTCGTGGACGCGCCGCAGATCGCGAAGGTGCCGGCCAGCAGCCAGAAGGGCCCGGTGCGGGCCGCCTTGAACAGGGCGGAGAGCGCCCGCCGCGCAGCCCCCCGTACCGGCGCCGGCTTCGCCACCGCCTCGGCCGCGCCGTACGGCGCGAGCCCGACGTCCGCCGGGTGGTCGCGCAGCAGCAGCCAGACGAAGGGGACGACGGCCAGCGCGGAGAGCGCGACCGTGATCGCCGCGGGGCGCCAGCCGTGCTGCTCCACCAGCCAGGACAGCAGCGGCAGGAAGACGAGCTGCCCGGACGCGCCCGCCGCCGTGAGGATGCCGGTCACCAGGCCGCGGCGGGCGACGAACCAGCGGTTGGTGACGGTCGCGGCGAAGGCGAGCGCCATCGAGCCGGAGCCGAGGCCGACGAGGACGCCCCAGTACAGCACCAGTTGCCACGCGGCCGTCATCACGACGGTGAGCCCGGAGCCGACCGCGATGACCGTGAGCGCGACGGCCACCACCCGGCGGATGCCGAAGCGGTCCATCAGCGCCGCGGCGAAGGGCGCGGTGAGCCCGTACAGCGCAAGGTTCACCGAGACCGCGAAGCCGATCGTGCCGCGCGACCAGGAGAACTCCTCGTGCAGCGGGTCGATCAACAGGCCCGGGAGGGACGCGAAGGCCGCCGCACCGATGATCGTCACGAAGGTGACGGCGGCCACGAACCAGGCGCGGTGGACGCGCGGCGTACGGCGGGCGCCGCCCTGCCCGGGCGCCCCCGCCCCGCCGACGCCCGGGGTTTCGATCTGCGATGTGGTCACGGCGTACAGCTTCCGCGCCCCGATCTCCCGCATCGAGTGGCCCGAAGGACAGCATTCGCTAGGATCGGGCCATGGCCGGTCTCCATCGCGTCGTGGTCCTCGTCCTCCCCGAGGTCATCCCGTTCGAGCTGAGCATCCCCCACCGGATCTTCGGCCGGGCCACCACGCCCACCGGCGACCCGTTGTACGAGGTCGTCAGCTGCACTCCGGTCCCGGGCCCGGTCGGCACCACCGCCGACTTCGACGTGCACGTGACGCGGGGCGTGGAGGAGCTGGCCACCGCGGACACCGTGATCGTGCCGGCCGCCTACCACCCCGCGGAGCTGTACACCGAGGGCCGCCTCCCGGCGGAGCTCGCGGACGTCTTCGCGGCGATCCGCCCGGGCGCCCGGATCGCCTCCATCTGCACCGGCAGCTTCTTCCTCGCCGCCGCCGGCCGCCTCGACGGCCGCCCGGCCACCACGCACTGGGGGTGGACGGACCGCTTCCAGCAGCTGTTCCCCGCCGTGCGGGTCGACCCGAACGTGCTGTACGTGGACGACGGCGACGTCCTCACCTCGGCCGGCGTGGCCGCGGGCATCGACCTGTGCGTCCACATCGTGCGCCGCGACCACGGCGCCGCCGTCGCCAACGAGACCGCCCGCAAGAGCGTCGTACCGCCGCACCGCGACGGCGGCCAGGCGCAGTACATCAGCCGCCCGGTGCCCGAGGCCCAGCTCGCCACCACGTCCGCGGCCCGGACGTGGGCGCTGGACCGCCTCCACGAGCCCATCCAGCTGCGGGACCTCGCGGAGCAGGAGGCGATGAGCGTACGGACGTTCACCCGCCGCTTCCGCGAGGAGGTCGGCGTCAGCCCGGGCCAGTGGCTCACCCAGCAGCGCGTCGAACGCGCCCGGCAGTTGCTGGAGTCCACGGACCTCTCCGTCGACCGGGTCGCCCGCGGCGCGGGCTTCGGCACGGCGCAGTCCATGCGCAGCCACCTCCAAGCCGCGCTCGGGGTGTCCCCGACGGCGTACCGCAGGACGTTCCGCGCCGACGGCGTCCACAGCCCCTGCGCCTGACGGCCGCCGAGCCCGCCGCGCATCCGTACGCGTACTCATCCCGCTGAGTAGGCACCCCGTGTCCGGCCGGTACGGCGTCGAACGACCATGGCGGTCGGGCACGGGTACGGGAGGGCGGGTGCGATGCGACGGCGTACGAAGTGGGCGGCGCTGACGGGCGCCCTGCTGCTGACCGGCTCCCTCGCCTCCCTCGCCTCCTGCGCCTTCGACAACGGAGAGCCCAGCGACGACGAGATGCGCCGCTACGGCTCTTCCTCGCAGGCCAGGTCGAACCGCGCCGACGCGGAACGGGCCCTACGCGACCGCGTGGCCGCCTTCACGAAGGGGACGGACCTGGATCTGACGCTCCTCCGCCTCCAGTGGAGCTGCGGCGGCGGCCAGCGTCCGGAGCTGTTCGACGCGCAGCAGGACCCGTACGCCTTCAACTGCTCCATGCAGGCGTACGCGTACTACGGCACCGACACCCCCGTCCCCACCGTGCTGCGCAAGATCGACGCCGCCGCGCTCGGCGAGTGGGGCACCGCGCCGGGCGGGGACGGCACGGTCGAGCGCGCCCTGGACTACTACCGGTTGAAGGGCGTGCAGGGCGGGGTCGAGCTGGGATCCCCGCGGCTGGCCGACCCCACCGTCGAGGTGTCGTGGGACGACTCCCTGCGCGGGACCACGATCCAGGAACCGGTCATGTACTGCCCCGACCCTCCGCCACCCGAAGACAGCGGACGCTGTGTCAACGAGCCGGCCGGCACGACCGTGGCCCAGCTGCGCGAGCGCCACGACACGGTGTTCCAGGTGCACTTCCGCCCCGAGAGCTACTTCCAGGTGTCCTGGGAGACCCACGAGAAGAACTGATCCGGGACGCAGGCCCGCGGACCGTACCCGTACCCGTACCCGTCAGAACGTCAGCACGCCCCGCGCCACCCGCCCGTGGTGCGCGTCGTCCGCCGCCCTCGTGAACTCCGCGACCGGGTACGTCTCCGTCACCAACTCGTCCAGCAGCAGCGCCCCGCGCCCGTACAGCTCCGCGTACAGCGCGATGTCGCGCTGCGGGCGGGACGACCCGTACCGACAGCCCAGTATCGACTTGTCGAGGAACATCGACGCCGGCAGGAAGCTCGCCTCCGCCTTCGGCGGGGTCATGCCCAGCAGCACGGCCTGCCCGCCGCGGTCGAGGAGGTCGACGGCCTGCCGCACCAGTCCGGTGTGGCCCACGCACTCGAAGACGTGGTCGGCGCCCGTCGACAGCACCTCCTTGACCTGCGTCGTCGAGTCGAGGAAGTGCGTGGCGCCGAAGGTGCGGGCCGGCGCCTCCTTCGCCGCGTTCGTGTCCACAGCCACGATCGTGGTGGCGCCCGCGATGCGCGCGCCCTGGATGACGTTGAGGCCGATGCCGCCCACGCCGATCACCACCACGCTCTCGCCGTGGCCGACCTTCGCCCGGTTCAGCACCGCGCCGACGCCGGTCAGCACCCCGCAGCCCAGCACCGCGGCCGACGTCAACGGGATCCCGCGCGGAATGCGGACCGCCTGCACCGCCTTGACGACGGTGCGTTCGGCGAACGACGAGTTCGCCGCGAACTGGTACAGCGGCTCGCCGCCCAGCGAGAACGGCCGGCCCGGACGGCCGATCGCGGCGCGGCACATCGTCGGCCGGCCGCGGTCGCAGTCCGCGCACGCCCCGCAGTTGGCGAGCGTCGACAGCGCCACGTGGTCCCCGGGCGCCACGTGCCGCACCCCCGACCCGACCTCCTCCACGACGCCCGCGCCCTCGTGCCCCAGCACCACCGGCACCGGGAACGGAATCGTCCCGTCCAGCACCGACAGATCGCTGTGGCACAGCCCGGCGGCGGCGACGGCCACCAGCACCTCGCCCGGGCCCGGCGCCCGTACCTCCAGGTCGTCGACGACCCGCGGCCGGCTCCCGTCGAACACGACACCCCTCATGCCCGTGGCTCCCTCGGTAGGCCCAGTACCCGCTCGGCGATGATGTTGCGCTGGATCTCGTCCGAGCCGCCGTAGATCGTGTCGGCCCGGGTGAAGAGGAACAGCCGCTGCGCGGCGTCGAGTCCGTACGGGTCGGCGGGGCGCCAGTCGTCCGGGCCGACGGTCGCCGCGGCGCCCCGCACGGCCACCGCCAGCTCCCCCAGCCGCCGGTGCCAGCCGCCCCACAGCAACTTGGCCACGCTGGGCGCTCCCCCTGCGTCGCCGTCCTCGTCCAGCGTCCGGATCGCGTTCCACCGCAGGGTGCGCAGCTCCGCCCACTGCCGGACGAGCCGGGCGCGGAGCACCGGGTCGCCCGCCGCCCCCGTGGCGACGGCCGTACGGACCACCTCCCGCAGCTCCGCCTGGAAGCCGATCTGTTGGGCGAGGGTGGAGACGCCGCGCTCGACGGCGAGCAGGCCCAGCGCGACCCGCCAGCCGTTGCCCGCCCCGCCGACGACGTGCTCCGCACTGGCCACGGCCCCGTCGAAGAACACCTCGTTGAACTCGCTCGTCCCCGTGAGCTGCCGGATCGGCCGCACCTCGATCCGGCCGCCGGGCTGGTCCATCGGGACCAGCAGGAACGACAGCCCGCGGTGGCGCGCCGAGCCCGCTTCCGTACGGGCGAGCACGAAGCACCAGTCGGCGTCCTGCGCGAGGGAGGTCCAGATCTTCTGCCCGGTGATGCGGTACGCGTCGCCGTCGCGGACGGCCGAGGTGCGCACCCCGGCGAGGTCGGATCCGGCGTCGGGCTCGCTGTAGCCCTGGCACCACAGCTCATCGCCGCGGGCGACGGGCGGCAGGAAGCGCTCCTTCTGGGCCGGGGAGCCGAAGCGGATGAGGGTGGGGGCGAGCAGGTTCTCGCCGATGTGGCCGACGCGGGCGGGCGCGCCGGCACGCGCGTACTCCTCCGCCCACCCGACCTGCTGGGCGAGGGTCGCGGTGCGGTTGCCCCAACCGGACTCGGACCAGCCGAGGCCGATCCAGCCGTCCCGGCCCAGCTCGCGCTCCCAGGCGCGGCGTTCGGCCACCCCCAGGTGTTCGCTGCCGGGGCCGCCGCCGATGCGCCGGTGGGCTTCGGTGACGTGCGCGTCGAGCCAGGCGCGGGCCCGGCGCAGGAAGTCGGCGTCGCCCTCCACGGCCCGCCCCTCCTCAGGCATTGGGACGGTCGCCGGACCGTGCGGCGCGCGCCATCTCCTCCAGGGCGGCGAGCATGGGCATGGGGTCGACGCCGACCGTGCCGGGCAGGAAGTCCGCGATCTTCTCCGGCGTCCAAGAGCCCTCGGCGTACCCGGCGCGCAGCTCCCGCGGCTGCGCCCACACCGCGATCTTGGGGCCGGCGATCGTGTACACCTGCCCGGTGATCTCGCGGGCGCGGTCGGAGAGCAGATAGACGACGAGCGCGGCGACGTCCTCGGGCTCGCCGATCTCCTTCAGCTCCACGGGGACGTTCGCGGACATCCGGGTGCGGGCCACGGGCGCGACCGCGTTCGCCGTCACGCCGTACTTGTGCAGGCCGAGCGCGGCGCTGCGGACCAGCGAGATGACGCCGCCCTTGGCCGCGGAGTAGTTGGCCTGGGCGACGGATCCCTGGTGGTTGCCGCTGGTGAAGCCGATGAGGGTGCCGGAGCCCTGCTTGCGCAGCACGGCGGAGGCGGCGCGGAAGACGGTGAAGGTGCCCTTGAGGTGGGTGGCGACGACCGGGTCCCACTCCTCCTCGGACATGTTGAAGAGCATGCGTTCGCGCAGGATGCCGGCGACGCAGACGACGCCGTCGAGCCGGCCGTACTCGGCGAGCGCGACGTCCACCAGGCGCTGGCCGCCGGCCATGGTCGCGATGTCGTCGGCGACGGCGGTCGCGCTGCCGCCGGCCTGCACGATCTCCCGTACGACGGCCTCGGCGACCTCGGACGTCGGCTCCGCGCCCTCGATCGAGACGCCGTGGTCGTTGACGACGACGTGCGCGCCCTCGGCCGCGGCGGCGACGGCGACGGCCCGCCCGATGCCGCGCCCCGCCCCGGTGACGGCGATGACCTTGCCTGCCAAGAAGTTACCCACACCGGCCCCTTCCACGGTTTCTGACGGACCGTTAGATTTTACGGCGAGCGGGTCGCCCCAGCACAACCCCCCGTCCCCGGGGCATCCCCGAGGCATTTCCGAGGCGCCCCCTGGAGGTCGGTTCCGATGCCGCTGCCGCCCGAGTTCCACGAGATCGCCCGGCGCGTCAACAACTGGGGCCGCTGGGGCGCGGACGACGAACTGGGCACCCTCAACCTCGTCACGGACGAGGTCGTACGGGCCGCCGCCGCGACCGTCCGCACCGGCCGCCGCATCCCGCTGGCCCTGCCGCTGCACCGCGACGGCCTCCAGACGGGCCTCATCCCGGGCCGCACGAACCCCCTGCACACCATGATCCAGATCAATTACGAGATGTTCGGCCCCGACGCCGTCGCCACCAGCGACGACACCGTGACCATGGCGCTCCAGGCGGCCACGCACTGGGACGCCCTCACTCACGTCTCCCACAGCGGCAAGATCTACAACGGCCGCCCGGCGACCACCGTCACCCCGCACGACCGCGCGCGCTTCAGCGGCATCGACAAGGTCCCCCACGTGGTCTCGCGCGGCGTCCTCCTGGACGTGGCCCGCGCCAAGGGCCTCGACCGCCTACCGTCCGACCACGCCGTGACCCCCGAGGACCTTTCGGAAGCAGCCGACTTCGGCGGCGTCACCCTGAACACGGGCGACGTCCTCCTCGTCCGCACGGGCCAGATGCGGGTCCTCCTGGACGGCGACAAACACGCCTACGGCTTCCCGTCCCCGGGCCTCTCGATCCGCACGCCGGAGTGGTTCCACACCCACGACGTGTCCGCGGTCGCCACGGACACCCTCTCGTTCGAGATCATCCCCCCGGAGATCGACGACCTCTGGCTGGCGGTCCACGCCCTCGACCTCGTCGACATGGGCATGCTCCAGGGCCAGAACTGGAACCTGGAAAACTTGTCCACAGCCTGTGCACAAGAATCCCGCTACGCCTTCCTCCTCTCCGCCATGCCCGAACCCTTCCTGGGCGCCACCGGCACCCCGGTCTCCCCCGTGGCGATCCTCTAGCGGCCCGGCGCCCACAGGGCGCACCAGGAGAACCGCGCAAACAACCACAAAGCACCCCGCAGGTGCCCGGGGCGAGCGAGGCATGCGAGGGGCGTGTGGAGGCAGCTCCCCCACCCTCTGGGCGCAGGGGGAGAACGGAGCGACAAGCCCACAACGCACCCGCAGAGACCGGTCGGCCGCAGGCCGACGGAGGCGAGGGCGTCAGGGCCGCAAGAGGAACCACCCACACCCTCACGCCCAAGCCGGCCGCAGGGCATCCCGCCGCGCCTTACCGGTGCGCCCCCGCCAGCACCCGCACCCCCGCCCGCACGTCCCTCCGGTACGACGCGATCACCGGCACACCCCGGTCCACCTCGCACCAGATCGCCTTGCCGGCGCCCTCGCGCTCCCAGCCCCACCGGTCCGCGAGGCCGTCGACCAACTCCAGCCCGCGGCCGTTGGTCTCGTCGTCCTCGGCGGTGCGCCGCCGCGGCGGACGGGCGCAGTTGTCCGCGACCTCCACGCGCACCGTGCCCGCCTCCGCCTTGCCGGAACCGAAGAGCACCCGCAGCACGGCGGGGCAGCCGGTGTGCACCACGGCATTGGTGACCAGTTCGGAGATCAACAGGATCAGCGTCTCCGCCAGCGGCTCATCGTGCTGTATGCCGGATCCCACCAGCCGGGAACGCGCCCACCTTCTAGCCCGCCCCACCTCCGCGGGATCGGGCCCGACCTCCAACTGAACCTGGAGCACCTGCACTGCTCACACCATCCGAACCGGCGGACACATCGCCTCGCGCCTCGACTGGGTCTCTCCCGAGAGAGTCACCGTGCGTGACTCCCCTACGGGACAGCATGGTTGACGTACAGTCACGGCAACAAGCGCTTCGGGCATATTCCAGCACGAAGGATGACGCTTGGTGCATACTGTGCGACGCCTGCTGCAGCGAGTCGAACAGCGGCGCATGGCCCGCTCACCAGGGGTGTGAGCGGCGCACTTTCCCGCGCTCGGAGCCGCCACAGGGGCAACACCGGCGCCGTTACGCCTCGGAACGACTCGCACCTCACGGAGCGTACCGGAGCGAGTGCCCGACGACGGCCCGTGACGAGTCATCCGAAGGACACAACCCGATATCGACGCACCGTGACGTCTGATGGTGCTATAGCGACGCGACGGTCAGCGCCTGCGCCTGGACCTCCTCCGCCTCGGCGGCCCGTGGCCGCATCCGGGCCCGCACCCATGCGCGTTTGAGGTGCAGATGGACGTCCGCCTCCCAGGTGAAGCCCATGCCTCCGTGCACTTGGAGGCAGTCCCGGGCGCCCCGTACGGCCGCGTCGTCCGCGAGCAGCTTCGCACCGGCGACCTCGACGCGGTCCCCCGTGACGGCGGCCCCGTACAGCGCGGCACGAGCGACTTCCGTGCGCACCAGCATGTCGGCACACAGGTGCTTCACCGCCTGGAAGGCGCCCACCGGCCGCCCGAACTGCTCGCGCTCCTTCGCGTACCGTACGGCCAGATCGGTGACCCGGGCCGCGGTGCCCAACTGCTCGGCGGCAACGAGCAAGGCGCCCTCCACGTCCCAGCCCGCCGCCTCCCCTCCCGGGGGGACGCGGTGCAACGGCGTCAGCGGGTCCAGGGACCGCAGGGGCACGCCCCGGGACGTGTCCACGGGCGCGCCGCCCGAATCCGCGGTGACGACGGCGTCCGCCGCGGCCAGCCACGCCACCAGCCCTCCGTCTTCCCGGGCCACCACCCGCTCCCCGGTGGCCGCGCCCGGCACGACGCCGGCGGCCAGATGGGTCGCCACCAGCGGCCCGGGGACCAGGGCACGCCCCAGCTCCTCGAAGACCAGGACGGCCTCCACCCGCCCAAGGCCCACACCTCCCGTCTCCTCGGGCAACCGCAGCGCGAACACTCCGGCCTCACCGAGCGCCGCCCACACCCGACGGTCGAGGCCCGGCGACCCCGCCAGCGCGGCCCGCAGCACTTCGGCCGGGCAGACGCGCTCCAGCAGCTCGCGCGTGGCGGCCTTCAGGACCCGCTGGTCGTCGGTGAACTGGAATCGCATGTCAGGCACCGCCCTTCGGGGCCTTGGGGAGACCGAGGATGCGCTCGGCGATGATGTTCCGCTGGATCTGGGAGGTGCCGGCGGCGATGGTGTACGAGAGCGAGGACAGCCGGTCCGCGGTCCACTCACGGCCCAGGTCCAGCGCATCGGGCCCCAACACCTCCGCCGCCGCCTCGTACAGCTCCTGGCGGGCTTGGGAGTAACGGAGCTTGAAGACGGAGCCGCCGATCCCGGGCACGCCGCCGGTGGCCTGCGCCTCGCTGACGTTCCACTGGGTGAGCCGCCAGAGCGCGGTGAACTCCGCGTTCAGCCGGCCGATGCGGCGGCGCACGACCGCGTCGTCCCAGCTGCCGTTGGCTCGGGCAGCGCGGGCGACCTCCCGCAAGGTGCGGCGACAGGCGACGACCTCGCCGACGAACGCGGTGCCCCGCTCGAAGGAGAGCGTCACCATGGTGACGCGCCAACCGTCGTGCTCCGCACCGACGCGGTGCGAGACCGGGACCCGCACCTCGTCCAGGAAGACCTCGGCGAACTCCGCCGAACCGGCCAGCGTGCGCAGCGGACGAACCGTGACGCCGGGCGCGTCCATCGGCATAGCGAGCCAGGAGATCCCCCGGTGCTTGGGCGCATCGGGGTCGGTGCGCACCAGCAACTCGCACCAGTCGGCGACCTCCGCGTGCGACGTCCAGATCTTCTGCCCGGTGATCACGTACTCGTCGCCATCCCGCACCGCCCGGGTCCGCAGGGCCGCGAGGTCCGAACCGGCTTCCGGCTCGCTGAAGCCCTGGCACCAGACCTCGTCGCCGCGCAGGATGGGCTCCAGCCAGCGGTCCCGCTGCTCGGGGGTGCCCTCGGCCGCGATGGTGGGGCCGGCGTGCAGCAGTCCGACGAAGTTCGCCCCCACGTACGGCGCGCCCGCCAGCTCGGTCTCCTCCAGATAGATCAGCCGCTGAGTGGGGGGCGCGCCCCAATGGAGGCCGGCATAGCCCGCGTCGTACAACATCCGCTGCCAGAGCGTGTCGTAGGCACGTCGGGCGGGCCAGTCGTCGGGCGAGGGCTTCGGCGGGAGCTTCGGCAGGCTGACGCCGAGCCAGTCCCGCAGCCGGGCCCGGAACGCCTCTTCCTCTTCCGTAAAGCTGAGATCCAAGACGCGACCCGCCCCTCACCACAGAAATCTGACGCTGCATCAGATATTTCAGGCTAGCCGCGCACCCCTGGACCGACAAGCTCCGGAGACCTACCCTCTCGACCATCCCTGACGATGCGTCAGACACGAGGTCGGCTGGCCCGGGGTGGATGGAGGCGTACGCCCAATGCGCACGGACGACACGCAGGACACGGACGGCACGCACAGCGCAGGCGACAACGACAGGGCGCCCGACACCGACGGCAAGAACACCGCACACACGCTCAGCGACTCCCCCACCCTCTGGGACCTCGTCGCCCGACGCGCCGAGCTGACCCCGCACCGGCGTGCCCTCCTCCAGGGGGAGCGGTCGCTCACCTTCGGCGGTCTGCGCACGGCCGCCGAGGAGACCGCGGCCGGACTGTACGCCCGGGGCGTGCGGCCCGGCACGGTTGTGGCCTGGCAGCTCCCCACCACCATCGAGACCGTCGTCCTGTGCGTCGCCCTCGCCCGGCTCGGCGCCGTGCAGACCCCGATCATCCCCTTCTACCGGGACCGCGAAGTCTCCTTCGCCCTGCGCGAGTCCAAGGCGCAGCACTTCGCAGTGCCCGGGGTCTGGCGCGACTTCGACCACGGGGCGATGGCCGTCCGCATCGGAGCTCGGGGCGTCTTCGACGGCTACGGCTCGCTGCCCTCCGGCGACCCCGCGACCCTGCCGCCCCCGCCCGAAAACGGCACCGACGTCCGCTGGATCTACTGGACCTCGGGCACCACATCCGACCCCAAGGGGGTCCTGCACACCGACCGCTCCCTGATCGCGGGCGGCTCCTGCCTGGCGCACGCGCTGCAACTGACCCCCGAGGACATCGGCTCCATCGCCTTCCCCTTCGCCCACATCGGCGGAGCCGACTACCTGGTGATGCTGCTGCTGTATGGCTTCCCGGCAGTCCTCTTCGAGAAGTTCGCCCTTCCCGGCGCGCTCGACGACTACCGGCGCCACGGCGTCACCACCGCCGGCGGCTCCACGGCCTTCTACTCCCTCTTCCTCGCCGAACAGCGCAAGCGGCCCGACCGGAAACTGATCCCCACGCTGCGGCTGCTCGCCGGCGGCGGAGCGCCCAAGCCCCCGGAGCTGTACCACTCCGTCGTACGCGAGCTGGGCTGCCAACTCACTCACGGCTACGGCATGACCGAAGTACCCATGATCACGATGGGCTCCCCCGACGACTCCGTGGAGGACCTCGCCACCACCGAAGGGCGGCCACCGGCGGGAATGGAGATCCGGATCGTCGACGGTGAGGTGCGGCTGCGGGGCGAGGCCGTCTGCCGGGGCTACCTCGATCCCGTCCAGTCCGACGCCGTCTTCGACGAGGACGGCTTCCTCATCACCGGCGACCTCGGCCGTCTGACGCCGTCCGGACACCTGGTGCTCACCGGCCGCCTCAAGGACGTCATCATCCGCAAGGGCGAGAACATCTCCGCGAAGGAGGTCGAGGACCTGCTGCACACCCATCCGGACGTCGCCGACGCGGCCGTGATCGGGCTGCCGGACGACGAACGCGGCGAACGGGTCTGCGCGGTCCTGGAGCAGCGGGCCGCAAGCGCGCGGCTCGACCTCCCCACGATCACCGCCTTCCTGCGGTCCCAGGGCCTCGCCCCCTACAAACTGCCGGAGCAACTGGAGGTGGTGGACGCCCTGCCCCGCAACGACACTCTCCGGAAGGTCCTGAAGTACAAGCTGCGGGAGCGCTTCTCCTGATCCCGTGACAACGACTGCCCGGGACACGTCCCCGGCGGCCGGCGCCGAAGGCCGTGCGCCGTTCGGGGCAAGCGCCGGGCCCGTCTCCGCGGCGGCCGGCCCCCGCCACGGCAGTGTTCCTCGGCGGGGGTCACGAAGGGACGGGACGGCATGGGCGGTACGGCGCAGCATCCACCGGGGCCGCAGGCCCCGCAACCGCCCCAACCGCCGCAGCCCCCGTCGAGCGGCTCGGCGCCACCGGGCTTCAGCCGGGCCCGGCGCTGGAGCATGCTCGCGGTCCTGTGCGCCAGCCTCCTGCTGGTGGCCATGGACGCCACCATCCTGAACGTCGCACTGCCCTCCCTCATCGACGACCTGGAGCCCGATGCGCTCCAACAGCTTTGGATCATCGACGTCTACGGGCTGGTCCTCGGCGGCCTGCTCGTCACCACCGGGGGCATCGGCGACCGCTACGGCCGCAAACTGCTCTTCGTCAGCGGCTTCGTCCTCTTCGGAGCCGCCTCCGTCCTCGCCGCCACCGCGGCCTCGTCCGCGCAGCTGATCGGCGGGCGGGTGCTGCTCGCGATCGGCGGCGCCATGGTGATGCCCTCCACGCTCTCGCTGATCAGGAACATCTTCACCGACCCGCACGAACGCACGCTCGCCATCGGCGTGTGGGCCTCCGTCGCCGGCGCGGGCGCCGCGATCGGCCCCCTGGTCGGCGGTGTCCTCGTCGAGGAGTACGGATGGTCGGCGGCCTTCTGGGTCAACGTGCCCGTCGTCGTGGCGACCGTCGCGGCCGGGCTCTGGCTCCTGCCCGAGTTCAAGGACGCGGGACACGGGCGGCTCGACTGGGTCGGGGCCGTGCTCTCCGTCGTCGGCGTCATCACCCTGGCCTGGGGCATCAAACACCTCGCCAAGAACGGCGTCGAAGCGAGCGGTCCGGCCGCACTGGCCCTGGGGATCATCGCGCTGGCACTCTTCGCCCGCCGCCAACTCGCCCGACCCGACCCGCTCCTCGACGTACGGCTCTTCCGCCGCCGCGCCTTCACGGCGGCGGCACTGGCGACCCTGATGGCGATGCTCGCGATCGGCGCAGCGCTGTACCTGCTGTCGCTGTGGATGCAGTACGTCCACGGCTACTCCCCCTCACAGGCCGGTGTCCGCACCCTGCCTGCGGCGCTCGCCACGCTCGTCGGCTCGCTCTCCGCTCCCTGGCTGATGCGCCGGATCGGGGTGCGCGCCGCGATGGCCCTCGGGCTGAGCGGACTCGTCGCCGGCTTCCTCGTCCTCGCGCTGTCCCCGGAGCCGACAACGTATCCGTACGTCGCGGTGGTCCTGATCGCCCTCGGGCTCGGCGACGGCATCGCGATCACCACGGCAGCCGCGGTCCTGGTGTCGGCGGTACCTGCGGAACGCGCCGGGCAGGCCGGTGCCGTCTCGGAGACCTCGTACGAACTCGGAGTGGGCCTCGGGGTGGCGCTGCTGGGCTCCATCCACGCCGCCGCATATGCGGACCGCATGACGGGCCAACCATCGGCCGCGCAACAGTCCATCGGCGACGCCGAGCAACTGGGCGACCCCGACGTCCTGGCCGCCGCCCGGACTGCCTTCGACGCCGCGCTCACGACGACGTCATGGGTGTCCGTAGGCATCGTGGCCACCGTGACGGTCCTGGTGACGGCTTTGGTGCCGCGTCGCTTCATCGTGACCTCCTCGGGGCACTGAAGGAGCCGGAAGAACCAGAAGAATCGAAAGACGCAGAGGACTTCGAGGTCGTGGAGGTCGCGGAGGATATGGAGGTGTTGAGCGAGCTGGAGGTCAGCGCCGAAAAGTCTTGGGAGGCAAGCCCCCTGCGCTCGCTCTCATCGCCTGCGTCACCGCCCGGGGCCGCCAGCTTGCCGCTCCACAGGATCCAGATGCAGACCAGCGCCATGGGCAGCAGGGGAAACAGCGTGACCGTTATCTGACCGGGCCCGCCGCCCTTGCCGTCGCCGCCGTTCAGGACAAGGATCTCCATGAGCAGGGAGAGCACGAGATTGTTCCCCGCATGGGCGAGCGACGCGGTCCACACCGTGCGGCTGCGCACGGCGAGCGCCGCGAGCATGACTTGCTGGATGAGGAAGGCCATCGACCAGATCGCCAGCCCGAGCAGCAGATGCTCGAACTCGATGTAGCCGTTGAAGGCCAGCGGATAGTGCCACACCGCCCAGATCGCGCCCGCGACGACCACCGCCGCCAAGGGCCGTCCGTTGCACAGCCGGGGCCTGAGATAGCTGGTCCAACCGAACTCTTCGCCCCAGTAGATGGGCGTCAGAAGCAGTGCCGCGAGCATCAGCAGCGGCACCACCGCCCACCCCGGCACTCCGCCCACCCCGTCGCCGAGCTGCGTCAGGTCACCATCCCAGACACCGAGCACGCGAGCTGTCCCCAACGCCGTGACGGCAAAAGCCAACGGCCCGAGCCAGGCCAGCAGATAGTGCTTCCACGCACGGCGGAAACGAGGGCGGAGCCCGGCATCGGCGAAGCCTTCGCCCGTGGCGAGGCGGGCGACCACCGCGCCGAGAGCGGGCATGCAGCCGAAGATGATCTGCCCGAACGGGTTCAGCGGAGAGAGGTCGGTGAACAGCGGCAGGAACATCCCCACCCACGCGCCACCGAAAGTGATCAACAAGAACACCCACAACCCGCGGGTGCGGTCCTTCCTCGATAGTGGTGTGGCCTTGGTCGGGACGACGTACGTCATGGCGTGCAGACCTTCTCTCCCATGGGCATGACTGTGGATTTCTGCGGCTCGTGGGGCACGCAGCATGTCGACCACTGTCCGCCGGCCGGCCGGCCGCCACATCGCGATCGTGAGCGAGATTGGATCTCCCTCACCTGGGGGAGGCGGCATCGCGCAGCCATCTGCAAAATCGGAGAGGTGTGGAAGAGCAAACAGGCCCACGACCGTCCCTCATCCCTGCCAACACCTCCGACTCGTCCAGCCACCCGTCCGGACTCTCCAGCGCGTGCGATAACCCGCCCGCGTCAACACCTCGCAGGCCATGCGGGCCTGTCGGGCCGCTCGGTGCGCCAGCACCTTCGCCCTCGACATACCGTGCGCGGCCTCGGGCACGTCGTCGTTGGCACGTGCATCGGTCTCATCGCGCTGCTGACCGCGCTCCTCTTCTTGGGAGCCAGCACCCGCACGTGGTCCTCCGGCTGGCGCACGCTCGCCGTCGGCGCGCTCGCGGCGGACCTCGTCGTGATCTGCGGGCTGCTGCACTCCGCCCGCCGCCGTGCCGTGTGGCTGGCCAACGCGTCGCTCGGCACCGAGCTGCCCGCGCCCACCCGTGCGGAGGCGCCCGAGCGGCTGCGTACGGGAGCGTGGTTGCTGGTGAGTTCAGTCGTCGGCGGATGCGTGACGGTGGTGGCGGCGATATCGACCGCCGTTGCGCTCCTCTCCATCGCGGTGTGGCTCAACGGCGGTGGGGAGGACCTTCGCTTCCTCACCGTGAGTACGGACGTCGCGGCGGGGTGGCACGGAGCGTGGACGGTGCCGCTGGCCGTTGTCGCGCTGCTGTTCACCTGGTTCGTCGTCGCTCTGGGCACCGCAGCGCTCCATTGGCTCGCGCCGCTGTTCATCGGGCCGGGACAGGCCGAGCGGGTGGCCGCGTTGGAAGAGCGGATGCGCGTGCTGGCGGAGGGCAATCGTCTGGCGCAGGAGCTGCATGACTCCATCGGCCACACCCTCACCGCCGCCACGATCCAGGCAGCGGTGGCCGGTGAGTTGATGGACAGCGACCCGGCAGCCGCACGGCGCGCCCTCAACAGCATCGAAGAGACCTCGCGCGACGCACTGGACGACCTGGACCACGTTCTGGGTGCCTTGCGGCGGGGCGGTGGCGCCCCGGCCGCGACCGTGGTCGGGCCCACGCTGGCCGAGCTGCCCGCGCTGGTCGACCGAGTGCACCAGGTCGGCGTCGAGGTCCAGATAGAAATCAGTGGCGAGCTGGAACGGATCCCGAGCCCCGTCTCCCGGGAGGCGTACCGGATCGTGCAGGAGGGGCTGACGAACGGGCTGCGCCACGCGGTCGAGCCCACCATGGAGTTGCGACTGACTGTGACATCGGACCGGTTGGAGGTCGAGTTGACCAACGAGATACCGAAGTCCGCCGTCCGACGGTTCCGCCCGGCCCGGGCCGACCGTCTCGGCTACGGACTGAAGAATCTGGAGGAACGAGTCAGCCTGTTGCGCGGTGACCTCGACTGCGGCCCCACGCCCGACGGCCGTTGGCGGCTCGCCGCCAGCCTCCCGCTGCACCCGGAGCCATGACCCACGGACGAGGAGAGGAGGGGTCGATGAACGACACCACTGCCCCGACCGCACGCGCACCATCGCCCCAGCCCACACCCGTCACTGCGACCGCAGCCACGGCCACCCCACCAAGCCCCTCACCCGCACCCGCCGGCACGACAACGGCCTCGGCGTTGGCGTTGGCGCCGGGGCCGGGGCCGGGGCCAGATACGGAGACTGAGGCAGACGCGGGGTCAGCTGGTGCCGTCACCGTGCTCATCGCGGACGACGAGGAGTTGACCCGCACCGGTCTGCGGACGCTGCTGTCGGCGAAGCCACAGCTCGACGTGGTCGGTGAGGCCGCTGACGGGACGGAGGTGCTGCCGCTGGTGGCCGAGTTGCGGCCGGACGTGGTCCTGATGGACGTCCGCATGCCCGGCATGGACGGCATCGAGGCCACGCGGCGGCTGCGGGCCGAGTTGGACGAGCCGCCGAAGGTCGTGGTGATCACCACGTTCGAGAGCGACCAGTACGTGTACGAAGCGCTGCGCGCCGGCGCGGACGGGTTCGTACTGAAACGGGCGCCGTCGGACCGCATCGCCCGCGCCGTCCACCTGGTCGCCACGGACGACTCGCTCCTCTTTCCGGACGCGGTCCGCCGGCTGGTGACCGCCCGCCCGGCGTCGGCGGTACCGCCCTTGCCGCTACCGCTCACCGGGCGGGAGCAGGACACCCTGCGGCTGATGGCGAAGGGGCTGTCCAACCCGGAGATCGCGCAGCGGCTCGTGGTCAGCCTGGAGACCGTCAAGACGCATGTGAGCAACGTCCTGATGAAGCTCGATGCGCAGAACCGCACACAGGCGGTCGTGATGGCGTACGAATCGGGCCTGGTGATCCCCGGGGAGGACTATGTGAACGGCGGTTGAACGGAACAAAATGCTCCTGAACGGAACACGCCCCGGGGGCACTGACCGGAAGCCATCGGAAGCCAACGGGAGCGCCCGGAAGCCACCCGAAGCTTCCAGCAGCTCCCGGGCTCCACCAGAAGTTCCCAGCTCCGCTTAGAGCCCCCGGCTCCGTCGGGAGTTCCAGGGAGTTCCAGGCCCCACCAGGAGTTAGGGCTGCTCCGGCGTCACGTAGTAGGAGGCGAAGGCTCGTAGGACCTCGTCCTCGCCGATGCGGCCGTCGCCGTCGGTGTCCAGGGCGGTGGCGACCTGGGCCGTCACCTCGGTGCCGACGCCCAGGACTCGTAGGACCCGCTCGGCCGCTGCGGGGGTCATGCCCTGACCGTCGGCGTCGGCCACGGCGATCACGGCGCTCAGGAAGGGGCGGGCGATCTCCGCGAAGCGCTCGGGGTTGTCGCGGAGGCGCTTCACCGCCCCGGTGACGAACTCCTGGCGGCTGACGCGCTGGTCGCCGTCCACGTCGGCGATGCCGGCCATGCCCTGCCAGAACGCCTCGGCGCCGTTGTAGAGGGCCTGCCCCTTGTCGCAGCGGGGAGTGGTGGAGAACTCGGCGAGCAGGCGGGCCGCCGCCCCGCTGAAGTCCTCGCGGTCGATGTAGCCGTTGCCGTCCTGATCGAATGCGGCGAAGCGAGACGCGATCTTGCGCTCGTACTCTGCGCTGTCCATGCGGGGAGCGTACGGCCCCGGGAGGCTGACGCGTGCAAGTACCCGCCAATTGCCTGCTCGGGAACGTGAAACCAACCACAGGTGAAGGGGTGATCACAGTTTCGAAGGCGAGGTCGCCGGGCGTCGCTCGGGATCCCCCAGGGTCCCGCTCGGGGTCCCCTTCGGGCCTCGAACGGGAGCACTTCGGGGCCGAAGTCCCTCTACCACCTCAACCCTCCTTCGGGGGCGCACTTGGAGCAAAGGGGCGTGCGGGCATCGTCACGCGCATTACATTCGTTGACGGGGAAAGGACATCGAGGGCACCAACTGCATCGTGACGCTCCGTGGGACACCGCGGAGAGCGGCGCACGGCGCGAGGGTCGGTGTCCACAGGCAAGGGCGGTACGCGCGAGCAAGGCTTGGGGGACGGAACGGATGGCGAAGGACACGCAGCCGCGCTGGGACCGCAAGATGCAGCAGCGGCTCGCCAGGGGCGAGGCCGCGGCACTCGGCGAGCTGTACGACAAGCTCGCCTCCCTCGTGCACAGCCTGGCCCATCGGGTGCTCGACGACGACGAGGCGGCCGACCAGGTGACCCGTGAGGTGTTCGGTTACGTCTGGGAGCATCCGGACGAGTACGACCCCAAGCAGGGTTCCCTGCGGTCCTGGGTCGCCAAGCTGACCAACCAGCACTCCGTGTCGCGACTGCGTCGCACCGGTGCCGCCGCGCTCGCGGACGGCGGCACGGGCACCACCGAGGAGTTGGAGAAGCGGGTGCGCAGGGCGGCGGCCGAGGCCCGGGCCGACTACATACGCACCTCGATGCCCGCTCCCCTGCGCAAGGCGCTGGAGCTGGCCTACTTCGAGCGACGTGACTACCGACAGACCGCAGCGCATCTGGGAGTGACCGATGACGAGGCCAGGCGCAGACTACGGCTCGGCCTCCAGTTGCTGTCCACGGCGCACACGCGGCCCGTGGAGGGCTCGTCACCCCCTGGATACGGGCGCTCCCTGTGATGGCGCACTGGGACGACGGCGACGGCGAGCACGAGGAGGTGCAGGGCGTACCCCGCATACCCGCCCCCCGGCGGGCCGGTGACGGCCTCGCGCCGCCCCCGCGTCGGAAGGACTCCGGGGTGCCCCGGCCCAGGAGGAACGTCGCACCACGCGTCCCCCCGCCTCCCCCAGCGCCCACGTCGCGCCAGACCTCCCCGCCCGCCAACGGAACCACGCCAGCCGACCGACCGGCCGAGGCCGATATGCCCGAAACACCAGAGTCAGCAGCAGCAACGGACGAACGAGAAGAGCCGGCGAAGACCGCGGGTGCCGAAGGCACGGGCGACAGCCCGGAGGTAGCCGACCGCGCCGTGCCCGCGTCGCCGCCCTCCCACGGCGTGCTCAAGTCCCTGCTCGGCGCATGGGCCCTGTCCGCCTGCTCCGCCGAGGAGACCGCCGCCGTCGACGCGCACCTGAAGGTCTGTGCTCCCTGCCACGACGAGGCACAGCGGCTGCGCGGCGCCGTCGAGTTGCTGCACACCGAACGCGAGCTCGACCTTCCGCCCTCGCTGCGCTTCCGGGTGCTGGAGAACTGCCTCGGTCGCCGGCCCGCCCGCATCCCGGTGCCCGACTGGGCCACGCCGTACGACGCGGAGACCGCCCGGCTGGACGCACTGCTGCGGGACATCGGCGACGCCGAGTGGGACGCACCCCTGCACCTGCTGTGGTTCGACGGCCGCGAGTCGGTGCGGCGCATGACCACCGTCGGCGGCGTCATCGGCCATCTGATGACCGTCGACGGACTCGTGGCGAACGCCCTCGGTCTCGACGACCCGCTCGGCCGCGACGGCCCGAAGCCGCCGACGGAGCGCACCGAGAAGTTCTGGCGCTCCGAGAACCTCCCCACCGGGCGCGCCGCGCACCGCCTGTGGCGGGCGCAGAGCCACACCCTCATCCGTACGGTGTCCTTCGCGGCGCACGGCGCGGCCGAGATGTCCGTGTCGTACGGGGACTTCTCGCTGCCGCTGCGGGACGCGCTCGTCGACCGCGCCTTCGAGTGCTGGATCCACGCCGACGACATCGCGGACGCGGTGGACTATCCGTACGACCCGCCGCGCGGTGCGCACCTCAAGCGGATGATCGACCTGGTGGCACGGCTGTTGCCGGCGACGCTCGCCGCGCGCAGGCGGGCCGGGCTCGCCGGGCCGGTGAAGGAGTTGGTGGCCGCGGGAGCGCCGGGGCGTTCGGTGCGGCTGGAGGTGGAGGGCGCGGGCGGCGGCGACTGGTACATCTCGCTCGACTCGCCGGCGGCCCTCGGCTCCCCGGACCGCGCGGTGGCGCAGGTCGCCCTCGAAGGGGTGGAGTTCTGCAAGCTGGTCGCCGGGCACGTGCCGCCGGAGGAGGCGGCGGTCGGTCAGTACGGAGACCGCGAGGCGATTCGGGACGTGCTCTTCGCAGCCGCGTCGCTCAGCCGCATGTGACACGCCGACCCGACCCGACCCAACCGACCCGACCGACCCGACCGACCCGGCCTGCCGCACCGCCCGACGCGCACCACGACCGACGGTCCGGTGGACGTCAGGCGAAGACGACCGTACGGCTGCCGTTCAGCAGGATCCGGTGCTCCGCGTGCCACTTCACCGCACGCGCCAGCGCCTGGCACTCGACGTCCCGGCCCACCGCCACCAGCTGCTCCGGCGTGAGGTCGTGGCCGACCCGTTCGACCTCCTGCTCGATGATCGGGCCCTCGTCGAGGTCGGCGGTGACGTAGTGCGCCGTCGCGCCGATCAGCTTCACGCCGCGGGCGTGCGCCTGGTGGTAGGGCTTGGCACCCTTGAAGCTCGGCAGGAAGGAGTGGTGGATGTTGATGATCCGGCCGCTGAGCTGCTTGCACAGGTCGTCGGAGAGCACCTGCATGTAGCGGGCGAGCACCACCAGCTCGACGTCCAGCTCCCGCACCAGCTCCAGCAGCGCGCCCTCGGCCTCTGCCTTGTTGTCCTTGGTGACCGGCATGTGGTGGAAGGGGATGCCGTACGAGCCGACCAGCTCGGCGAAGTCCCGGTGGTTGGAGACCACGGCCGCGATCTCGACCGGCAGGGCGCCGATCCGGGAGCGGAAGAGCAGGTCGTTCAGGCAGTGGCCGAACTTGCTGACCATCAGCACGACCCGCATGGGCTCGTCGGCGAGGTGGATCTGCCAGTCCATCTGGAAGGCGTCGCCGACGGCGGCGAAGCTGGCCCGCAGCTTGTCCACGGTCACGTGCGGCTCGGCGGAGAAGTGCACCCGCATGAAGAACAGACCCGTGTCCTGGTCCCCGAACTGCTGGCTGTCCTCGATGTTGCACCCGGTGATGAAGAGGTAACTCGACACGGCGTGCACGATGCCCTGTTTGTCCGGGCAGGAGAGCGTCAGAACGTACTGGTCCGTCATCCTCGTAGCGTGCCACACCGGCCGCCCCGGAGGCGCTCACGTCCGCCGTGCGGACAGGCGGAACATTCACGGACAAAAGCCATGCAATCGGCAGCACGGTGCCCCGTGCGGTGCGCCCGGGCGCGACCTAGGGCGTGTCTTATGGATCAGGCTGGATCAGGGAGCGGGGTCTGGTGCCGTGGATCTCAAGGCGGAGGAGGGAGCCAATGCGGAGTATTGGCG